>MNDM01000065.1:0-20720 GCA_001914955.1 Nitrospirae bacterium 13_2_20CM_2_62_8 | reverse complement strand
CCATGCCCGCCCCGCCTCCGTACGGCGCGTCGTCCGCCACCTGGTGACGGTCGAGCGTGTAGTCTCTCAGATTGCGGACCCGGACCTCCAGCAAGCCTTTCTCCCGGGCCCGCTTGAGGATGCTCTGCCCCAAGACCGGCAAGACCATCTCAGGAAACAGCGTAATGAGGTCACACCGCATCGGCATTCGCGTTCTCGTCGTCTACCATGCCTGGGATCAATCGGACCGTCATGGTCCGAGTCTGCAGATCAACGGAAGCGACCACCTGCCTCAGGCCGGGAATCAATAGTTCCCGGCCTTCTCGGCGGACCACGAACACATGGTTGCTTCCGGTCTCGAACACCTCCTCCAGCGTCCCGAGCACCCGGCCCGTCTCCGCCACGACGGTCATGCCGACCAGCTCGTATTCATAATACTGTCCCGCCGGCAACGGTGGCGCGGCCCCCCGGGAAATCTTCACCAACGCTCCGCGAAACGCCGCCGCCTCCTCCGGGCTGGAAAACGCGTCAAACCCGAGGACATAGGACCCGCCATGCCCCCGGACCCGGTTCACCACCGTGACCAGCGCCCGTCCCGAGGGAGCCACGAGCGTCACGTCCTTCAGCCCCTCGAATCGCCCGGGCACGTCGCTGAGCGACCGGACCCGGACTTCGCCCTTGACCCCGAACGGTTTTTCAATCAACCCGATCGCGATCAGCTCAGCCGCATCGGCCATCGACGTCAGGGGGCTGTCTTGGCTCGCGCGCGCCTCTCCTCGAACTGCTTCCACACGCCGGACCGGCGGAGCAATGTGCGCACGGTCACGGACGGTTGGGCGCCTTTCCCCAGCCAATCGAGCACCCGCTCCTGTTTGAATTGCGTCAGCGGTGGATTCTTCAGCGGATCGTAGGTGCCCAGCACCTCGAGATACCGCCCATCCCGCGGCATTCTGGAATCCGCCGCCACCAGTCGAAAAAATGGCAGCTTGTGCCTGCCCGCTCGCGTCAATCGCAAATGAACCGCCACGTCGTTCTCCTCCCGTAAGAAGGCTCAGGTTGAGGTCGAGGTTGAGGCAGAATTCGATCCCCGGCTTCGTCCCCGCTGACCTGCGCCTTAAGACTCACTCAACCTCAGCCTGAACCTTAACCTCGCAGAAGTTGCCCGAGCTGCCGTCTCCCACCCCCATCCGTCAGGGTTTTGATCATTTTTCGTGCAGCTAGAAACTGTTTGATCAACCGATTCACGTCCTGCACGCTCGTTCCGCTGCCGCGGGCGATGCGCTTTTTTCGGCTGCCGTTGAGAATCGTGTGGTCCCGGCGCTCGCGGGGAGTCATCGAATCGATGATGGCCACCGTGCGGCGGATCTCCCGCTCCGGCATGCCATCACCCGACATCGCTGCCATCTCCTTCAGACGCTGCCCCCCGGGAAGCATCCCCAGAATCTGATCCATCGACCCCATGCGATGCACCTGGGCGATCTGCTCTCGAAAATCCTCCAGCGTCAGGGACTTCGCAGTGATCGTCTTCTGGATCACGTCCGCCTGCTCACGCGAATAGGCCTCCTGCGCTTTTTCGATCAGCGACAGGACATCGCCCATCCCGAGGATCCGGGACGCCATCCGGTCCGGATGGAAGGCCTCCAGCGCATCCGGTTTTTCGCCGACGCCGAGAAACTTGATCGGTTTCCCGGTGGCGGCCCGGATCGACAGCACGGCGCCGCCGCGCGCGTCTCCCTCCACCTTCGTCAGGATCACGCCGGTCAGCCCGACGCGCTGCTCGAACCGTTCCGCCATGGTGACGGCATCCTGGCCGGTCATGGCGTCCGCCACCAACAGCACTTCGTGCGGCATGACGGCGCGTTTGATGTCCTCCAGTTCCTCCATCAGCTCATCGTCAACGTGGAGACGACCTCCCGTATCCAGGACCACCACGTCATAGCCTTGATCGTGGCCGCGCGCCACCCCCTCCACGCAGGTCCGCACCACATCCGCCCGTGTCGCGCCGGGGCGGTCAGAACGATGCACCGGCACCTCGAGGTCGGCTCCCAGGCTGGCCAATTGGTCGCCGGCCGCGGGGCGGCGCGGGTCGGCCGCTACCAGGAGGACGCGTTTGCCTTGCTGTTTGAACACCCGCGCGAGCTTGCCGCAGGTCGTCGTCTTGCCGGCGCCCTGTATGCCCACCACCATGATCACGGTGGGCGGAACCGGCGCGAAGCCGAGGCCGGCTTGCTCCCGGCCCATCAGGTCGCGCAGTTCGTCCCACACGAGTTTCACGACCTGGTGGCCCGGGGTCAGGCTTTCCAACACGTCCTGGCCGGCCGCCTTCTGACCCACCCGGTCGACGAAGTCCTTGACGATCCTGAAATGCACGTCCGCCTCGAGCAGGGCCAGGCGGACCTCCTTCAGCGCCTCCGCGATGTTCTGTTCGGTCAGCACCCCGTGGCCACGGAGTTTTTTCAGAATCTTTTCGAACTTTTCGCTGAGGCTATCGAACATGTCCCACACTCCCGGAAGGCTGTCGCAGAATTCCCCTGCTGCGAGACGGCCGTTGTGGATTGTTTCGAGAGTAGACCGGTGATCCTGCGACAGGCTCGGATAGTCTCGAAAAATCAGAAAAAAGAGCAGAGTGCAGTCTAAACAACAGGTGCCGAGATGTCAAGGTGCGACGGAGGGTTGACGAGGGCTGGGCGTGGAGTCGCTCCTCAGAATAAGAGGAGAGAGTGGGGAATTTCAATGCTGAGACCCGACCGGACGGAGGATGCGGACAGGTGTGTTTCTTGACTTCTGAGAACGGGTTCGATATGGTTCACGGCAATTTCCCGAGAGAGGCCGGAATGCGAAAATCCCCCTGGATGCTGCTCTTGTTTATCCTTCTGGGAGGGCTGCTGGGCGGAATTCTCGGCGAGATCCTGCGGGTCATGGCCCCGGAAGGCGCGATTCAGAGCATTTTTTCGACGGCGCTCACTCCCGGCATCAACCCGCCGCTGACCGTGAACCTCATCCTGCTCAGAATCACCATCGGGTTCACCCTGAAGATGAACCTCTTGACCTTCCTCGGGATCTTCCTCGGCGTGTACCTCTACAAGCAAGTCTAGCCCTAATCCGAAAAAATGACCTACTCTTCGTGTCTTGCTCCAGTGGGTGGCGTGGCGAGCGGGTCCCCCGTCGCCATCACCCATTGCACGAAACCAAGCAATGGGTCCCCGGAAAGGGGCGAAGAGCCAATAGGGTACCACCAAGCACCATCACACAGCGCCCGTGCCCTGCCAAACGTCGAAGTGACCCCCACGGGGGGATGGGTGGAGCGAGGACGACGGGGGTGCGCGCCAGGACAGGACCCGCTGGAGCTGATCCAGCCATCATGGATTATTTTCGGATTAGGGTGAACTGCTACTGACGCACTTCCAGTTCTTTCAGCCTGAGCGTGCGAATCCGATCCCGTAGTTCAGCCGCGCGCTCAAACTCCAGCGATTTGGCCGCCGCTTTCATCTGCTCCTCTAATTTCTGAATGGTCTGCTCCACCGCGTCGGTGCTCTCGTAGGGTTGCACCGCTTCCGCCGCCAGCTCAACCGTGAGGTAGTCCATCTCCGACACGCGATACGCCAATTCCGGAATGCCCTTCTTGATGCTTTCGGGGGTAATGCCGTGGGCCGCGTTGAAGTCCGCCTGGAGACGGCGCCGGCGGGCCGTTTCCTCGATCGCCAGCCGCATCGATTCAGTCACCAGATCCCCGTACAGGATCACCCGCCCCTCGCTGTGGCGGGCCGCGCGGCCGGCTGTCTGGATCAAGGAACGGTGGGATCTGAGATACCCCTCCTTATCCGCATCCAGGATCGCGACCAGGCTCACCTCCGGGATGTCCAACCCTTCCCGCAACAGGTTGATGCCGACCAACACGTCAAAGACACCCCGCCGGAGGTCCCGGACGATCTCGGCCCGCTCCAGGGTCTTGATGTCGGAATGCAGGTACCGGACTTTCACGCCGAGATCGTGATAGTACTCGGTCAGATCCTCCGCCATGCGCTTGGTCAGCGTCGTGACCAGCACCCGGCGGCCCTGTGCGACCTCAGCCCGCACCTGCCCAAGCAGGTCGTCCACCTGGCCGCGCGCCGGACGGACCTCGATCACGGGATCCATCAGGCCGGTGGGCCGGATGACCTGCTCCACGATCGCGGAACCTGCCCGTTCAAGCTCGTAGTGACCCGGGGTCGCCGAGACATAGACGACGTGATTGATGCACCGCTCGAACTCCGTGAACGTCAGCGGGCGGTTATCGTACGCGGAGGGCAAGCGGAAGCCGTACTCCACCAGGCTCTTCTTGCGGGACCGGTCGCCCTCGTGCATCCCCTGGACCTGCGGGATCGTCGCGTGGGATTCATCGACGATGAGGAGATAGTCTTTCGGAAAGTAATCGAGGAGCGTCGGCGGCGGTTCACCCGGGGCCCGTCCGCTGAGGTGGCGGGAATAATTCTCGATCCCGTGGCAGTATCCCATCGCCCGGATCATCTCCAGGTCGAATCGCGTGCGTTGTTCAAGACGCTGCGCCTCGAGCAGTTGGTTGTGTTGCTTGAAAAAGGCGAGGCGCTCTCCCAGCTCGGTCTCGATGCCGCTGAGGGCGCGCTCGTAGCGGTCCGGTGCGATGAGATAATGCGTGTTGGGGTAGATCGGCGCCTTGGGCAATCGCGCCAGCGACTTCCCGGTCAGCGGATCGATCTCATGGATCGCATCCACGGTATCGCCGAACAGCTCGATCCGCACCGAGACGGCGTCGGATGACGCCGGAAAGATCTCGATCACGTCACCCCTCGCCCGGAACGTCCCCCGGTGAAAGTCGGTGTCGTTGCGGGCGTATTGAATCTCCACGAGCTTCGACAGGATCTGCTCCCGCCTGATCTCCATCCCCTCTTCCAGGTACAACAGCATGCCGTGATAGACCTCGGGGGAGCCGAGGCCGTAAATGCAGGAGACCGACGCGACGATGACGATGTCGTTCCGCTCGAACAGCGACCGGGTCGCTGAGTGCCGCATCTGATCGATGGCGTCATTGATGGACGCATCTTTGGCGATATAGGTGTCGGTCTGGGGCAGATACGCCTCCGGCTGGTAGTAATCGTAATAACTCACAAAGTATTCGACGGCGTTGTGAGGGAAGAACTGTCTGAATTCCTGGTAGAGCTGACCGGCCAATGTCTTGTTGTGGACCAACACCAGCGTCGGCTTCTGAACGCGGGCGACCAGGTTGGCCATCGTAAACGTCTTGCCCGACCCGGTCACCCCCAGCAAGACCTGCTGCTTGGTCCCCGCGCGCACCCCGGCGGTGAGTTTTTCAATCGCCTGGGCCTGATCCCCCCGTGGCGAGAACTCGGATTCCAGTCTGAACGACGTCATGGTTTCTTCCGGCGGTCATCTTAACATAACCAGGCCGGCCCAAAGAGCGACGCCCGGGAGCCGTGATCGTTTCCCTTGTTCGACGCCGGTCCTGCTTGAACCTATTGATCTTGTGCGTATTTTTGCGGCTTGACCCCGTCGAATCGGGAGGGTATCATCGCGTATCTTCTTTGACCTCAACCGTGTCTAAGGCGAATGCCCATGGATCAGGAAACGCTGGCCGCCTGGAGGGCGACGCAGGAAGGATTCGCGTCGCTGTCCGGCCTGTCACTGCTCAGCTTCGACCCCCAACGCACCCTCGTGTGCGCCCCCAGCCAGGACAACTCCATCTGCGCCGCCGTTCAGTGCAGCGATGTGGGCGAGCGGCACTGTCAGGCCCATTGCGGAAAAGCCGTGGCGATGGCCGTGGAAACCGCAAAGCCGGCGTTTCTCAAGTGTGAGGCCAACCTCCATGTATTCACCGTCCCCATCATGGTGGGCGGCAAGGTCACGCTCATTCTCCAGGGAGGCAAACGCTTCATCGCCGAAGAGGAGCGGATACCGACGGACCGGCTCACCGATCGGACCAACCTTCCTGAGGAGGCCTTCGTCGCGCTGGCCAAGGACCAACCGCCGGTTGACAATGCGCGGGTTCTGGCTGCCGCCCGGTACGTGGAACAGGCGGCCCGCTTGTTGTTCGAGAGCCGGCATACGCGCGCCACGATCGGATTGAAACTCTCTTCGTTGCTGACGCTCTTCAGCCTGGTCGCAGACCTCCAGCAGGAATCCGATAACGAGATCTTCTGCTCGACCGTCCTCAACTCGATCGGAATCCTGTTCGACGTCAACACGGTGGGGTTCCTGGACGTGGACGGGACGAACGAGGCCCTCAGACTCAGCCAGGCGTTTGGGTATCAGAAGGAACTGCTGCAAGGATATCGCGCGAGTGCCAGAGAGGGCCTTCTGAACAAGGTCCTGGCTGAGCGCCGGCACCTTCGGACCGAGGAAACCCGGGAGATCCTCAAGATGGGGTTGCCTGCGACGGTGCATTCAGTAGACTTGTTCCCATTGGTCGTCCCGGATGCCCGAGTCGAAGGGTTGATCCTGATTCTTGACTCCACCCTGAAGCCGGATGATGTACAGATCCTGGAAGCCTTCTGCGCTCAAACCAGCTTGGTGTTACACAACCGCCTGCTCCAGCATCGACTGCAAGAGGCGGCCAAACGGGACTTGGCCATGAGTCGTATCGCGCAGGAGCTTGGCTCGTCCCTCGATACCGACCAGCTCTTCGACCTGATTCTGGAGAGGCTGGTCTCGCTGGTGGATGCGGAAAAAGGCTCGCTCATGCTCCTCGACGAACAGGAAGGGAGTCTGGCCGTCAAGGCCGTGAGGGGACTCAACATGAAGCTGCTGGAATCGGTTCGAGTGGCCCCCCACCAGGGGATCTCCGGCAAGGTGCTGGCCACCGGAGCATCCTTACTCGTCTCCGATCTGGAGACGGACGAGCGGGTCGCTCAAAAACAACGACCCCGGTACCGGACCAAATCCTTCATCAGTCTTCCGCTGAAGCTGAATCATCGCACGATCGGGGTGCTCAACGTCTCGGACAAGATCAGCGGCGAGGTGTTCTCAGCCGAGGATTTGGAGCGTCTCTCGGCCGTTGCGACGTATGCGTCAGTGGTGATTGAACGGGGCACCTACTATCGAAAAGCCGAGGAGCTCAAGCAGCTCTCCACGATGGATCCGCTGACCCAGCTCGCGAACCGCCGGTATTTTGAAGAACGGCTGCTCGAGGAGGTGCAGCGCGCGAAACGGCACGAGTCGCCGCTGTCGTTGGTGATGCTGGACCTCGACGACTTCAAGAAGATCAACGACCAATATGGGCATCCAGCAGGGGATGAAGCTCTCCGGATCACCGCGCGCATCATTCGTCAAACGATCCGGACGATTGACGTCGCCTGCCGGTACGGCGGCGAAGAGTTCGCCATCATCCTGCCCCAAACCGGAAAGCCGGGCGCGGCCGTCATCGCGGAACGCATCTGCGCAGAATTTCGAAAACTCGACCTGCCCGTCCAGCAGGCGGACAGATGGCTGAAGGTCACCGGCAGCCTGGGCGTCGCCGGCTTTCCGGAGGATGCCGAAAGTCCGGAAGGTCTGATCCAGCAAGCCGATATCGCCCTCTATTCCGCCAAGCTGCACGGCAAGGACCAGGTGGTGGTGTTCGAGCGCCACTAGGCTAGGCCAAGCCGCGGCGGCTGCCTCGGGAACGCTTAGGGGTCGGATGATCGCTTGAGCTGGATAATGTTCTGGAGTTGGCGGTCCCGTTCTGCCCGGATCTTTTTCAAACGTTTCCAGCGATCCCAGGACCACCAGCGAAGCTTCTGCAAAAACGTGACCGTCGGCGTCTCAGCGCTGCCGGAGGGGGCCTGTTGGAAGTGATAGCCCTTCTGCTTGTCTCGATTCTTCAAGAAGTCCACGTACTGGCCTGAAAAGAGATCGTCCTCTCTCATGATCATGCGCTCCGTCTGGGGTTGACATCATACCCCGCTGGTTCGAGCCAACGCAACGGGCCATCGGAGGATATGCTAAGGTCGCGCCCCAGCATGCACCCTCTCACATCAATGGGCCAACCGCTCATCGCGCTGTTCTGGTGGCTCCTCGTCCTCACCGATCCAAGCGTGGGCTTGGCCGGGCTGTCCGGGGAGGAGCCTGTCCACGTCAAGCTGGTCAAGGCGCTGGAAGGCGTGTCGGGGACCCGGATGCTGGCGGACGTGGCCCAGCTGAGCAGCTCCGACCTCAACGGGCGACAGACCGGCACGGCGGACGACCTCCGATCCGGCCTCCTTGTCGCGGAGCGCTTTCAGTCCCTGGGTCTGCAGCCGGGGGGAACAGAGGTTCTGAAGCCCCTCTCCCATCCCTGGGCGACGACCACAGCCGTGACGGCCACTCAGATCGGAGGTATCGCGCAGTTAGAATTATCCTCGGACTCCTCAGCGATCTCGGCTCGCCCTGGAGAAGACTACCTGCCGATCCTGGACTCCCCCTCCGTCGACGTGACCGCGCCAGTGGTGTTCGTGGGATACGGTATCTCGGACCCCACGAGGGGGTTCGACGAATACGCGGGGGTGGATGTGCAGAAGCGCATTGTGCTGTTCTTCAGGGGGAAACCGGAAGGATACGCCGCGCCGGTCTCGCAGGCCGATAAGGTCCGGGTGGCGCGTGAGAAGGGTGCCATCGCCTTCCTGACGCTGACCGGGCCGATCCTGAGCGCGTATGAATCTCGCCGAGGCCTCAGCACAGGGCCGATGGCCTACTACGGCCATGTAGACGGAGAGCACACCTTGCCCGGCTGTTGGATTAGCCCGGCGCTAGCTGAGAAGACCCTCTCGGCGCAGCAACGCTCGCTGCGTGATGTTCAAGAGACACTGAATCGTACCCTGACACCACAATCCGCCAGCACCGGCATGCAGGCCCACCTCGCCTGGGAGAGCAAGCAGGCGCCCGGGACATTGGTCAACATTCTGGGCGTTATCCAGGGCGCCGATTCTCCTGCGTCTTCAGATCGAAACGAAACGGTACTGGCCGACAGGCCGGCCTGCTGTTTTCGGGTGCCGACGACAACGCTTCCGGGACCGCCGTCTTGCTCGAGGTCGCCAGGGCACTGATCTACTCCGGAACGACACCCAGGCGGTCGATTGTATTCGCCTCGTTCAGCGGCGAAGAGCAGAACCTGCTCGGTTCCCGGCTGTACGTGAGCCGCCCGGCGCGGCCCCTCGCCAAGACCATCGCGATGATCAACGTGGACCACGCCGGCGTCGGGAACGGGCGACTCACGGTGGGGATCGCCGGGCTACCGAAGGAGAGGGCCACCGGGGCCGGTCAGCTCGCCGGCCTGGCAGACAAGCTGGACCTCTTCGGCTTCTTTCCGGGTGGCGACCATGTCCCGTTCAAGGAAGTGGGGGTGCCCACGATCGCAGTCGTCAGCGCCGGCGCCCACCCACACTTCCACCAGCCGTCCGACGCAGTGGACACGATCCTGCCCCAGATTCTCGAGGCGACGGCCCGCTATGTGCTGGCATTGACCTGGCAGCTCGCAAACGCGCCATAGGGAAGGGTTTCAGCGTTCCCTCATACTTTCCTTCAAGGATTGCCACAGCGGGCTCAGAAAGAACTCGATCAAGCGGCGCTGCCCCGTCTTAATTTCCACCGCGATGGCCATGCCGGGGGACAGATTCACCACCTTGTCTTCCACCTGCACGCTGCTGCGGCTCATCGCGACCCGTGCCGCATAGACCAGCCCAGCGTTCTCTATAGGAACCGCATCGTTGGAGACGCTGGTCAGCATCCCGTCAATGACGCCGTAGCGGGTAAACGGAAAGGCTTCGACCTTGATCTCCACCGGCTGACCGACTTTCACAAACCCGATGTCCTTGTTCTCCACCCAGGCCTCGGCTTCCAGTTGATACCCGTGCGGGACTACGACCATCAGTTGCTGCGCGGGCGTGACGACTCCCCCCACCGTATGCACGGCGAGCTGCTGGACGACGCCGTCAATCGGCGCCCTCAACTTCTGCTGACCGGTGCGCTGCTGGGCCTTGACGACTTCCTGGGCGAGGGAAGCCGCTTTGGTCTCGGCCGCTGCGAGCTCAGCCTGACGGGCCTTCTGAAATTCCGACCTAAGCGCTTCATAGTTCTTGTGCGCCTCGGCCAAGGCGGCCTGGTCCTGGGTGAGGAGCTCTCGTTGCTTGGCGAGCTCCTGTGTCTGGACCACGCGCTCCCGTTCCTCGGATAGGTACTCCATCTCCGAAACGTACTGCTTTTCATGGAGCTGCCGGAACGCGTTCGCGCGAGTCTCCGACATCGGTACCGTCTTCTCCAGGCGTGTAATGTTGGTCTTGGTGGCTTCCGCGGAGGCTCGCCGCTGCTCGATCAGTTGCTGCGCGCCGTCAACCCGCGCCAGGTGCTCCGCCGACTGATCGCGGAGCATTCGTCGCTGGAGTGCGACCAATTGTGGATCGGCGCCCTGTGGCGGGTCGAAATCGGCCTGTCCTGCAAGCAGCGCGCGAAGGCGTGCCGCCTCCACCCTGGCCGACTGAAGCTCGTTCGCGAGGCGCTCCTTGTCCGCCGTCGTCCCGGTCGCATCCAGCTCGATCAGGACTTTTCCCTTCTCGACCGCCTGGCCGTCTCGGACAGCGATTGCCCGGATGACCCCGCTCTCCAGCGGCTGGATCACCTTGGAGTAGCCGCTGGGGATGATCCTGCCTTGCGCGACCGCGACGATGTCGAACCGGCCCAAGCTCGCCCAGAGTACCCCGCTCGAGAGCGCAGTGATGATCGTCCAGGTGACGGCACGCCCGAGCGGCGAGGGGGGAGAATCCTGGATCTCCAGCACCGCTGGGAGGAACTCCGCCTCCAGGCCTCTCGGCGCGTTGGCAGGCGGCTGCCGGTTCTGGTCCTCCCAGGCCTCCCGCCAGACCTCCCAATGTCGCCTCACGTTAGTCATCAAATCAGTCATTCGTCACCCGTCACCACTCGCCCTCGCCTCGCCCCTGCCCGGGGATTTGCCTCACCCCTCGCCCCAACCTTCTGCGGCGGACCCCTTGCTCTCTCGGATGCAACGCGTGAAGGGAGGGGTGAGGGGGGAACTACACCGCCGCAAATCGCCCGTCCTGCAGCTTATGCAATCGCGCGTAATACCCGTTCTGCATCAGCAGCTCGTCGTGCGCGCCCTGCTCGATGATCTCCCCCCGGTCGATCACGTAGATGCGATCCGCGGGCCGCACCGTGCTCAGCCGGTGCGCGATCAGGAAAACCGTCCGCCCTTGGCAGATCTGCGCCAGGTTCCGCTGGATGATCGCCTCGGACTCGTAATCCAGCGCGCTCGTCGCTTCGTCGAAGATCAAGATCCGCGGGTTGGTGATGAGCGCCCGCCCGATGGCGATCCGCTGCCGCTGTCCCCCTGAGAGCGAGCAGCCGCGCTCGCCGACCACCGTGTCGTACCCCTGTGGCAGTTCCAGGATGAACTCATGCGCCCCCGCCAGTTGCGAGGCCTGCACGACCTGCTCCATCGAGACGCCCTGGTCGGCCAGCGCGAGGTTATCCCGCACCGAGCGGTTGAACAGGAAATTCTCCTGCAGGACGACGCCGACCTGGCGGCGCAACCAGACCGGGTTCACCTGGGCCAAGTCCACGCTGTCGATCAGCACGCGCCCTCGCTCCGGGACGTAGAGACGCTGGATCAGCTTGGCGATGGTGCTCTTCCCCGAGCCAGACCGGCCGACGAGCCCGATGACCTGGCCAGGCGCCACGTCGAAGGCTACCTGCCGGAGAATCTCCGGTCCGTCCGCTCGGTAGCGAAAGGTCACGTTCTCGAGGGTTACGCGCCCCGAAAGCCTGGGCAGGGTCGTGCGCGTGGCCAGAGAGACTGGCTCCTTCGGCGTGTTCAGGACGTCTCCCAGCCTCTCCACCGAAATCACCGCCTGCTGGAAGTCCTGCCAGAGATGCACGATGCGCAGGACCGGGCCGCTTACCTGCCCGGCGAGCATGTTGAACGCGATCAACTGCCCGATGGTGAGGTCCCCCTTCATAACCCGGGTCGCCCCGATCCACAGCACCGCGATGGTCGTCCCCTTATGGACGAAAGAGGCGGCCTGGCCGGTGAGGCTGATCAGGTTCGTCGCGCGGAAGCTCGCGCGAATGTACCCGGCCAGCTGCTCCTCCCACCTCCGCTGGAACGGCGGCTCCACCGCCACGGCCTTCACGGTCTGGATGCCCGTGACCGACTCGACCAGGAACGCCTGGTTCTCCGCGCCACGGTCGAATTTCTCATTGAGCCGCGTGCGGATGATGGGCGTGATGAAGAGGGAAATCCCCGCGTAGACCGGCAAGGTGCCCACGACCACCAGCGTCAGGATCGGGCTATAGACCAGCATCACCGCGAGAAAGACCACCGCGAAGACCAGGTCGATGACCACGGTGACCGTCGAACTGGTGAGGAACTGGCGGATCGTCTCAAGCTCGCGGACCCGAGCGACCGTATCCCCGACCCGCCGCGTTTCAAAATACGCGAGTGGGAGGGCCAGGATGTGCCGGAACAACTGCGCGCCCAGGCCCACGTCAATCCGGTTCGTCGTATGGGAGAAGAGATATGTCCGCAATCCGCCGAGCGTCACGTCGAATAGGGCGAGCACCACCATCCCGACCCCCAGCACATGGAGCGTGGTGAGGCCCTTGTGGACCAGGACCTTATCGATTACCACCTGCGTGAACAGCGGAGTCAGCAGCGCGAAGAGCTGAAGAACGAAGGAGGCCAGCAGCACCTCTCCGAAGATCCGGCGGTACTTCACGATCTCCGGGATGAACCAGGTAAAATCAAACGTCCGATCCTGTGGGCGGATCGTGGCGCGCAGGGACACGAGCAGGAGCTGGCCGCTCCAGATCGACTCGAACTCCTGACGAGGCAGCACGAGCGGGCGCGCTTGGTCAGGAGCCTGAGCCAGGACCTTCTCAACGTCCGCCTTCGCGAGGACCAGATAGCGCCCATCGGTCAACCGTGCCATCGCCGGCAGAGGGGTCGCGGTCAAGCGCGCCCAGTCGCCGGGGACGACGCCCGCTTTGAACCCGAGCGACCTTGCGGCGCGCAGGAGGGCTGACTCGCTGAGTCTCCGGCCATTTTCGCCGAACTGATGGCGGAGCTGTTCGGGATCCGCCGCCAACCCGTGGTAGCGCGCCACCAGCAGCAGGCAGAGTAACCCTGTATCCACCTCTCCAACCCCTGGCTGGCTGTCTTGCTCCAGGGTTATCGCCGCGCTCCCCTGATCCTGCATGCTGGCCCTGCTTGACCGCAGCTTGCTCACCGCGGCCAGCCACTCTTTCCTCCGTCGCCCTAGGTCCGCACCGAATTCGTAGGCGAGGCCGTCGGTTCAAGCGCCGCGGCCAGGTTGGCCTCTAGCGGCGATTGCGGGTCTGCGACCGTGAGCCCCGCTTGGCCGCTGAGCGGCGGCGTCCCAAAGGCCGCCATCGCCTGCACCAACTGCTCCACCTGCTGGGCCCTGAGGACGTCCCCCTTGGCCGTCTCTAAGGCCGGCACCGGCTGGTTCTGGTCCTTGGCCCCGCCCTCGGTCGGTGGCCCGACCGTGGATCCTTCTGACCCCAGTGGCCCAGTCGGTGAAATCGGCTTGCCGCCGGTGATGCCGGTGAACAATAGCGATCCGGCCTCCGTTGCGCCCTGGGAGCCGGTCTCGAGCCGGAATGCCGAGCTCCTCAGGGACTGGTCCAGGGTAGCCGTCTCCGTGAGCGTGTCGTCGCCCGCGGCGCCCGTCGGCTTGACGGCGGGGTCCATCACGGAGGAATCACTCAATGCGGACCCGTCCACGGACTGGACGGTCTCGCTCTCGTGCCGGCCGTTGGCGTCATGGGGGTCGACCGTGGGCCCTCGGCTGGCCTCCCCGAGCGGGTCCAGACCAAACCCGAGCTCGCCCTGGGTGGGATCATCCCCCGGCCCGCCGCGCAATCTGTCCTGGCCGGCAGCTCCCGCCAATCCGGCCTTCCCCGTCCCGCCTGCCGCTTCGTCTTTCTGGGCCTGCGGGCCCTGGCTCGCCCCGCTCAGGAAGGCAAAGGCGACGTCGCCTACCGTCCCGACTGATCCATCCGCCCGGGTGAACGAACTCGTGCCGAACAGGATATTTCCGCGCCCGTCGAGGGCCTCGGGGACTTCCGAGTCCTTACGCTCCATCCCGATTGCCGTGATCCCCCAGTCAGCCAGCGACTTGAGCTCGCCCCGATCGGTCTGCCCGTCCTGATTGGCGTCGCGCCAGACCTGGACCTCGCCAAACCCCTGATCCCTTGGATCGAAGACGCCATTGTGGTCGCTGTCGAAGGCCGCCGCGAAGCCCTCTAGGTCGGTCGCGCCGGGCTCACCGAACCGGGAGAATGAGATTTCGTTGATGTCACCGATCTTGCCGTCGTGATTGAAGTCCTCAACGAGAAGGCCGTCGTCGGGCCCCACCCATCCGGTTCGGTTCCGGACTCCGTCGCCGTCCATGTCGAAGGACGTCGTTGACGTGGCGAGAGAGACGAGATCCAGGCCCGCTCCGTCGAGGTCTACGACGAGTGGAAAGCCAAAGAAACTGAAACCGCCGGAGAAGTCAAAAGAGATCGGCGGGGGCTCGGAGAAAATTGGCGACGGCTCGTCGAAAATCAGCGGCGGCTCTGAGAAAACCGGTGGCGGCTCGTAGAAGATCGGTGGGGGCTGGTAAAAAATCGGGGGCTGCTGGTAGAAAATCGGCGGCGGCTCATAGGCGAGCGGTGGTAGCGAGGGGGGCGGTGGCGCAATCATGGGGACAGGCATGGGGTCCGGGAACCAGATCTCGTCCACCGGCGGTGGCCCAGAGGGGGGGGGCGGCTCGGCCGGCACCGGGGCAGGAGGCAGTGGTGAAGGCGCACCCAACGCAAGGTCAGGCGGCCCGAAGTCCGGGGGGGGCGGCGGTGGGGAAAGCGCAACCAATCCCAGGTCAGGGGGCCCGGCGGCCGGAGAGGGCGGCGGTGGCTCGAGGACCCCCGGGGTTGGCAGCTCTGGCGTGGGCGGAACAAACCCGAAACCGGTCGTGGAGGAGCCGCCGTCGCTGGAGGAACTGGCGCCGGTGGAGTTGCTCAACGTACTGGCGTCGCTGGAAGGATCGGAGCTGCCGGACGTGCTCGGGGCGCCGACGTCGACGGCCGGGGGTGGAACGATGTCCGTGACGATTCGGCTCGTATCGACCGGCACCGCTCCGTCGAGGCCAGCCAGCGCCGCGACGGCTACCGGACTACTGTCGTTGATGTCGGTCGTGGGGGCGCCGGCACGACTGGAATCCCCGGAACTACCGGTGAGACTCGTCGAATTCACGGCGAGAGCAGGCTCTTGCGCCGAGGTCGGCGAGGTGTTGATCTCCGTGCTGCCAAGCCCCGGCTCCAGCACACCCTCATCCCGCAGTTGCTCGAGGACCGAACGGTCATCGTCCGTGAAGACAGACAGAGTGAGCGGGGTGTGAATTCGGTCGGTGCTGTTCAGGATGAGGTCGTCGACGACGAGCCGGCTGGCGTCCCCGAATGGGTTTGGGCCGAGGCTCCCCTGGAGGATTGTCAGCGGGTCGCTCGAGGTGGCTTCGCTCCTCAGCAGTCTCGGACCGACAATCCGTTGCTGTTCGAGTTCAATGACGACGTCGCCGGTACGTTGGCCCCCCAGGCTGCCCAACGACCCGAAGAGCGACTGCATGTCGGCCAGTGAAGTATTGACCGCGCGTCCAGCGGCGGGGGGAAGCTCGAAGTCTCGTTGGCTGAGCGCGCTCTCGTAATTGCCCAGGAGATGGTCGGCCCTCACGTGGCTCGCGATCAACCCCACTCCGACCTGAGGGAACCGTATGATGGTCTGCCCGTACCACTGCCAGAATGTCGGGCCATCGCCGAGCCGGATCTCCGTGCCGATGGATTCCCCCATTCTCACCGGGTCCATCGCCCGGTAGATACTCATGATTCTCGACTTGTAGTCGAGGTCCGGATCAGCGCCGATCTCCTTCATAAACTGACGGCCACCGGGCGAAGCGATCGTCAGGGCGTATATGTTCCGGTCGAGATATTTCGTGAGTTGATACGCGGTACTGAGCTCGGCCAGCAGACCGCCCAGCGAGTGCCCCGTCTGCCAGATCGGGGCGTCAGGGAACCCCTCTCGAAGATCCGAGACGAGGTTATTCGCAGCGTCGAGCTGTGCTTTCGGAAGGACGCCCCGAGCAATCCCTGCGTCAACAGCGAAATCGCGAAACTCCTCGCTGCCGACATGCACAATGACGAACTCGCCCGCCGCGTTAAAGTAGACCGCGGCGTTGTAGCCGGAGGCTTTATCTCTCAACCGGTCGAGCGGAATGTCCCGCATCAACGTCCAGTTCAGTGCGTCAGGACCATCCTGGGGCAACGGCAACCCGGCATTCAGCGCTTTGGCGACGGTATAGGCGTGATCCTGCAGCTTGACGAGCTCAAACGTGGTTGGCATCAATGACCTCTCAGTAGGGTCTGGCTGGGGCCATGGAGTTTGCGCTCCTTCCCGAGGAGGACCGAGCGTTGCTGAATGTTCTTGAAGCGACTCCGCCGGCGGTCGTCCATCACGTGACCTGCACCCCCTTCAGTTCCTGGACGGAGGGGCGGCCCCCCTCTGGCGCCGGGCAGATAACCTTGAAGGTACGGTCGGGAAACACCCGCTTGCGAAGGTCGTCGGTGATCGCATCCAGCCCCCCGTACGGCGCCACCACATCCACAACCCAAAGGCGATCGCCGGCGTTCCAGTCGCCCGGCTGGAGCCGCCATCCGCCGTTGACCACCCGCTGCTCGGCCTCGCCGGTCAGCAGCGCCCACGACACGAAGGCCACCGGCACCCTGTCGCGGCGAAACAGGCGGAACTGCTTGAGCGTGAGGGGCGGGGCTACGAGCCACTCCAGATCGGCCAAGAACAAATGCCGATGGACCGGCGAACGCATCATCAGCCACGCGATCTCGCCGAACAAGGCGGCGTTGCCGGAGGCCACCGCCGTCCCCTGGTTCTCAGCACAGGAGGGAGATGGCCTTCGATCAGCCCCCGGCCCTGATACCTGATCTGTAGAACGGTGGGAGGTCATCATCGTCCTCCGCAAATCAGATGCAGGCCGCGCCCGCGCCGGCAGACTCCCGGGTTGGTTGAGGACGACAGTGTAGCCTAATCCCTGCACACGCAAGCGAATCCACTGGACGCTGCGTCTAGATTGGCGAATCCGTTGGTTCGTCGAGAAGGAGACTGTCGCCAGATACCTACACAAGCGACCGAATCCAAGGCACCGGTGGGAGCAAGAGGTATACCAGCTCCCTCTGACGGCCCCTCAGGGTCTGCGTCCAGTCTGGCCTAGCTGGTCTGAGGGCGCTTTCGAGGGGGTTCAGCCCGCTGATACTGCCGAGACAGTCCAGCCGGAGATTCTTCAGGCAGCGGCTCGGTACGTGCTGTCCTTGAGCTGGCAGTTCGCGAACGGGCCATGAGCGGGAAGGCGAGAAAGTTAGGGGATGTCTAACAGGATCGACGACTGGATCTCCGGAACAGGCGGGAGGTCCCGAGGGGTAGACGGGATCACAGTGGGGGATCCGGACAGTCGGATGGTTCCTGTGCTGGTCGAGAAAGATCCTTGGTTTGCTCCTGAGATCAGGCCCACGGTCCCCCGAGGGCCGAGTGTCATCATGCCCCCACTCCAGGCGGGACCGTTAGGAGTCCGAAAGTTGTAGGATTCGAACGTTCCGGCACTGTACATATAGCCCTGTGAGCCTTGACTATCGAGGTAGAGTTTTGACCCCAGAAAGCCAGGGAGATCATGCAAGACTCCGACTCCGCCGTTCATCCCTTTCACACCCTGCGCGTCCTGGCCCCAGGCATTCGCTTCAACTAGCAGCAAGAGAACCGCAGCCAGAGTTATCTGTTTGATCATACACCCTTCACTCAAGGAGCTCAGGTAAATCACTGATAGCCAGACCAGAACGCCGGGTTGTAATATACCGCAAACCGTGCCATCTAGCAAGGGGGGATGCCATGCCATCTTACCACCATAGCGTTCGATCGCTTGCGTTGAGCGGAGGGATTGTTCTGCTGACGATGGTCTTCCCAGCGGCGACCGCCTGGTCTGCTGACCAGCCCGGGAAGCCCGCGGCGGAACTCAGGGAAGCGATTTCCCTGACCGACGCGGTGCTGCGCGCCCTTCAGCACAATCTGGACATCACGATCAGCCGCCAGACTAAGGAAAGCCGGCTCACCGACATCATCTTCGAGCAGGCCAAGTTCGACCCGCTGTTTAGCCTCAACGGTCAGTATAACCGCGCGGTTTCGCCCTTGAACCGGCCAGTCTTCGGACTCACGGGTCAGGCGTTAGACACAATTCAAACGCTCGATCAGAACCAGTATTCGGTGACGCTCGACGTGACACAAAACCTGCTCACCGGCGCAAACTATGATCTGAACTTCTCTCCCTCACGCACGTTTGTCGCTGGAAACCCCTCCTTCTTGTTCAATCCCGGGTACCAGTCAGGCTTGGCGTTCACCCTGACCCAGCCCTTATTGCGCAACTTCGGCACGGAGGTGAACAGGACCTTCATGCGGATCGCCCAAAACAACGCAAAGTTCGAGGGGCAAGTGTTTCTAGATCGCGTGCTGACGGTGATCGCCACGGTGGAGCAGGCCTTCTGGGAACTCGTCTTCGCGAACGAGAACCTGACGGTCGCTCAGGCCGCGCTGAAGGCGGCCGAGGAGTTGCTCGCGAGCAACCGGGCCAAAGCCAAGGCGGGCGTCATGGCCATCGTCGAAGTGCTCCAGGCCGAGGCCGCGGTCGCCTCACGGGTTGAGCAGACACTCATCGCCGAAAAGGCGATCAGGGACCAGGAAGACCAGTTTCGGCGGCTTTTGAACCCCTCGGAGGAAGAACTCCGGCAGGATCTACGGCTGAGTCCGCTCGACAAACCGGTCCAGAGTCTCGAACCGATGAGCCTAGAGGAAGCGATTGACGTCGCGATCGAACGACGCCCGGAGGTGCTGCAGGCGAGCAAAAACATCGAAACGACCGAACTCAATATCAAGTTCGCGAAGAACCAGCTACTGCCGAACCTGAGTTTCCAGGGCTCGGCAGGGATGGCCGGCCTCGGAAAGGACGGAGGGGATATGCTCCAGCGAAACTTTGGGGGGGATTTCTACAATTATGGGGCGGGTCTGGTCCTGAGCTATCCCTTGGGCAATCGGTCGGCATGGAGTCAGTACAACAAGCGCCAGCTCGAGGCCCGGAACGCCAAAGCCTCGTTGCAAAGCGTCCGGCAGCAAGTTATAGTCGGCGTCAAGGAGGCGGTGCGGCGCGTGCAGACGGACTTCAAGCGGATCGAGACCACCCGGTCCGCGCGCATCACGTCCGAAAAGCAGCTCCAGGCGGAACAGGAACGGCTGAACGTGGGGCTGAGCACCACCCGCTTCGTGCTGGATTTCCAGCGCGACCTGGCCACCGCCCGTGGAAACGAGCTGCGGGCGATCGTGGACTACAACAAGTCACTTTCCAACCTAGCTCGCAATAAGGGCACCACGCTCGATCGCTATCAACTCGAACTCCAATAGCTCTGCCTGGAGATCGCCCCGCCCGAACGGAATGAAGAGCGCCAGTCTCACGCGCCACGCGTCACCTGCCGCCCCTCACGATCAGGTGATCAGTGAGGACCCCGAGCGGCTGGCCAGCTTGGCGCTGCCGCCCCTCGTCGTGACTGGCCTCTACTATGCGCTGCCCACCCGACTCCAAAGCCAACCCGCGATCCTGTTTCTCCCCCAGACCTTGGCCTATCTCGGGCTCGCGGTCTGGACCCTCCGCAACGGCGAGACCGCACGGCGGCTGGGCCTCCGGCTTGACCAGCTTGTCCAGGGCCTCCGCTGGGGCGTCCTCGCCGGGTTGATCCTCGGCGTCGTGAATGTTTCAGTCATTCTCTGGCTCGTCCCGCGCCTGGGCGGCGATATTTCTTTCCTTCGGGAGACGCCTCACGCCCAGCTCCCCACGGCGCTTATGCTCCCGTGGCTGATCCTGCTGATCGCCGTGGCGGTGGAACTCAATTTCCGCGGGTTCCTGCTGGGCCGCCTCTTGGCGCTGTGCGCGCGCGCTGGTGCCGGACCAGCGCTGGCGGCAACATCGGCGATCGCTGGCTCCGCCCTTGCCTTCGCCTTCGACCCTTTCATGGTGGCCACCTTCAGAAACCTCCACTGGATCGCGGTCTGGGACGGCATGATATGGGGAGCGATCTGGGTGAGGTTCAGGAATCTGTACGCCCCGATCGTCGCTCATTCGGTCGAAGTGATGATCATGTACTCGATCCTCAAGTTGGTCCTATGACTCCATCATTTTCCAGCTACCTGATCAACGACCCATTCGGCGACCCGGGCATGTACGTGGAGATCAAGTGGGCTCGGCGTGCCCTGCTCTTCGATCTGGGCCAGAACGAGGTGCTCGGGCCGAGGCGCCTCCTGAGGGCCAGTGACATCTTCGTCTCCCACACGCACATGGATCATTTTATCGGCTTTGACCGGATTCTCCGCGTTGCCCTGGGGCGCGGCAAAGCACTCCGCCTGCTCGGTCCGCCGGGACTGATCGCCAATGTCACGGGGAAGCTCCAAGGCTACACCTGGAACCTGGTGGATGGATACCCGCTGACGATAGATGTCCGCGAGTTTCACACCCATGAAATTCGATCGGCCACGTTCCTCGCCAGCGAGGGCTTCGAACCGAGCGGGGGAGTTTCGCATTCCCGTACAAACACTGCGATCTTTTCGGTGATGGAGGATCCCATGTTCACGGTCCGGGCGATCGCGC
>MNDM01000001.1 GCA_001914955.1 Nitrospirae bacterium 13_2_20CM_2_62_8 | reverse complement strand
GCATGGGACGAATCGCAGCCTGACGCTTGAGTTCATGACGATCGATAAAGACGAGTATCAGCACGTCCTGGATAGAGTCCAGCAGGTCTTCGAGGGAATTCATTATCACATTCGGTGGGTAGAGACGCGAACGCCGGGTTTGGATGTCCGGCGGATTCGGCTCGATGGCGAAGCCCTCAGACCGTTTGTGGAGAAGTACGGGCTGCTCCAGCGCTCTGCTGAGCACGTCGTCCCGACTGCCATTTGGACTGCCGGGATTCAGGCCCAGGCCGCTTATCTCCGGGCCCTCTTCCAGGCCGACGGCACGGTGCGCCTTCCCGGGCGGGCACGCCCCCTTCGCAAGTCGGACATTGTGCTGACCACTACGTCGCAGCCGTTGGCGCAGGGTATCCAGAGTCTGCTACTGAACCTGGGGATCTATTCCCGCATCCTGCGGGGCGTGGAAAAGCGGGAGAATCGGCGGGTGCCTTACTTTGTCTCGGTCGGCTATGCGGAGGCCAGAGCCCGCTTCAAGGAGTTAATCGGGTTCGTCTCGGAAGACAAGTGCCGGAAGCTGGAAGTGGCTTGTTCTCATCGATTTCCGGGGAAGCGTCTCCCTGCGCTGCGGGATGAAGAGATCTTCCGTATCGAGGCCCTTGGTATTCAGCCAGTCTATGACATACAGACCGAGAGCGGTCAGTACCTTTCCAACAATGTCGTGGTGCATAACTGCTTCATCCAGTCCATCGAGGATGATCTCGTCAACGACGGCGGGATCATGGACCTGTGGACCCGTGAAGCGCGGATCTTCAAGTACGGCTCGGGCTCGGGAACGAACTTCTCCAAGCTGCGGGGGGAAAGCGAGCCCCTCTCGGGGGGAGGCAAGTCCTCGGGATTGATGTCTTTTCTTAGGATTGGGGACCGCGCCGCCGGTGCCATCAAGTCCGGCGGGACCACGAGACGCGCGGCCAAGATGGTGTGCCTGAACCTCGACCACCCCGACGTGGAGGAGTTCATCGAGTGGAAAGTGATCGAAGAGCAGAAAGTGGCCGCCATGGTCACTGGCTCGAAGATCTGCGCCCAGCGGCTGAACGCCGTGCTGAAGGCCTGCCACGTTACGGACGGGGAGGGCAAGACGAAGGTTGAGGCGGACCCTCAGAAGAACATCACGCTCAGGGACGCGCTCAAGGCCGCCCGGCAGTCGTCGGTGCCGGAAGCGTATATCCAACGGATGTTCGCGTTGGCAAGCGAAGGCTTCACCCATTTCCTGTTCCACGAGTACGACACCAATTGGGACGGCAAGGCCTACCAGACCGTGTCTGGCCAGAACTCGAATAACAGCGTGCGGATTCCGAACGCGTTCTTCGACGCGCTGGAGAAGGACGGGGACTGGGCGCTCAAGCGTCGCACGGACGGCAAGGTTGCGAAGACCGTCAAGGCCCGCGAGCTCTGGGACAAGATCGCCTGGGCCGCCTGGCAATGCGCGGACCCTGGACTTCAGTACGACACGACGATCAACGAATGGCATACCTGCCCTGAGGACGGGCGCATTAATGCCTCTAACCCCTGTTCAGAGTACCTATTTCTCGACGATACGGCGTGTAATCTTGCATCTCTGAATCTTGCCGAATTCTACACGCCGGACGGAAAATTCCTGCTTGAGGATTTCCGGCACGCGGTCCGTCTCTGGACGATCGTGCTGGAGATCAGCGTCCTGATGGCCTCGTTCCCGAGCCGCTCGATCGCGCAGAAGAGCTTCGCGTTCAGGACGCTGGGGTTGGGGTACGCCAATCTGGGCACGATCCTCATGCGGCAAGGGATTCCCTACGACTCGCCGAAGGCGCTGGCCATGTGCGGCGCGGTCACGGCGATTCTGACCGGCGAGTCCTACGCCACGTCGGCCGAGATGGCGGCTGAGCTCGGGCCATTCGAGGGCTATGCGCGCAACCGCGAGCACATGCTGCGTGTTATCCGTAACCACCGCCGCGCCGCGTACAACGCACCGCCGGAGGAGTACGAGGGACTCAGCATCAAGCCTCAAGGGATCCAGCCGGAGCACTGCCCGCCGGACTTGCTGCGGGCCGCGCGTGGAGCGTGGGACCGGGCCCTGGAGCTGGGCACAGCCTCGGGGTTCCGCAACGCCCAGACGACCGTCATCGCGCCGACCGGCACGATCGGGTTGGTCATGGACTGCGATACGACCGGCATCGAGCCGGACTTCGCCCTCGTCAAGTTCAAGAAGTTGGCGGGCGGCGGCTATTTCAAGATCATCAACCAGAGCCTCCCGCCCGCGCTGGCCACGCTCGGTCACAACGAAGCCCAGATTCACGACATCGTGACCTATTGCACCGGGCATGGAACCCTGAACGGGGCGCCGTTCATCAATCACGAGTCGCTGCAGGCCAAAGGGTTCGACGGCGCGGCGCTGGACCGGCTGGAGGCGGCGCTGGGGCAGGCCTTCGAGATCCAGTTCGCGTTCAATAAATGGACGCTGGGCGCGGACTTCTGCCGGGAGAAGCTGGGCCTGGCCGACGACCAACTCAACGATCCCGCCTTCAACCTGCTCAAGGCATTGGGGTTCACCCAGGAGCAGATCGCCGCGGCGAACGACTACTGTTGCGGCACCATGACCGTTGAGGGCGCCCCACACGTGAAGCCGGAGCACCTGCCGGTGTTCGACTGCGCCAACCGGTGCGGCCGGATCGGGCAGCGGTTCATCCCGGTGGAGGCGCACGTCCGGATGATGGCCGCAGCCCAGCCGTTCGTCTCAGGAGCGATCTCCAAGACCGTCAATGTTCCGCACGATGCCACCGTGAAAGAGGTGGAGGCCACCTACATGCTCGCCTGGCGTAGCATGCTCAAGGCCGTGGCGCTGTACCGCGACGGATCAAAGCTCAGCCAACCCTTGAGCGCCTCGACGGATTCCGGTGAATCCGGGGAAGCCGGGGAGGCGAGCGGCGGCGAGATCATGCAGGCGGCCGAGAAGGTCGCCGAACGAGTGCTGGTGCGCTACCTGGCCAAGCGGCGGAGGATGCCCGAGCGGCGGCTCGGCTACACCCAGAAGGCGATCGTCGGCGGCCACAAGATTTACCTGAGGACGGGCGAGTATGCGGACGGAACGATTGGGGAGATCTTCCTGGACATGCACAAGGAAGGCGCGGCCTTCCGGAGCTTGATGAACTGCTTTCACGGGGAGACGCGCTTCTTCCACAATCATCAGCTCGTAGCATTCCGAGATGCTGTAGGAGAAGAGGTCGTCGTCACGTGTGCCGACGGCAAGCAGCGCCATGCCAAAGTGGAGCACTTTGGTCAGCAGCATTTCGTTGAAGTCGTCCTCAAGCCCGTCGATGGCCGGAACACCAGGTTCCGTCGGGTGTTCAAAGCCACACGCGATCACCGTTGGCTGCTCGCAGATGGTACGGTCACGACTCAACTTCGGGTCGGTAATGTGCTGGCTGCCATGGCTGAGGTGCCCGTCCAGGACCCTAACGAAGAGGGATTTGTGCACGGCTTTGTCTTCGGCGATGGCTGGCGCCACACGTATTATCCTGAGCGCCACATGCTGCAGCTCTGCGGCCCCAAAGACCAGGCCCATTTTGAGCGCCTGCGGCGCCAGGCAGACTGTGTCAGCTACCCGCCGTCTGCGGGAAGAAATGCCCGCTTGACCTTCATCCGAGACGCCGATTTCAAGGCCTTGCCGGATGAATCCAAGGTCGGTTGTGATTACATCGCGTCTTTCATCGAGGGCTGGATCGCAGCGGATGGTGGCAAGGGCAAGTACGACAGCATCCTTCTCTGCACCCAGAACCTACAGGCGGCTGACTGGTTGATGGCGCGAGCACCCTTCTATGGCTACACAATCGTCGGCTATAGCGTGAACTGCGCTGAAACAAACTACGGCCCGCGCAAGGCCCCGCTCCATCGCATCACCATGAGACCCCGGACAATGGGGTACCGTGTAACCGACATCATTGATAGGCGTGAGGTCGGCGATGCGTTCTGCGTCGTTGAGCCGGACACGAAGACCTTCCTGCTTGAGGGCGGTGTCATTACAGGGAACTGCTTCGCCATCGCGATCTCGCTGGGATTGCAGCACGGCGTGCCGCTGGAAGAATTCGTCGAGGCGTTCCTGTTCACGCGGTTCGAACCGAACGGACCGGTCAAGCTCAACGATCATATCAAGATGTCCACGTCAATCATCGACTACGTCTTCCGCGAGCTGGCCATCACCTACCTGGGCCGCCACGATCTCGAGCAGGTGGTTGAGGATGACCTGCGGATGGACTCGATCAAGAAGGATGCCCAGGATCCGGAGTGTACGAATGAGGAGGCCGACCCGCAGGCGCTGGCGTCCGCCGCGATCAACATGGAGGTGTTCCCGTCGCGTCGCGGAAACGGAAATGGTTCGACAGGCAACGGCCACAGCACTGACGGCATCGCCCACAAGCTGGAACTGACACGCGAGACGGTGACGCTCACCGCGACCGCGGTCCAGGTGGCCCGGCAGAAGGGGTATGAGGGCGACCCCTGCACGGAGTGCAAGCAGTTCACGCTGGTGCGCAACGGCACGTGTCTGAAGTGCGAAACGTGTGGCGCCACGAGCGGATGCTCATGATCTTCGGCTGACGAACGGCGCTCGTGTCAGTCCAAGGGGGGATGTCGGCCGAATGCCGCATCCCCTTTTGTGCTTTCTGGTATATGATGCTGATGTCCGGGGCTGTAGGATAGGTCGCGGTTGCTGCAATGAAGGGAGACAGGGCGGCGATTGAGCAAGACTGGCAGGCACGTGGGTTTAGTTGCGGGGTGCACGGCGCGATGAATAAAGAGCGCCAAGTTTGTGCACGCCGCCGAGACGGTGAGGCGGCCGGGTCTTCTCTTATCCGCCCGGGCAAGTCTGGAAGGACTATACGCATTCGACGGATGAGTTGCTGATGGTATTGGAGGGCGAGTTGGAATTGGAGATGCATGGGCGCACGTTTCGGCCGAAGCGGTGAGAAGAGGTGCTGATTCCGGCCCGAGTCAGGCATACGGTGCGAAGCGTCGGCGGCACCACCGCTCGCTGCCTCTATGGGTATAAGGAGCAGTAGTTGTGAGTAACCCGGCTAAGAACCCATAACTCAGCATTCAACACTCACCTTCGGAGAAGACCATGCCGACCACACAGCAATTGGTGATCAACGCAGAGAGCAAGCCTGGCGCCCTGGCTCAAGTGGCGTCGGTGCTGGGGGCCGCCGGGGTGAACATCAAGGCTTTTTCCGCGCCGGAAGTCTCCGGCCGAGGGAAGCTCCGCCTCGTCGTCTCTGACTTGGAGAAGGCCCGCGCGGCGCTCAAGGCCGAGAAGCTTCGCTTTCGCGAGGAGACGGTCTTGGTGCTGAGTCTGGAGAACAAGCCGGGCGCCCTCGGTTTGGTGGCCAAACATTTGAAGGAGGCCCGGATCAATGTCATCTGCGGGTATTGCACCCCGTCACGAGAGGGACGGCGCGCGATCGTCGTGCTGACGGTCTCCAACACGCCAAAGGCGTTGGAGGTTCTGAGGGGGGAATCGCTCGACGAGTTCTAGCAGGATGCTGAAAAAGGCCCCCAACTTCGTTCTCGGTCGCTCTCACCGCTCAACGTACGGAAAAAAGTACGCCTCGCGGCTTTCGCTCCCTCCGGCCTTGTTGGATGACCTTTTTGAGCATCCTGGCGCGGGACGCGCGTGGGTGTTCCTGCTTCTCCTGCTGGCTGCCTCGGGGTTCGGTGGGTGTGCGGGAAGCCCGGCGCGGCATGCAGGGTATCCCGTCGGCTATGTGGAGCGAGGGGTCGCATCGTGGTACGGCCCCGGGTTTCACGGCAATCGGACCGCCAATGGGGAACGGTACGACATGCACCGGCTGACAGCGGCCCATCGGACCCTTCCGCTGGGGTCCGTCGCTCAGGTTCGATCGTTGAGCAATGGTCGAACCGTCACGGTGCGTATTAACGACCGCGGTCCGTTCGCCAGGGGACGGATCATCGACCTGTCGCTGGCAGCGGCGGAGGGTTTGGGCATGATCGGCCAGGGCACCGATCGGGTGGAAATGAGGGTGATCGGCTATCAAGGCCGGCCCGGCGCTTTTGGCTCACTGAGGGTCCAAGTGGCCTCGTTTGCCGAGCGGATCAATGCGCAGGCGTTGGCCGGGAAGCTGAGAGGACAGTACCCGGATGTGCGCGTCGAGGTGGTGGAGCTCTCGGGAGGGCGGCGGTACCGGGTCCACGTCGGGCGCTTTGACTCTGAGCGACAGGCCCAGGCGGTTGCCGACCGGATCGAGTCCCAATTGCAGGTTGAACCACTCGTCGTGCGGGATGATACCTGAGAGGGTCCGATCCAGCCCGCGCGCCGGCTCCTTCGGGACTCATGTCATTGTTTTTGCTACCGGTTTGATCAGTTTTCTTGCTCAATAGAGGCGGGTGTGATACAACTACTGCCCTGATGGTGGGTAGCGGGCCGACACCGGGTAGGGCGATCAGCCTTCTCCTTCGACTCCCAGTCTCTCAGCTTCCCACATTTCCCCTGGACACAGGCGGGCGCGTGCGGCGATCATCTGCGCGAGTCGGTTTCCCCCAATAATAGCCATGGATATCCTGATACTCTGCGGCCTCATTGTCTTGTCGGCGCTGTTTTCGGCGGCCGAGATCGGGTTCTTCTCGGTCAACGAACCGCGGCTGCGGGCGCTGGCCGAAGCGGGAAGCAAGCGGGCCGGGATGGCGATGCGCCTGCGGACCAATCCGCAACGCCTGCTCTTGACCCTGGAGTTCGGCGACAATCTCGTCAACATCTGGTCAGCCACCCTCACGACGATTATCACACTCCGTTTATTCGGGTCCGATGCGCTGGCGATCACAACCGGGGTGCTGACCCTTGTGCTGATGATCTACGCCGACATCGTGCCGAAGACCCTGGCGGCCAAGCACGCGATAGCCATCGTGGTCGCCATGGCCTATCCGATGTACTGGCTCGAGCAGATCATGGCGCCGATCCGGATCATTTTGGAGCCCTTAATCAACTGGCATACCGGAGGCAAGGGCCTCGCGGCCCCGTATGTGACCAAGGAAGAATTCAAGATCATGCTGGATGTCGGGCGTAAGGCCGGGGCCATCGAGACCGGAGAAGTCAGGATGATCAAGAACGTGTTCCAGTTGCATGAGATCACGGCCGAAGACGCGATGACGCCGCGCCTCTATATGTTCGCGCTCGACGGTGACCTGAGCTTGAAGGAGGCGCAAGAGCAGCTCTTCCAGTCGAAGTTTTCCCGCATCCCGTTGTTCGACGGGAGCCTGGACAACATCATCGGGATTCTCTACAAGACCAAGGCGCTGATGGACCTGGCTCAGGGGCATGATGATGTCCGGCTCAAGAAGATCGCGCATCCGGCGCTCTTCGTGCCGGCCGCGAAACAGGCCGATGAGCTCTTGAAGCAGTTCCAGCAAGAACAGCGACACATGGCCATCGTGGTGAACGAGTTCGGCGGGGTGATGGGTTTGGTCACGCTCGAGGACCTCCTGGAAGAGGTGGTCGGCGAGATCATGGACGAGACCGATATCACGGAGGAGCTGATCAAACGGATCGGAAAGAATCAGATCCTGGTGCACGGACGGACGGAGGTGCGGCGCATCAACGATTTTCTCAAGGTCAGCCTGGACGAGAATGCCAACACGATCAGCGGATTGATTCAGGAACAGTTGGGACGTATCCCGGCCGCGGGCGAAGAGGTGCGGGTGGGCCAGTGCCGCCTGGTCGTCCATGAGGCAGACCCCAAGTCCATCAAGAGCGTGCAGATCGTCAAGGAGGAGAAGGCCCCCGCGCCGGCGGGTTCAGCGGGGGTGGGACTTCCCGGATGAAGCAACCCGTTTCGCCTCGTACATCCGTTTGTCCGCGACCCGCAGAAGCTCGGCGGCGGACGTCACGGGTGGGAAGCCGGGAACCGTGGCGGTACCGAGGCTCAGGGTGAGGGGGATCGAGCCGGTCGGCGTGCTGACGCGCAGTCTGTTAAGGGCGTCGCGCAGCTTTTTCACGACGGGCGCGCTGCGGTCTTTGTCGGTACGAGGCAACAAGGCGGCAAATTCATCCCCGCCTACGCGCGCCACCATATCGCTCTCTCGCAAGCTGGCGCGCAGCGTGGTTCCCACCTGCTGCAGCGCCCGGTCTCCTGTCTCATGCCCGTACTGGTCGTTGATGGCTTTGAAGGCGTCCACATCCATGATGACGACCGTGAACGCCTCGCCGGATCGCTGGAACCGTTTCCATTCACGGGTCAGCACCTCATCGAAGAGCCACCGATTATACAAGCCGGTGAGCGGGTCGCGAATCGCCTTCTGATCCAGTTCGCGATTCTTCGCTTCTAAATCCTTCAAATGCCGCGCATGCGCCAGAAGCGCCAGCTTCTGGTCGGTGATCTCCCTCATGACGGTGTGGACGCCTGTGATCGTCCCCTCCTCGTTCCGCTCGAGATAAAAGTCGGACAGGAAATACCGGGTGCCGCCCGACACGCGAGCGTCCGGCAGGTCCTCTTCGAGGCTATGGTACGGCTTGCCGGACTTCAAGACGCGGTCATAGATCCGTTTCAGCTTGGTCCATCTCTCCCGGGGAATCAGGTTCGCAAGCTGCCGCCCGATGTGCTCCTCGATGGATCGCCCGTGGATCTCGGCGATCTGCTGGCTGACGCGTTCGACGATGAGGTCAGGGGTGAGATAGATCAGTCCGATCGGGATCGCGGCGTACAGGGTATTCAGTCGTGTGCGGATGCGCTCGCCCTCGGTCAGCGCCTCGTGGAGCACCTCCTCGACGCGTTTACGGATGGTGATATCGGTGTGCGACACCACGGCGCCGCTGTCTTTCGACGACAATGGGGTGACGGACAGCAAAAACCAGTGCGTGGCGGTCGGTGAGGGCCAGCGGTATTCGAGCATGAATTGGTCCAGTGAGCCGTTCAGCACGGCGAGGAGGCCGCTTAACGTCTCGCGCCCCTTCTCGGCGTATCCGGACGGGGGCTGCCGGCAGGCCTTCACGTAATTGTCGCCAATGCCGGCGACGCGAGGGAAGCACCGGCCGTGGTCTTTCACAAAGCGTTCCCATGCCCCGTTGACCGCGATAATTCTGCCGTCTTTGTCCAGCACCGCGGCGTGCGCCGGCAATGCGTTCAGCACGTCCGTGATAGTCGCCTTCGTGCCACGCGAGGAGCTGCGTGGGCGTGGTGTGGTCATCAGCGCAACCTCGCGTTCACGTTTGTTCGAGCAGCGTGGCGAATTCCGCCTCGCTGAGCACCCTGACACCCAGCCGTTTGGCTTCTTCCACTTTGGAGCCGGGATCTGTCCCGGCGACGACATAGTCCGTCTGCTTGCTCACGCTCGACGTGGCCCGGCCGCCCAGCTGTTCGACGCGCCGCTTGGCTTCTTCACGGCTGAACCGCGCCAACCCGCCGGTGAATACGAACGTCTGGTTCTCCAGGGGCCTCTGACCATGCCCGGGCGTCACCTCGCGCTGCACGGGTGGCTCGATGCTCAACCCGAACTCCAGCAAGCGGTCGATCACGCGCCGGTTCTGCGGCTCCTGGAAGAATGAAGTCAGGCTCGTTGCGATTTCCGGCCCGATCTCATGGACCCCTTCGAAGGTCTCCCGGTCGGCCGCCATGACAGCGGCCAGCGTCCCGAACCGGCGCGCCAGCACGCGGGCGATGTGCTGGCCCACCTGCCGGATGCCCAGTCCGATCAGGAATCTCTCCAGGGAGACGCGCTTGCTGCGCTGAATGGCGTCCATCAGAAGCGTGGCGGATCGTTCCGCGAATCCGTCCAGCGTCAGAAGCTGCTCCTTCGTGAGCGCGTACAAATCGGACAGGTCGCGGACCAATCCCCGTTCGACCAACTGGGCGGCGGTCTTTTTGCCGAGCCCGTCGATATTGAGCGCGCTCTTGGACGCGAAATGCTCCAACGCTCCCTTGAGCTGGGCCGGACAGGCTGCCTGACCGGAGCAATAATAGTAGGCGCCTTCGCGGGCCACCGCCGAGCTGCACACCGGGCACTGCTCCGGCATCCGGAACGGCTCGGCGCGTCGCTCACCCGGGACCACGATGCGCTCCGCGATGGCGGGAATCACGTCTCCAGCCCGCTCGACCTTCACCGTATCGCCGACCCGGATATCCTTGCGGGCTACCTCGTCGGCGTTGTGCAGCGTGGCCCGGCTGATCGTCACGCCTCCCACCTCGACCGGCTTGAGCAAGGCCAACGGCGTCAGCGTGCCGGTGCGGCCGACCGAGACCACGATGTCCTGGACCAGGGTGATTTCCTTCCGCGGGGTGAACTTGTAGGCGATCGCCCAGCGGGGGCTCCGGGACTTCTCGCCGAGCGCCTCTCGCCAGTCGCGCCGGTCCACTTTGACCACGATCCCGTCGATCTCGAACGGCAATCGCTCGCGCGCCGCCTCGGCCTCGGCGTGGAACGCGATCACCTCTTCGACGGTCTGACATTGGCGTCGCTGGATTGGAACTGGAACCCCCCACCGGGCCAGTGACTCAAGCTCCTCCCAGTGCGTGCGCGGCAGGGACCCTGACCGGGCCATGATCTCGTAACAGGTGATGGCCAGCGGACGGGCGGCGGTGATCGTGGAGTCCAGTTGGCGGAGCGAGCCGGACGCGGCATTCCGCGGGTTCGCGAACGGTTCTTCCCCCCGTTCCGCAATGCGTCGGTTGAGCGCCTGGAAGTCGTCCAGTCGCATGTAGACTTCCCCGCGGACAACCAGATGGGCGGGCAGGTCCGGAGCGGTCTGGAGTTGGAGGGGGAGTGATCGCAGGGTCCGGAGGTTGATCGTGACGTCCTCGCCGGTGGCTCCATCACCACGGGTGGCCCCCCGCCTGAACATCCCGTTTTCATAGACCAGCTCGACCGACAGCCCGTCATATTTTGGTTCCACGGTGTACTGGATCGTCTCCACCCCGAGCTCGCGGTGCACCCGCTTGTCGAAGGCCCGCACCTCGTCGGCGCCGGCGACTGAGTCCAGGCTGAGCATGGGACGCTCATGTTGGACTTTCGACAGTTCCTCCAGCGGCGGGGCCCCGACGCGTTGCGTGGGAGAGTCCGGAGTGACGAGATCGGGGTAGGCGGCCTCCAGGTCGCTCAGCTCCCGAAACAGCCGGTCATACTCGGCATCGGAGATCTCGGGGCGATCCTTGACGTAGTAGAGATAGTCATGACGGCGGATCTCCTTCCGCAGCGCCTCCATGCGCTTCCCGGCTTCGGCGCGAGTCAAACGATGAGTCGGCTGGCCCATGGAATTACCCAGAGGGTTGGGGAGAGGGTCCAAGCTGAAGGCTGATCGCTGACTTCCAATGGCTTCGTCATTCGTGGATGAACCGTAGCATAGCGCCGGTTGAGGGTCAAACGGCGAACTATCTCGCTTCGCGGTGCCAACCGGTCCGCCCAGGACTGTTTCGCTTTGACTTTCGGCGGCACTGGCTCTATTCTTGTTGAACGCCGGCCACGGAGCGGAGGGTGGTCAGGACTCGGCTCGCAGAGCGGCACAAGGAACGAACGATGAGGAGAGGACAGGTGACACTATGAGAATCAGCAACGGCTTCCATCTGTTGACAGTCTGCCTTGGCGGCCTCGTGCTGGCAGGCTGTGTGATGACCGAGAAATACGACGCGGAAAAGGCGCGGTCATTGAATTTTCAGCGCCTGTTGGCGCAGGAGGAAAAGCGGACGGGCGAACTGGATAGCGAGCTCAAGCGCGTGACGCGCGACGCCGCGGAGCATGAGGGGCGAAACCGAGAACTGGAGGCGCAACTCAAGGCCGTGCGGGAGCAATTGGCCGGAATCCAGGAGGAGACCGATGCCTTGAGAGAGGCGGCAGCCTTGATGGAAAAGTCCAGGAACGATGTCCGCCGGTCTCGCCCGTCCGCCTTGCGACCCAGGCGAGTTGAGAAAGCACCGGTGGCGCCGGAAGCGGCTCAGCCTCCCCTCCCGCTTGCGGCCCAGAAGGACGAGACCCTCATGGGCGAGAAAGGTGAAGTCGGGTCGCCGCTGTACCACGAGGTCAAACCGGGCGAAACGTTATTCCGGCTCTCTCGGCAGCATGGGGTCGACGTCCAGCAGATCAAGAAATGGAATAGCCTCACGGATGACCTGATCGAGGTGGGGCAGAAGTTAATCGTGGGCCATCAATGAGCGGGCACCGATGCGGCACCATTCCTATTCGTTAAGCTTCGAGGAGTTCCGGTCGCTCGCCGCTCGCGGGAACTTAATCCCCCTCTACCGGGAGATCCTGGCCGACTTCGAAACACCGGTGTCGGCCTTCACCAAGATCAACCACGGCCCGTCCGCCTACCTGCTGGAAAGCGTCGAAGGGGGGGAGAACTGGGCTCGCTATTCGTTCCTCGGCAGTGGCTCCCCGATTGTCGTCCAGGAGGAGCGCGGGAAGCTCGTCGTGACGAGGGGCTCCGGAGTCCAACGCGTTCCGATCGGAGGCAAGTCAGGCGCAAATCCGCTGGAGCGGATTCGAGACCTGATGGCGGCCTACCGCCCGGTCGCTGTTCCGGACCTCCCGCGCTTCGTCGGGGGGGCGGTCGGATATCTCGGGTACGACGTGGTCCGCTCTTTCGAAGATATTCCCGCGCGCCGCAAAGACGAACTGGGTCTCCCTGAGCTGGCCTTCCTGCTCACAGACACGCTGCTGATTTTTGACAATGTGTCTCAGAAGATCAAGGTCGTGGCGAACGGCCACGTGTTGTCCAGCCGGGAATCCGAAATCAGACGGGCCTATGCGGATGCCACCGCTCGCATCGAACGCATGATCGCGCGCCTCAAGCGGCCGCTGCGTCGGACTCTCCCGAAACAGCGTCGCAAGCCGTTGACCTTCTCGGCGAACATGAGCCGGGCGGATTTTGAAAAGATGGTCATGCGGACCAAGGAGTATATCCGGGCGGGGGATGTGGTCCAAGCGGTGGTGTCCCAGCGATGGGATGTCCGGATCCAGACCGCGCCACTCGAGATTTACCGGGCCCTCCGGGTCATCAATCCCTCACCCTATATGTACTATCTTCGGGTCGGCGGGGTGGAGCTGGTGGGGTCGTCGCCCGAAACGTTGGTCAGGTGCGAGGATGGGCGGGTCTCGGTCCGGCCGATCGCGGGGACGCGGCGGCGGGGCGCGACGGAGGAGCAGGATCGCATGCTCGAGCGGGAGTTGCTGGCGGACGAGAAGGAACGGGCGGAGCACGTGATGCTCGTGGACCTGGGCCGTAATGACGTCGGACGCGTGGCGCGGAAGGGTACGGTCCGCGTGGATGGATTCATGCAGGTGGAGCGGTACTCCCACGTGATGCACCTGGTGTCGCAGGTGAACGGGGAGCTCGATCCGTCCCTGAACGCGTACGATGTGATGAAGGCCTGCTTCCCAGCCGGCACGGTGTCAGGCGCGCCCAAGATTCGCGCGATGGAAATCATCGAAGAACTCGAGCCGACGCGGCGCGGGCCTTACGCCGGCGCGGTGGGGTACTTCAGCTTCTCCGGCAACATGGACACCTGCATCAATATCCGCACGATCGTGATCAAGGGTCGGCAGGCTTACATCCAGGCCGGGGCGGGGATCGTGGCCGACTCGGATCCGCAGCGCGAGTACGAGGAGACCTGCAACAAGGCCCGGGCCATGATGAAGGCCATTGAGATGGCCGAGCAG
>MNDM01000075.1 GCA_001914955.1 Nitrospirae bacterium 13_2_20CM_2_62_8 | reverse complement strand
AACGGATTTGTCTGAACGCCAAAGTGCAGCGTCCCGCTACCTGCAACGCGATGGAGACCTTGCTGGTCCACCAGACGATCGCGCGCACGTGGCTGCCCGAGTTGATTCGGAAACTGAAGCAGGCCAAGGTGGACGTGCGGGGCTGCCCGAAGACCTGCCAGCTCAGTTCGGAGGTCAACCCGGCCTCTCCGGAGGATTACGGCCGGGAATTCCTCGCGCTGATTCTGGCGGTCAAGGTGGTGAAGAGCATGGAGGAGGCGATGGAACACATCGCCCGCTATGGCTCCCGCCACACCGAAGCGATCGTGACGAACGATTATGCCCGGGCGCTCCGCTTCCTCCGCGAGGTGGATGCCAGCGCGGTGATGGTCAACGCGTCCACGCGGCTGAACGACGGCTACCAGTTCGGCCTCGGCGCCGAGATCGGCATCAGCACCACGCGCATTCATGCTCGAGGCCCGATGGGACTGGAGGAGCTGACCTGCTCCAAGTTCGTCGTGTTCGGTTCCGGCCAGATCAGAGAATAAGGTTGAGGCTGAGGCTAAGGTTAAGGTCGGACAGACTACTCCGAATGAATGCGGGAGTTCCTCACCGCTCAACCTCAACCTAAACCTGTGGATCCCGTAATCCACTCCGCCCTCTCGCATCCTGGCAACATTACCTTCCACGCCAATCGTCCGTTCGTGCATGACCTGTCGGCTGCGGGCGGGCGGGTGGTGCGCCAAGCCGGTGGTCACTTCATCTTCTACGGCCCCGACAACCGGCGGTTCCTGGCCACCGATCCGGAGGGGAACCCCTTCCATGAGTGCGAGTGGGTCGCGGCGGCAAAGGGGACGGTGAGGCTTGCCCGGGCGCGCGTGCGTCTCGACTGGGGGCAATGGGTGGGGGTGAAGCCGGAGGGCCTGGCCAACTGCACCACGCTGGACCTGTCCAAGAAACCAGGCTGGGAGCGATTGCGGGCCGACGATCTGCGCAGCATGGCCGCGCAAGCGATGCGGGTCTCCCTCGAGGAGGTCCGGTTCTTTTATGGGGATGAGGATCTGGCAGTGGACGCGCGGGGCCAGGCGACCATCCGGCACAAAAAGGACGCGCTCTCTATGTTGGAGGCCGGTACGTTTGAGCGAAGCCGTTTCATGGCCTGCCTGGGGACCATGCATTGGGCCCGAATTGATTTCCTGCCGGTGGTGGAATTATTCCAATCGCTGCTGCCGGGTACCGGCTCCGCCGTGTTCGAGCTCATCCGCGGGCTCTATGACGATCAGAACCAGACGTCCCCCCTCCCGCTCCGCTACCGGGGCATTCCAACCTACCCATCGGAAGCCGCCCCGCCTCGACGCTATTTCGATCCGGCGCGCCACCTCTGCGTGACCCTGAAGGGGAGCACGGTGCAGAAAGTAACCGTGGCGGATGATCCAGCCGGTCTGCCCTATGTCGCGGCTGATCATCAGGGATTCGCGCCGGGTGATCGGACCGTGGCGGTCTTGCAGGGGCGCTTGGTGCTGAAGGATGGCGAGAAACGGGTCGAGATGCCCCTCAGCCCGACCTGGGGCGATATCGGTGGTTCCCTCCCGAGCCGGGCGCCGTCCTATCCGCTGGACTGGCGTGCGCTTTTTGCGGGCCCGCCGCCACACGTGGCGCCGGCGCGGGCTTTTTCTGCCGTGCTTCTCTACCCCGATGATGAGACCGAGATTGAGGAAGCCCCGACCCAGCCCTTTGTGGCGGATTACCTCCAAGACACGATGGAGCAGGATTCTAATCTACGAGCCCACCTGGCCCGAACCGAGCGGGTGTTGATTCACAACTTCGATGCGGTCCTGACGACCTGTGTCAACTTGGATCGCGCCAGGGACTATACCATTCTGTACTCTCGTCCGGACTTTGCCCAGAAGCAGGCGCAGGCCTTGTGGAATCAGTTGGCGAAAGCCGGACGCGTAGAGTGGGCGAAGCGAATCAGGCTGATGTCGGTGGAGTCCGCTCGAACGGCGGCCTACGCGCAACCATACGACCTGGTCTATACATGGATCCCGTTTTCCCAGTTCGACCGCCTGGCGCAGGTCGAGGAGACGGCGCGGGCCGTAGCCGGTGCGCTCAGACCAGGCGGCCTCGGGTTTGTGGTGGGGCCCTCGGCCTTGAGCCAGTCGTTGCAAGCCAACCGACTTCGACTTCTGTCCACTGAGCCGGTGGAGACCCTGCCGACCTTCAGGATGCACCAAAGCATCCTGCCGAGCGCGCGCGTGAAACCGGATCTGTGGCTGGTGGGGATCAGGAAGGAGTGACGGGGCAACAGGCCGCTTGACACCGTCGGGCCAACCCGGTAGAATCCGCTCACCTTTAACGCTCATCCCGCGAGGTGAGCAAGGAGTGTGACTCATGCGGAGCGGCCGGTCCCGCGCCGTCGCCGACCCTGTGACCTTCTCGCCATGGCTTACTTGGCGAGGAGGTTTTTTTATGCCCTCTTTCGGGAACGTTTAACGATGAACTGGCTCACATGATCGCTCCTGAGAAAAAGGCCAGAGACCAGGAAACGCTCGTGATGGATGCGAGTGAGGTGGCGCGGGCATTGACGCGCATCGCCCACGAGATTCTGGAGCGGAATAAAGGCACCCAGGAAATCGCGCTCGTCGGGATCCGGACCGGGGGGGTGCACCTCGCACACCGGTTGGCGCGACGGATTCAGGAGATCGAACGCGCGCAGGTGCCGATCGGCGAGTTGGACATCACGCTCTACCGCGATGACCTTGGGATTCGGAAAGATCAACCCGTCCTGCGAAAAACCTCGATTCCGTTCAACGTGTCGGACCTGAACGTCATTTTGGTGGACGACGTCCTGTTCACCGGGCGGACGATCCGCGCCGCCATGGATGGGTTGATTGACCTGGGCCGGCCGGCTGAGATCCAGTTGGCGGTCCTGGTTGACCGGGGGCACCGGCAACTCCCGATCAAAGCGACGTACATCGGGAAGAACATTCCCACCTCCCGCGAGGAGATCGTGCACGTGTACCTCGAAGAAGAGGGCGAAGAGGACCGGGTTGTTCTGCTGAAGAACGCGAGCGGAGGCGCGCGATGAGCCTCAAGCGCAAGGATCTGGTCAGCATCGCCTCGTTGACCCTTGACGAGATCACGCTCATCCTGGACACCGCCGATTCCTTCAAAGAGGTGAGCGGGCGCGAGATCAAGAAGGTGCCGGCGCTGAGGGGGAAAACGGTGGTCAACCTCTTCTTCGAACCGAGTACGAGGACCCGGACGTCGTTCGAATTGGCGGCCAAGCGGCTCAGCGCCGATGTCATCAACTTTTCGCCGTCCTCCAGCAGCGTGGTGAAGGGCGAAACGCTGCTGGACACGGCTCGCAACATCGAGGCGATGCAAGCCGACATCATCGTGCTGCGCCATCCGGACGCGGGCGCGGCGGAGACGTTGGCAAATGGAGTGAAGTCCTCCGTGATCAATGCCGGCGACGGCTGGCACGAACATCCGACTCAGGCGCTCTTGGACTTGTTCACGATGCGGGAGAAGAAGTTGAACTTCAAGGGGCTTCGCGTCGCGATCGTGGGAGATATCGCGCACAGCCGGGTCGCCCGGTCCAATATCTTCGGACTCAGCAAGCTGGGGGCCGAGATCAGAGCGGTGGGCCCGCCGACCATGATTCCGGTCCATCTCGACCGACTGGGCGTGCGCGTGTATTACGACCTCGACGAGGCTTTGCGGGGCGTGGACGTGATCATGATGCTCCGTCTCCAATTGGAGCGCCAGGGGCGCGCGCTCTTTCCGTCCATCCGGGAGTACTCGCGGCTGTACGGATTGACCGCTGAACGCGTCAGGCTGGCGGAAGCCGGGGCTCTGGTGATGCATCCGGGTCCGGTCAACCGTGGCGTGGAGATGGCGCCGGAGGTGGCTGACAGCTTCTCCTCGGTGATCCTGGACCAGGTCGCGAACGGCGTGGCGGTCCGCATGGGGATCCTGTACCTGCTTTCAGGAGCAAATTGAATAGCGAGTAGCGAACAGCGAATAGCTGGTAGCGAATAGCCAATAGCGAGTAGCTCTGAGCTATTAGCTGCAAGCTGTCCGCTACTAGCTAACGAAGCTACTCGCCCGCCGGCGGGCAAGGCCGACCCGTCGACCACGATCATCGATGCGAGGGGGAAACTGGTGCTGCCGGGGTTGGTGGACCTGCATGTCCATTTGCGGGAACCAGGCTTCGAATACAAGGACACGATCCAGACCGGAACCGCGGCGGCCGTCGCCGGCGGGTTTACCTCCGTCTGCTGCATGCCGAACACGAGTCCGGTCAATGACAACCAGTCGATCACCGAGTTCATCCTCGAGCAGGCCCGCTTGGCCGGCAACGCCCATGTGTTTCCGGTGGGGGCCATCACCAAAGGCTCCGAGGGCAAAGAACTGGCCGAGATCGGCGAGCTGCGTCACGCCGGCTGCGTCGCGATTTCAGATGACGGGCAGCCCGTGATGAACAGCCTGATCATGCGCCGCGCGATGGAGTATGCCCTGGCGTTCGATCTGCCGGTGATCGATCACTGCGAGGATCTGCATCTTTCCGAGGGGGGCTGCATGAACGAAGGGCTCGTGTCCACCCAGCTCGGCCTGCCGGGCATCCCGTCGGCCGCGGAGGACGTGATGGTCGCGCGCAACCTGGCGCTTGCGGAACTGACCACGGCGCGGCTGCACCTCGCGCATCTCAGCACCGCCGGATCGGTGCGGATGGTGCGCGCGGCCAAGTCGCGCGGGATCCGGGTGACGGCTGAGGTCTGCCCGCACCACTTCTCGTTGACGGAAGAGGCGGTCCGCGGGTTTAACACCCACGCCAAGATGAACCCACCGCTTCGGACGTGGCAGGACGTGCAGGCGATCAAGGAGGGGTTGCGCGACGGGACGATCGATGTGATTGCGACCGACCACGCGCCGCACGCGGTGCAGGACAAACAACAGCAGTTCGCGGCCGCTCCGAACGGGATCGTCGGGCTCGAGACGGCGCTGCCGCTGACGCTGGCCTTGGTGGAGGAAGGGTTTCTCTCGCTAGAGGCGGCGGTCGCCAAGCTGACGACCGAGCCGGCTCGAGCCTTCGGCTTGTCCAAAGGCAGTCTCGCCCCCGGCGCGGACGCCGATGTCGTGATGGTAGACCCGGAGGCACAGTGGGAGGTGGACCCGGCTCGCTTCCGGTCCAAGAGCCGGAACACTCCGTTCGCCGGATGGAAAGTCAAGGGGCGGGTGATCACCACGATTGTGGCCGGCCGCGTGGTGCATGACGCGGCCTGACGGGGAGCGGCACGATGGATCTGGGGCGCGCGCCACGGCGAGGGCTGCTGGTGTGCCACACGCTGGAGCTGGTGGCGCTCGCGATCTGGACCGGAGGGTTGGTAGTTATCATGGCCGCGGTCATCCCGGCGGTGTTCAATTCGTTTGGGATGGAACCGGGAGGCCGGTTCCTTACGCGGGTCTTCGACGGGTATAATCGGGTGGTGGCCGCCGCGATCCTCGTCCTGGTCAGCGCCGCGGCGTGGAGGATGTGGGTCCACCGAGGGAGCGGATCCGCGGTCAGTCGTCCCGAACTCGCGCTCCTGCTTGTGATGATCATGGTGGCAGCGGCGATCGGGCTGGTCCTGGGCCCGGAGTCGATGAGGCTCCAGGAGCAAGCCTTCGCGACGCAGGACGAGGCGGCGAAGAAGGCTGCCTTGGACGCCTTCTTCCGGACTCATGCGGTGGTCCGTGGACTCTATGTGTTCAACCTCGGCTTAGGGATCGCCCTGCTGGCGGTGAAGCTGCAGCAGTGGATGAGGAAGGAAGTTTCAACCACGTGAAAAGGGCTCTTCTCGCGCTCGCGGACGGCACGGTGTTCGAGGGCCGCGCGCTCGGCTTCGAGAGCGAGACGGTCGGCGAGGTGGTGTTCAATACCGCCATGACCGGGTATCAGGAAATTCTGACCGACCCGTCCTATAAAGGACAAATCATCACGATGACCTGTCCGCACATCGGCAACTATGGAATCACGCGCGAAGACGTCGAGTCGCGCCGTATCTGGGCCGAAGGGTTCGTGGTAAAGGAATCCAGCCGGCGGCCGAGTAATTGGCGGAGCGAACAGGCCTTGGATGATTATCTCCGGGAGTCCCGCGTGGTCGGCATCGAGGGCCTGGATACCCGTGCGCTCACCCGCCATCTGCGCGATGCCGGCTCCCAACAGGGGCTGATCTCCCATGTGGATCTGGATCCCCGCCGCGGGGTGGAGAAGGCACGCACCGCTCCCGGCATCGTGGGACGCGACCTGGTCTCGGAGGTCACCTGCGGCCAGCCGTATGAATGGACGGATGGGTCCGGCGTGTGGGCATCGGAGGCGGATCACGGATCTTCCGAACGGTCCCTGGTCGGACGGACACTCCGAGTGGTCGCGTATGACTTCGGGACCAAGCAGAACATCCTGCGCCGGTTGGTGGATACGGGGTGTGCCGTGACGGTGGTGCCGGCGTCTACGCCGGCTGACTCGGTGAAGAGGATGCAGCCGGACGGCGTCGTGCTGTCCAACGGCCCCGGCGATCCAGAAGGGGTTCCCTACGCGATCGAGGCGGTCCGGGCCTTGATCGGGTGGCGTCCGATCTTCGGCATCTGCCTGGGTCATCAGATTCTGGGGTTGGCCATGGGCCTGACCACCTACAAACTGAAATTCGGCCACCATGCGGCCAATCATCCCGTGATAGACTTGCGGACACGAACCGTGGGGATCACGTCCCAGAATCATAACTTCGCGGTCCGGGCACCGGGCGCGATCGCTCCACACTCGACCGACCACGCGGTGGTGAAGACTCGATTCGGACGGCTGGCGATCAGTCATCTCAGCCTCAACGATGATTCCATCGAGGGGATGGTCTGCCTGGACCAGCCCGTGCTCTCGGTGCAGTACCATCCCGAGGCGTCGCCCGGCCCGCACGACTCGGCCTATCTGTTCCGGCAATTTACGCGGATGATGGAGACAAACCATGCATGAGAGAACGTCATTGTGGAAAGGCCTCGCGCTCGTCGGCACGGCGGCCTTGCTGTCCGGATGCATCACCATCAACCTCTTACCGGGGGCAGGCCCGCTCGAGGAAAAACAGCTGAGCGGGTCCGGGACGTACAAGGTGCTGATGGTTGAGCTGTCCGGTCTGATCAGCTCTCGTGAGAGCGAGGGCCTGGTGGAACAGCCGAATCCGGTGGCCCATCTGAAAGAAGAGTTGACCCGCGCCGCCAACGATTCGAAGGTCAAGGCGCTGGTGGTGCGCATCAACAGTCCCGGCGGCACGGTCACCGCCTCGGACGTCCTCTACCATGAGCTCCGGGCGTTCAAGGAGAAGCGAAAGATCCCCGTGATCGCCTCGATCATGGACGTCGGCGCGTCCGGGGGGTACTACGTGGCGGTGGCGGCGGACAAGATCATGGTCCATCCCTCCTCGGTGACCGGGAGTCTTGGCGTGATCATGCTGACCGTGAACGCCCGCGGACTGCTGGAAAAAATCGGATTGGAAGCCACGGCGGTGGCCTCAGGCCCGAAGAAGGATATGGGCTCGCCGTTCAGGACCATGACCGACGAGGAACGGGCCATCTTCCAAGGAGTGATCGACTCCTTCTATCAACGGTTCCTAAGCGTCATCCAGGAAGGGCGGCGGAATCTCACCCCTGAGGAGATTCGCAAGCTCGCGGACGGGCGGATCTACTCGGGCGAGCAGGCGAAGGCGCTCGGCCTTGTGGACAGCGTCGGCTACCTGGATGATGCCATCGAGCTGGCGAAACGACAGGCGGGTCTCACAGATGCCCGCGTGGTGGTGTACCGGCGCCCCGGCGAATACCGGCACAACATCTATTCGCGGGTCCTGGAGGGGGGAAGCGGGTGGACCGCGCTGTCCGGCCTCGATCTGATGGCCATCGTGCGCGGAGGAACCCCGCAATTCATGTATCTCTGGATGCCGTGACGGGGAATGTCGTGATCTGGTGATGTGATGATGTCTCGTGCGGCCTGAATGGGTCCTTCAATGGGTCAATCAACGGATCACACGATCAGTACATTCTTACGGACGCCGGTCAGTCGGCGGGCCGCCCTGTACCTGGGGGCCAAGGGCGCCCTGGCGACCTGCACTGCGCTTGGACTGTTCGGTTCCCTCTGGGGCTGTTATCGGGCGCCGGGCACCGGCCGTGAGCAACTGATCTTCATCTCCGAAGAAAAAGAGATCGCGATGGGAGTGCGGGCCTTTCGTGACGTGCTGCGAGGGACGCGGCTGAACGAGAACCCTGAAATCAACGAGTTGGTGCAACGAGTCGGCCAACGCATTGCCGTGGCGGCCCACAAGCCGGAGTATCACTGGGAATTTGCGGTGATCCAGGATGATCGGATGGTGAATGCCTTCGCCTTGCCGGGCGGCAAGGTGGCTGTCTTCACCGGCATACTCAAATACACCAAGAATGACGCGGGGCTGGCCACCGTGATGGGGCACGAGGTGGCGCACGCCCTGCAGCGGCACGGAGCCGAGCGCATCAGTCGCAACATTCTTGAGCAGATCGCCCAGCTCGGCGCCATGGCCGGTGCGGTTGCCGGAGTTGTGGATCCCGGTGCAATGCAAGGGCTCCAGAGCGCGTACGGCGTGGGAGTGGCGTTGCCCTTCAACCGGAGGCAGGAGTCCGAGGCGGACTTTATCGGGCTGCGGCTGATGGCGGAAGCGGGGTACGATCCACGGGAGGCGGTGCCGTTCTGGGAGCGGATGAGCGGGTGTCCACGGAACATGATCGGGAAGCTTTGTTTTCGGTCGGCGGCCGCGATTCCGGAGTTTCTGTCCACTCACCCGTCGGACGTCAGCCGGATCCAGCAGATTGAGGCGTGGGTTCCGGATGCGTTGCGGTTCTATCATCCGACCAGCGCGCCGGCTGAGCAGACGCCAGCCTCGCCGTCACGGCCGTACCGTCCGGGGATCGGGCCGATGCCGAGTTCAGGTTAACTTGGAAGGACCATGCCGAGACGGACTGACATCACGAGCATCCTCCTGATCGGGTCAGGCCCCATCGTCATCGGGCAGGCCTGCGAGTTCGACTATTCCGGCACACAGGCGTGCAAGGCTCTGAAGGAGGAAGGCTACCGGGTCATTCTGCTCAACAGCAATCCGGCCACCATCATGACCGATCCGGAGTTGGCCGACCGCACGTATCTGGAGCCCGTGACGGTGGAGGTGGTGGAGCAGGTGATCGAGCGCGAACGCCCGGATGCCCTGCTGCCCACGATGGGAGGACAAACCGCGTTGAACATCGCGGTGGGGCTGGCCAAGCGCGGGACGCTCTCCAAGTATGGCGTGGAGCTGATCGGGGCCTCCGCCGAAGCGATCCACAAGGCCGAGGACCGGGAGGCCTTCAAGCTTGCGATGGGGCGGATCGGGCTCAAGACGCCTGAGAGCGGATCGGCCAGGACGCGGGAGGAAGCCGCGAGGGTGGCCGAGCGAATCGGCTTCCCGGCCATTGTCCGCCCGTCCTTCACCCTCGGCGGCACCGGCGGGAACATCGCCTACAACCGGGAGGAGTTTGAGCGGCACGTGGAATGGGGACTCGCCATGAGCCCGGTGGGGGAAATCCTGGTCGAGCGATCGGTCATCGGCTGGAAGGAATTCGAGCTCGAGGTCATGCGGGATCTGAAGGACAACGTGGTGATCGTCTGCCCGATCGAGAACGTCGATCCGATGGGGGTTCATACGGGAGACAGCATCACGGTGGCGCCGGCGATGACCTTGACCGACAAAGAGTATCAGGTGATGCGGGACGCCGCGGTCCGGATCATTCGGGAGGTCGGGGTGGACACGGGGGGCTCCAATATCCAGTTCGCCGTGCACCCGGAGACGGGCGACCTGGTGGTCATCGAGATGAACCCGCGGGTGTCGCGCAGCTCGGCGCTGGCCTCCAAGGCCACCGGGTTCCCGATCGCCAAAATTGCGGCCAAGCTGGCGGTGGGGTATACGCTGGACGAACTCTCGAACGACATTACCCGCGTGACCAAGGCCGCGTTCGAGCCCACCATTGACTATGTGGTGGTGAAAATGCCGCGGTTCGCCTTCGAGAAGTTTCCGGGCGCTGATCCCACCTTGACCACCCAGATGAAGTCGGTGGGGGAGGCGATGGCGATCGGACGGACCTTCAAGGAGGCGCTGCAAAAGGCGATCCGGTCCCTGGAGGTGGACCGCTTCGGGCTGGGCTCCTTGCACGGGCTTGATGGCGCCGTCCCTCCTGGGGCGAACCGGGACGAGCTGGCGGCGCGCGTGCGGAGCGCGCTCCAGACTCCGCATCCCGACCGGGTCTGGCACGTGGCGGACGCCATGCGGCTGGGGGTGTCAGTCGAGGAACTCGCTGCGCTGACCAGGATCGATCCATGGTTCTTGGACCAGATCCACGAGCTGGTCGAGTTCGAACGCCGGCTGGGGGCCGCGACTTCGTCACTCGACCCTGACCTGCTGTGGGAGGCGAAGCGGCTCGGCTTCTCCGACGAGCGCCTCGCCCAATTGACCGGAGTCGAGACGGGAGAGCTGAGGCGCCGGCGGGCTGCTGGTTCGTCCCAAGGAGCCGCGCACGGCGTGACCTACAAACGGGTGGACACCTGCGCGGCGGAGTTCGAGGCGCATACCCCCTACCTGTACTCGACCTACGAGGGGCAGTGTGAGTCGCGTCCGACCGATCGGCGCAAGGTCATGATTCTCGGCGGTGGGCCCAACCGGATCGGACAGGGAATCGAGTTTGATTACTGCTGCGTGCACGCGGCCTTCGCTCTCCGGGAGGAGGGGTTCGAGACGATCATGGTCAACTGTAATCCGGAGACAGTCAGCACGGATTACGACACCTCCGATCGGCTCTATTTTGAGCCGTTGACGGAAGAAGACGTCCTGAACATCGTGGATCGTGAGCGCCCGATCGGGGTGGTCGTCCAGTTTGGCGGGCAGACGCCGCTCAAGCTGGCGCTGCCGCTGGCGCGGGCCGGCGTGAAGATCCTCGGCACGAGTCCTGACGCGATTGACCGCGCCGAAGATCGGGAGCGCTTCCGATCCCTCCTGGTTCAGCTGGGGCTTCGCCAGCCGGACAGCGGGATGGCGCGATCGGTGGAGGAAGCGGCCCGCGCGGCGGCCAAGATCGGGTACCCGGTGATGGTCCGCCCCTCGTACGTCCTGGGCGGACGTGCCATGCAGATCGTCTTTCACGAGCCGGGTCTGTTGGATTACATGGCCTCGGCCGTGAAGGCCTCGCCCAATCACCCGGTGTTGATCGACAAGTACCTGGAAGACGCCATCGAAATCGACGTGGATGCGATTTCGGACGGGCGGCAGGTGGTGGTCGCGGGGATCATGGAGCACATCGAGGAGGCGGGAGTCCACTCGGGTGACTCGGCCTGTTCGCTGCCCCCCTACACCTTGGAGGGAGACATGGTCGCGGAGATCCGCCGCCAGACCGCCGCGCTGGCCATGGAGTTGGGCGTGGTCGGGTTGATGAACGCCCAGTTTGCGGTCCGCGGCGGCCACCTGTACGTGCTGGAGGTCAACCCGCGCGGCTCCCGGACGGTGCCGTTTGTCAGCAAGGCGATCGGGGTTCCGCTCGCCAAACTGGCCATGAAGGTGATGATGGGCAAGACGCTGGAGGCGCTCGGATTCACGGAGGCGCCGACACTGCGCCATGTCGCGGTCAAGGAAGCCGTGTTCCCGTTCACGAAGTTTGCGGGGGTGGACGTGTTGTTGGGCCCGGAGATGAAGTCCACCGGGGAAGTAATGGGCATCGACGACGATTTCGGCTGGGCCTTCGCGAAATCCCAGGCTGCGGCGGGGGTCCCGCTCCCGCGCGCCGGGAGGGTCGTGTTGAGCGTGAAAGACCACGACAAGCCGGCGGCGCTTGAGGTGGCGCGCCGGCTGCGCCGGCTGGGGTTTCTGCTCGAGGCCACCCGGGGCACCGCGGCGTATCTTCAACACCACGGCGTCGAGGTCGAGCCGGTCAATAAAGTCACGGAAGGCCGTCCCCACATCGTAGACCATATCAAGAACGGCGAGATCAGTCTGGTCGTGAACACGGTCGGAAGCGAATCCTCCCAGGCCGACTCGGCATCGATCCGCCGCGAGGCGCTCCAGAAAGGACTGCCCTACTGCACCACGATGCCCGGAGCCAGGGCGGCGGTCATGGGCATGGAGGCCGCGCTGCGAAAAGGGCTCACGATCCGATCGCTGCAGGAATATCACCACAACTGACAGCTCTCAGCTCTCGGCTCTCAGCGGAGGCCCCATGCCCACACCGATCACCAAGAAAGGCTACGAAGTGCTCAAGGCTGAGCTGGACCGGTTGCGCAAGGTGGAGCGGCCGAAAGCGATCGAGGCGATTGCTGAGGCGAGGTCCCACGGCGATCTCACTGAGAATGCCGAATATGAAGCAGCCAAAGACCGCCAGGGCTTCATCGAATCACGGATCACGGAGCTGGAGCGGAAGCTGGCCGATGCGCGGATCATCGACACCGCGAACCTCTCCAGCGAGACGGTGGTGTTCGGGGCGACGGTCCTGCTGCTGGATCTGGAGTCCAAGCAGCAGAAGCAGTACACGCTGGTCGGACAGGACGAGGCCGACCTGAAGAACGGGAAAATCTCGGTCCAGTCTCCGGTCGGCAAGGCCCTGATCGGGCGGCGCGTCGGCGATCAGGTGGAAGTGACCACGCCGGCCCGCGTCGTCGCCTATGAGATCCGGGGCATCACGTTTGGGGAACTCTGAGGCAGACAGGCTGAGGTCAAGGCTGAGGTTCAGGGAAAACCTGACGTGAAACTGAATCCCTCGGGCGCGCTTCCTGAACCTGAACCTGAACCTCAGCCTACGGTTCGCCTATGCCAAGTGCCATTTCCGTCGTGACCCTGCTGACCGACTTCGGCGAGCGGGATTACTTCGTCGCCAGCATGAAAGGAGTGATCCTGAACATCAACCCCCAAGCCAGAATCGTGGATCTCTCGCATCAGGTGAGGCCCCAGCAGGTGGACGAGGCGGCCTATCTACTGAAATCCTGCTATCGCTACTTCCCGGAGGGGACGGTCCATGTCGTGGTGGTGGACCCCGGAGTCGGGAGCGCACGACGTCCGCTGCTGGTGACCAGCTCCCGGTATTACTTTGTGGCGCCGGACAATGGCGTGCTCACCGATGTTCTTCAGGAGGAGGTGTCGGTCGAGGTGCGCGAGATCGAGAATAAGCAGTACCGGCTGGATGCCGAAGGGGCGACCTTCGACGGACGCGATCTCTTCGCCCCCGCGGCGGCCTGGCTGACGCGAGGACAACCCCCCGGTTCCTACGGGCGCTTGATTCGGGACTATGTGCGGCTGTCGAGTCAGGAGCCCGCCTGGGAGGGGCAGGCGTTGGTCGGCCGCATCATCTATGTGGACCATTTCGGCAACCTCATCTCGAACGTGACCCCCCTTCATCTGAAGGAGGTGCAGGGAAAGTTACGGCGCAGCCGCGTCACGATCCGAGTCGGAGGGACGGTGATCGAGGGGCTGACCAGCCACTACGCCGAAGGAAGCCCCGACGCTCCCCAGGCCTTGATCAATAGCAACGGGCAGTTGGAGGTCTTTGTGAAGGAAGGGAGCGCCGCCGAATGGCTGAAGCTTGGCCGCGGCGAACGGATCGAAGTCTCGTGATAGGCGGGTCCTGTCGTGGCGCGCACCCCCGTCGGCCTCGCTGGATCGAAGTCTCCTGACTACTCGGTGAAACAGGGCCGGATCACGTTCGCAGCGCCCGCCACTGGGCCAGATATTCCTGCACCGCCATCACGAACGTGGCGTGGCTCCAGGTGAGGGGAGAGACCGAGAGCGGGGCATGGGTATAAGGGTGCACCTGCTCAGCCAGGACGCCTGAGGGCAGGCCGTGGTGGACGCACCATTCGAAGAGGGCCACCGCCGGTTTGAGATCGGCTTTCGTCCGGGCGGTCGCGATGGCCCATTGGGCCAGCCAGAGCGTGCAGATGAACCAGGGGTTGCCGGGAACGTTGGCCAGATCCTGGCTCTGCTGGTGGTAGTAGTCGTTCTCGTAGCGTGCGATCCCTCCGACGGACGTCTTGACCCGCAGACCCTCTTGTAGGGCGGTCATGGTCTCGGTGATCCGCGGGTCATCGGGCGGAAACATCCCGAAATACCAGAGGCCGAAGAGCGACGCATCGAGTTTCTCGTCGAATTCCCAACTCCCGTCGGATCGTTGGTTGGCCATCCGCACGAAGCGCTTGAGTTCCGGCCGATACAGCACGGCGCCCACACTCTGCTTCATGCGGGCTGCTGCGGCGCTGTACTCCTCAGCGCAGGCCGTTTCCCCGAAGGCCGTCGCGAACCTGGCGGCGGCGGTTAGTCCCGCCCAGACCGTGGCGGTGGTGAAGGCCAGCACCCCCCGGCGCTCTTCCCAGAGGTCGTAGGATGGCTGCGGCAACCCGGTCTTCGGATCGCAATAGGACGCCATGAAATCGGCGGCGCGAATGATGAGCGCGCGGTAGAGCGGCTTGATGTATTCGATATCCTTCCACTTCTGAAAATGCAACCACAGGGCCCAGATGACCAACGCGGTTTCGTCCTCTTGGATCGGTAACTCTTTGCGGCCGTCGCGGATCCACGGATGCCAGCTCGAGGCCAGCGTCTGGTCCGGGTTGTACTTGTGCAGCAGGAAGCCCTCTTTGCTGAGGACCTCGCGGCAGAACCGGTAGAAGGGGCGGGTGAGGTCCAGATACCCGGCGAGGTCCAGGGCATGGGCCGTCAGCGCGCCGTCCCGCGGCCACATGTACGAGTAGGTATCGCGAACCGTGGAGGCGATATCCGAGTCGTTGGCCGCAAGGATCGCGCCGCCGTTATCGATTTGCGTCCTCAGGATCAACAGGCTGAGCAAGTAGATGCGGCTCACGTCCGACGGGAGATCGGCGAAATCCGGCCGATGCGTATCAAGCCAGAGATGCCAGTAGGCGGCGGTCCGGTTGATGAAATGCCAGGGACCGCGCTGACGCACCGAGCGATTGAGCCGGGTCACTTCCTCAAAGGTCGAGCCCGCCGCCAGCCAGTAATAGGTCGTCTGGGTCATCTGCGGGGGAACCGTGAGATGGGCGGCGACCGTGGAGTCCACCGATCCCTGCGCGATGGGGTTGCCGGACAAGAGGCCGTCTTCGGCGTCCTTCCAGGTTCCCTGCAGGCTGTTGACCCCTTTGTGCCCGCAGGCCCATTGATGCACGCCAATATGCCACCCTTCCACCGTATCCGTCGCGTCCTCGGGCTGCTTCCCCGGCGTGGCGGTGTTGATGAGAAACCAGCGTGGCCCCTTGTAATGATAGACGGCGCGTCGTTCCGGCTCGTAGTAGGCGGTGTCGCCGACTTCGTGCGAGGAAATATACAGGTCGTGATGGAAAAAGAACCGAACCTCACGGTGGCGATCAGTTGGATTCCTCACGTCGATCTGACGCAGATAGAGATTTTGGTGAAAATCCACGGCATCGCGACACCGGAGCTCGAGGTCGAGATCAGGATGCGAGAGCTCGACCTCGGTCACCAGCGTCTCGTCGGCATAGCGCAGCCGGCGTGACCAGCCAGGGTCATCCAGCCACCTGAACCGGCCATCCACCCAGACCCCGAAGCGAAACACGTGGCCATTGGAATGATTCTCCAACCCCACATGCGGCCAGTAGAGGTCACGGAGTTGATACGAGGCGTCGAAGTTCACGAGCAGCGAGCCGTTCCCGAGGGGAAGATCGCGGGGCATGCGTCACTCCGTTCTCTTGCGCTCGTTGCGATCAGGTGTCAGCCGTGCGCGTACGGGACCCAGTATACCTCACGAGCAGGACGACGTATACCGACCGCACCTCTGTCTCGCCGAGCTAGGATTCGGTGACGGTGCGGATGGAGTCGTGGAGCATGCGGACCATGCGGGTGAGCTCACGCAGCTTCGTGATGAGCGGGGGCATCAGCACCATGACGTTGCCCAGGGGCCGGATCACCAGCCCTCGCCGACGGGCCTCCATCGCCACCCGATGCCCGATCCGGTGCGCCAGCGGGTAGGGGATACGCGTCGCGCGGTCCTTGACCAGTTCGATGCCCACCATGTAGCCACGCTGCCGGATGTCTCCGACATGCGCCAGCTTGGAGAGAGGGCGGAGCAATCGGCTGAGGGCGGAGATTCGTGCCTCCATCCGAGTTAGTGTGCGTTCTCTCCGGAACACTGTCAGGTTCGCCAGAGCCACCGCGCAGCCGATCGGGTTCCCAGCATAGCTATGACCGTGAAAGAACGCGGTCCCCTCCTCATGCGTTCCCAGGAAGGCCCGGTAGATCTCCTCGGTCGCCAGCGTGGCAGCCAGCGGAAGATACCCCCCGGTCAGTCCCTTGCCGATGGCCATCAAATCCGGCGTGACCCCTTCGTGGTCGCAGGCGAACATCCGTCCTGTTCGCCCGAATCCGGTTGCCACTTCATCCGCAATCAGCAGCACGTGGTACCGGCTGCAGAGGTCACGGATGCGCGTGAGGTAGCCGGGAGGGGCGGTCAGCATGCCGGCGGCGGCCTGGACGAGCGGTTCGATGATCAGTCCGGCGATCTCCCGATGCCGCTGCTTCAGCATGTCTTCGATCGGTTCGAGGCACGCGATCGCGCAGGACGGGTACGCTAATCCCAGGGGACACCGGTAACAGTACGGAGGATCGGCGGCGAGCGTAGAAAACAGGAGCGGGTGGAACCGCTTCTGGAAGAGGTCGATCCCCCCCACGCTCATCGCGCCGACGGTGTCCCCATGATAGCCGAGTCTGAGATGCAGGAAGGTCCGTTTCGGCCCGGCGCGCGGGACATGCTGCTGCCAATACTGGACCGCCATCTTGAGCGCGACTTCGACGGCGGTGGATCCGTCGTCCGAGTAGAACACTCGGGTCAGCCCCGGCGGGGCCAGACGGATCAGCTCGCGCGCCAGCAGGATGGCCGGGGGGTTGGACAACCCGAGCAACGTACTGTGGGCGATCTTCGCGAGCTGGCGGTGGATCGCACGGTCAAGCGCGGGGTGCCGGTGTCCGTGGACGTTGACCCACAGAGACGACACGCCGTCCAAATACTTCCGTCCGAGACTGTCGATGAGGTAAGGACCCTTCCCGCGCTCGATGATCAGGGGGCGTTCCTGCTCCCATTCCTGCATCTGCGTGAACGGGTGCCACAGGTGCGCACGATCCCAGTCGGCAAGCTCGTGGGAACGGAGCCGTCGCGTCACGTGAGTCCTCGCAGACCTGCCAGGGTCTGCGGATTATAATGGCGCAAGGGCCCGTTGACAACTCTTTGACAAGATGCGGATGACTTACTATAATGAAGCGGTTTTGTGAGGCAGAGCAGGGATTTGCAAACTCACATCCGGAACTTTTCGATTATCGCGCACATCGATCACGGGAAATCTACCCTCGCTGACCGGATCCTTGAAGCCACGGGCGCCATCACAGCCCGAGAGTCCCGCGAACAGATCCTCGATGCCATGGACCTCGAACGTGAGCGGGGCATCACGATCAAGGCCCATACGGTCGCGCTCCACTATCGGGCCAACGATGGGCAGACCTACTCGATGCACCTGATCGATACGCCGGGTCATGTCGACTTCACCTACGAAGTCTCTCGCAGCCTGGCGGCCTGCGAGGGAGCGTTGCTCTTGGTCGATGCAAGCCAGGGCGTGGAGGCGCAGACGATCGCCAACGCACATCTCGCCGTGGCCAACCACCTGACGATCCTGCCGGTCATCAATAAGATTGATCTGCCCAACGCGGACGTCGAGGGCGTCACGCGTCAGATCCGGGAGGTGTTGGGGCTGGAGGTCAAGGACGCCTTGGCGGTGAGCGCCAAGGAAGGCCGGGGGATCCGGGACGTGCTGGAGGCGGTCATTGCGCGAATCCCTCCACCTTCCGGCGATCCCGACAAGCCGCTGAAGGCACTGGTCTTCGATTCGTGGTTTGACAATTACCAGGGCGTGATCGTGCTGACTCGGGTGATCGATGGCCAGATCCGGCCCGGCATGAAGATTCGCGCGATGTCGAATAATCGGATCTTCGAGGTCATCGAGGTGGGCGTGTTTACGCCGAAGCGGATGAAGACCGACGGGCTCGCGGCGGGCGAGGTCGGGTATGTGTGCGCCGGGATGAGAGAGGTCGCCGACACGAAGATCGGAGATACGATCACGGACGCGGCCCGGCCCACGGCCTCGCCCTTCCCGGGCTATAAGGAGGTGAAGCCGCTCGTCTTCTGCGGGTTGTACTCGACGGATGCGGCCCAGTTTGAAGACCTGCGCGATGCGCTGCAGAAGCTGCGCTTGAACGATTCGTCGTTCAGGTATGAGCCCGAAACCTCCCTGGCGTTGGGATTCGGATTCCGGTGCGGGTTTCTGGGCTTGTTGCACATGGAGATCATTCAGGAACGCCTCGAGCGGGAGTACGGCCTGACCCTGATCACCACGGCCCCCACGGTCGTCTATCGGATCCTCACGACGTCGGGTGAGACCCTGACCATTGAGAATCCGTCGAAACTCCCCCCGTTGTCCACGATCGAGCGGTTCGAAGAGCCCTTCATTCAAGCTACCATCATCACGCCCGAGCGCCACGTGGGCGGTATTCTCCAGCTCTGCCAGGAGCGGCGGGGCGTGCAGATGGGACTGCAGTACCTGGACCCGAGCCGGGTCATGCTTACCTACGAGTTACCGCTCAACGAAGTCATCCTGGATTTCTATGACCGTCTGAAGTCCAAGACCCAGGGGTACGCCTCCCTGGACTATGAAGTGATCGGATACCGGGAGTCGGACCTCGTCAAGCTGGACGTGCTGCTCAACGGGGAAACGGTGGACGCGCTCTCCTTCATCACGCATCGGGACAAGGCTCGGCTCAGAGGGCGGCTTCTCGCCGAAAGGATGAAGGAAGTCATCCCGAAGCAGATGTTCGAGGTGGCCATCCAGGCGGCGATCGGGAATAAAGTGATCGCCCGCGAGACGGTCGGCGCGCTCAAGAAGAACGTCACGGCCAAGTGTTATGGCGGGGACATCACCCGGAAGCGGAAACTGTGGGAGAAACAGAAGGAGGGCAAGAAACGGATGAAACAGGTGGGTCGTGTCGAGGTGCCCCAGGAGGCGTTCCTGGCGCTTCTCAAGGTGACCGACGAGTAGCCATGGAGCAGAAGCCACAGGAGGTCCAGCCGGGTCTGGAGGATGCGGGGGGATCCTCAGCGGAGGCCGTCTCGCCGCCGGTGTCGGAGTCCCTGGCGGTCCCGGGCGCGCGCGTCGAATCTGCACCTCGTCGGAAATCGGTGTTCCGCGAATACGCGGAAGCGATCGTCGTGGCCATGCTGCTGGCCTTTGCCATCCGAATCTTCGTCGTTCAGGCCTTCAAGATTCCGTCCGGGTCGATGATTCCGACGCTGGTGATCGGGGATCATATCCTGGTCAGTAAGCTCTCCTATGGGCTGCAGTGGCCTGGGACCTGCCGGTTCAGCATGAGCTTTCCGCCCATGACGTGCTATACCTCCAGCTCGCTGCTGTCGTTCGGGGCCCCTCAGCGCGGGGACATCATTGTGTTCCGCTATCCGGAAGACGAGGACAAGGATTTCATCAAGCGCGTGGTGGGCCTGCCCGGCGATACCGTCGAGATCCGCAACAAGGTGGTCTTCGTGAACGGGGCGCCGCTCGATGATCACGGGTATACGCAACGGGTGGACCCCGGAGTCATCGACGGCGCGATCAATCCGCGGGATAACTTTGGTCCGGTCACCGTCCCCGCAGGGAAGTTCTTTGTGATGGGTGACAACCGGGATCAGAGTCTCGACAGCCGATTTTGGGGCTACGTCAGCGCCGAGAAGATCAGGGGGAAGGCCTTCCGGATTTACTGGTCGTGGAGCGGACAGGGAGACTGGCAGGGGTGGGTGCGATGGGATCGGCTCGGCAAAGCGATTCAGTAAGGCGCAAAGCGTCCACGAGGACTCGGGGCGGGGACGAGACGCGCCTCGCGCGTGCGCCGCAACAGTCGCTGCAGCGACATATCGAGCGGTTTCCCCAGGCCGGCGTTCTGGTCGTGGGTGATCTGATCCTGGACCATTACATCTGGGGCAAGGTGAGTCGCATCTCTCCCGAGGCGCCGGTCCCCGTGGTCCTGGTCGAGTCCGAGTCGCTTCAGCTCGGGGGAGCGGCCAATGTCTACAATAATATCCATTCCCTCGGGGGACGGGCGGACATCTGCGGGGTCGTGGGCGCGGATGAGGGCGGGCAGCGGCTGTTGAAAGAGTTGGGGGTGCGTCGGCAGGGGCGTGGCGGCGTGGTGATCGACCCGGATCGACCCACCACCAGGAAGACACGCGTCATCGCACACCAGCAACAAGTGGTCAGGTTCGACGTCGAACGCCGGGCGGAAATCAACGCCACGCTCCAGCGTCGCATGCTTCGCTATGTCGAGTCGCGATTGCGTGAGATCTCCTGCCTGGTCGTCTCGGATTACGCGAAGGGCGTCGTCACTGGAGCGCTCATGGCGGAGCTCACCCGTCTGGCCGCGCTCCAGCGCATTCCGATCATTGTGGATCCCAAAGTGGAGCATTTCCCCTATTATAAAGGCGTCACCGTCGTGACTCCCAACCATCTGGAAGCCCTGCAGGCCGCCGGCGTGCACGCGGACGATGACCAAGCCGTCGAGGAAGCCGGCGAGATCATCCGGCAGCGGTTGAGCTGCCAGTCCGTCCTGGTCACCCGTGGCGAGAAGGGCATGAGCCTGTTTGAATCCGATGGGACCCGATGGCACATTCCTACGGTGGCGCGTCAGGTGTATGATGTCACCGGCGCCGGCGATACGGTGGTGGGCACCCTGGCGCTTGCCCTGGCGACCGGGGCCTCCATCCGGGATGGGGCGGTGCTCGCGAATCACGCAGCCGGGATCGTGGTCGGGGTGGTTGGCACCGCCGTGGTGACCGCGCGCCAGCTCTCGGAGGCACTGACGCATGCCTAGTCGCAGTTCCGCGGTCACGGTTGTCATCCCGGCCCGGTTCGGGTCGTCGCGGTTTCCGGGAAAGCCCCTGGCCATGCTGCTCGGCAAGCCGCTCATCCAACACGTCTACGAGCACGCGCGGTCCTCGCGGGGCGTTGGCCAGGTGTTGATCGCCACCGACGACTCCCGTATTGCCGAGGCGGTCAAGGGGTTTGACGGAACGGTCGTCATGACCACCGGTCCGTTCCGGACCGGGACCGATCGGGTGGCAGCCGTGGCGCGACAGGTGACAGGCCAGACCTTGGTGAATCTCCAAGGTGACGAGATCCTCCTCCACCCGGAGCTGATCCCGGATCTGGTCACCCCCTTTTTGGAGAGCGGGGCGGGGATGGGGACGCTGAAGCGGAGACTGACCTCGCCGGACGACGTGCGGAATCCGGCCGTCGTGAAGGTCGTGACGGACCGCACCGGTGACGCGCTCTATTTTTCGCGTGAGCCCATTCCTCACCGGCGGGACCACCCGGCCGGTGGAAGAGAGCCCGGGTTGTATTACATGCATCTCGGCATGTACATCTACGCACGCGAGACCTTGCTGCGGCTGGCGGAGTTACCCACGGGGCCCCTTGAAGAAGCCGAACAGCTGGAGCAGCTCCGGGCACTGGAGCACGGCATTCGGATCCGCGTGTGGGAAACCGAGCATGCGTCGCTCAGGATCGACACCCCGGAGGACCTCGAAACGGGGGCGGCGGTCCTGGAGCGACTGGCACGCCGGGAAAAGAACGCGCCGAAGATTGAGGTCGGCGGGAAGGCCTGAATGATGAGCAAGTACATCTTCGTGACCGGCGGGGTGGTGTCGTCGCTGGGTAAAGGACTGGCCTCGGCCTCCATCGGCACTCTCCTGGAAAGCCGCGGACTCAAGATCACCTTCCTCAAGCTGGATCCCTATATTAATGTCGATCCAGGCACGATGAATCCCTATCAGCACGGGGAAGTCTTCGTCACCGCGGACGGCGCGGAAACGGACCTGGATCTCGGCCATTACGAGCGGTTCACCGCGTTGACGCTGACGAAGGAGAACAACTACACCACCGGTCGGATTTATCACGCGGTGATTACGAAAGAACGCCGTGGCGATTACCTGGGGGGGACGGTGCAGGTCGTGCCCCATATCACCGACGAGATCAAGCGGTCCATCCTGGACGTGGCCAAAGGGAGCGATGTGGCGATCGTCGAGATCGGCGGGACGGTCGGGGACATCGAAAGCCTGCCGTTCTTGGAGGCGATTCGGCAGATGCCGTACGACGTCGGCCGGGAAAACGTCCTGTACGTGCACTTGACCCTGGTCCCGTATATCGGGGCCGCCGGTGAGTTGAAGACGAAGCCGACGCAGCATTCCGTGAACAAACTGCGGGAGATCGGCATTCAGCCGAACATCCTCTTGTGCCGCACCGACCGCTATCTGCCGCCCGACTTGAAAGAGAAGATCGCGCTGTTTTGTAACGTGGAGAAAGGCGCGGTCATCACGGCCAAGGACGTGGAGACCGTGTACGAGGTCCCGATCGTGTTCCGAAAGGAAGGCCTGGACGAATTGATCGTTCGCTCGCTCCGGCTGGACGCCAGCCCCCCCAATCTCCGCGAATGGGACGCCATCGTGCAGAAGATCAAGCATCCGAAGCACGAGGTCTCGGTGGCGTTGGTGGGGAAATACATCGGGCTGAAAGAATCGTACAAGAGCCTGGGCGAAGCGTTGGTGCATGGCGGCATCGACCATGAGACCCGCGTGACGGTTCACTGGATCGAGTCCGAAGAGATCGAACGGCGGGGAACCGAACCAGTCCTGCGGGATGCGGACGGGATCCTGATCCCCGGCGGGTTCGGGGCCCGGGGGATCGAAGGAAAGATCGAGACCATCCGCCATGCGCGGGAAGCCGGCATTCCGTTTTTCGGGCTGTGCCTGGGCATGCAATGTGCCGTGATCGAGCTGGCCAGGCACGTGGCCGGATTGCCGGGGGCGAACAGCTCCGAATTCGACCCCCAGACCCCGCATCCGGTCATCGATCTGATGGCGGATCAACGGGCGGTCCGTGAGATGGGGGGCACCATGCGGCTGGGCGCCTACGCCTGCCGCATTCTCGAGGGGAGCGTGGCGCACAAGGCCTATGGGGTATTGGAAGTGGGAGAGCGCCATCGTCATCGGTATGAGTTCAACAATACCTATCGGCAGACCCTGACGGCGCATGGGCTCATCCTGAGCGGACTGTCGCCGGATGAACGGCTGGTGGAGATCGTCGAGTTGCGGGATCACCCGTGGTTTGTGGCCACCCAATTTCATCCCGAGTTTAACTCACGGCCCCATCGCCCCCATCCGCTCTTCAGCGCCTTTATCGGGGCGGCCTTGCGGAGAAAATGCGGGCAGTAAGGGGGCCCAGACGGGTGTCGCCGAAGTCCTTCGAGTCATGAATTCGTCGTCCCTCGACTTTGCTCGGAATGACGAATTCATTCCCTTCGTTCGACCCGGAGGCTCTCGACGGGCAGGACTTCGTGCTGAGTGAGCATGCTTTGTTGAATCTTCTCATGCGAAGACATAGTCGTGCTAGCGAATCGAAGCACGAAGGAATCGGTCATGCCGCGGGAGATTGACCTCGGTCCGTTCAAGGTCGGCGCATCCCACCCGCATTTCGTGATCGCGGGTCCCTGTGTGATCGAGAGCGAGCGGATCGTGCTGGAGACCGCTCAGCGCATCGCCGAGATCACGCGCGCGCTCGGCATTCCGTATGTGTTCAAGTCCTCCTACGATAAGGCGAACCGCAGCTCGATCACCTCCTTTCGTGGGCCGGGCATCCGCGCGGGCCTCGCCGTGCTGCGCAAGGTCAGGGAGCAGGTGGGCGTGCCGGTGCTGACCGATATTCACAGTGCGGACGAGGCCGCGCAGGCTGCCGAGGCCGCCGACATTCTCCAAATTCCGGCCTTTCTCTGTCGCCAGACCGATCTGCTGGTCGCGGCGGCCAAGACCGGGCGAGTGGTGAACGTCAAAAAGGGGCAGTTCCTGTCGCCGTGGGAAATGGGGAATGTCGTGAAGAAACTGGAGGAGAGCGGCAACGCGCGCATCCTGTTGACCGAGCGAGGGTCGTCGTTCGGGTACAACAACCTCGTGGTGGACATGCGCGCCCTGCCGATCATGCGGAGCTTGGGGTACCCGGTCGTGTTTGACGCCACCCACAGCGTGCAGTTGCCGGGAGGGGCGGGGACTCGGTCATCGGGCCAGCGCGAGTTCGTCGCGCCGCTGGCCGCGGCCGCGGCGGCGGCAGGCTGTGACGGCTTCTTCATGGAGGTGCATCCGGACCCGGACGCGGCGTTGTCCGACGGTCCCAACATGGTCCCCCTCCATCAATTGAAGCCCCTGCTGGAGCGGCTGGTGCGAATCTGCCGGGCAGCGGGGAAAGGAGCCGAGGGAGGCCTATGAGCATCCCGCAGGGGAAGCGTGTCCTGGAAATCGAGGCGCGGGCCATCGCCGGGTTGGTCGATCGGCTCGATCATCGGTTTACCGATGCGATAGATCTGCTGTACCACTGTGCCGGCAAGGTGGTGGTGTCGGGAATGGGGAAATCCGGCCTTATCGGTCAAAAAATCGCCGCGACCCTCGCCAGCACCGGGACTCCCGCGTTCTTCCTGCATCCGGCCGAGGGAGTGCACGGCGATCTGGGCATGCTCGCACGGCGGGATGTGTTCATCGCGATCTCCAACAGCGGTGAGACCGAAGAAGTGCTCAAGCTGCTGCCGTTCGTGAAACGGTTGAGCATTCCCGTGATCGCCTTGACCGGGCGGGTGCAGTCCACGCTGGCGAAGAACAGCGAAGTGGTGCTGGACGTGTCGGTGAAGGAGGAAGCCTGTCCGATGGGGCTCGCGCCCACCGCCAGCACCACGGCCGCACTCGCCATGGGGGACGCCCTCGCGATCGCGTTGCTCGACAAGCGCGGGTTGAAGGAAGAAGATTTCGCCCAATTTCATCCTGGCGGCACCCTGGGCCGTCGGCTCTTGCTGAAAGTACGGGATCTCATGCATCAGGGAGAGGCCATTCCTCGCGTGGACCAGCGCGCCTCAGCCCGGGATGCGATCAAGGAAATCACCTCGAAGAAACTCGGGATGACCACGGTGGTGGACGCGCACGGCCGGCTCCAGGGCGTCGTGACGGACGGCGACCTGCGGCGCTGCCTGGAAAAGGGTATCGATGTGGCGACGGCGCGGGCAGGGGACCTGGCCAGCAAGAATCCGAAGACCATCGGCCCGGACGATCTGGCGGCCCGCGCCGTTCAAATCATGGAACAGTTTTCCATTACCTCACTCGTGGTGCTCGGGGAGCAGGGGCAGATGGTCGGTGTGATTCACATGCACGATTTGCTCAAGAGCGGGGTCGTCTGATCTCGCGGGCGAGGGGTCGGTCTGAGAGGCGGGGGGCGATGCCGGTTACGGAGGGCGTTAAGCAGACGGGACCGATCGCGGCAGGGTGGGAGGCCGGGCACCCGAATGTGAATCTCCCCAACCTCTTGACGCTCTCCCGGATCTTGTTGATCCCGGTCTTTGTGCTGCTATTTTGGACCCCGACCCCGGGCCGGTCGCTGGCGGCCGCGGTGGTGTTTGTGATCGCAGCCGTGACCGACCTGCTGGATGGGTATCTCGCCCGGCGGCGGTCGCAGGTGACCAAGCTGGGGCGGCTGCTCGACCCGATCGCGGACAAACTGCTGGTCCTGTCCGGGCTGATCCTCCTCGTGCAGCTTCAACGAGTGGCCGCGGTGGTGGCTATTCTGATCATCGCGCGGGAAGTCGCGGTCACGGGCGTCCGAGCCATCGCCGCCTCGCAGGGCATCGTCCTGTCGGCGGAGACGATCGGCAAGTACAAGATGGTCGCGCAAGTGGTCGCGATCGTCCTCCTCATCCTCGAAGACGGGATCGTGCCGGCGGCGTGGAATCTCCACCTCGTGGGCACCGTCGTGCTGTATGCGGCCTTGGCGTTGGCGCTCATTTCAGGCGGCCGGTACCTCCTCAGCTTTTGGCGACAAGTGGCGCTTAAGGAGCTGTAGCCTCCGCGCGGCGCCGGGATCTCCCTCATGCTGCTTAGTGATTGGCTACCGGCCGCGATGGCTGCCGGGGGCTACCTGCTCGGCTCCATCCCGTTCGGGGTGGTCGTTGCCAAGTATCTTGGCGGCGTGGACCCCCGGACCGCCGGGAGTCGCAACATCGGGTTCACCAACGTCTTGCGGGTCGCAGGAACGACGGCAGGGCTGCTGACGCTGGCCGGGGATGCGGGGAAAGGCTGGCTGGTCGGCTGGATTGCCAGTCAGAGCCTGGACCAGGAAGCCTGGGTCCTGCTTGTGGCGTTGTCTCCGATCGTGGGGCATGTGTATTCCGTGTTTCTCGGCTTTCGAGGGGGCAAGGGAGTTGCCACCGCCCTCGGCGCGGTCACCGGGGTGGATCTGGCGATCGGAGGGGTAATGTTGCTCGTGTGGATCGTCACGGCAGCCGTGTGGCGCTATTCCTCCGGCGCGGCGTTGGCGGCGTTCGCGGCGCTTCCGCTGTGCGCCGTGCTGCTGGAGCGGAGCGGGATGTTTGGGGTCTTCTCGCTGGTCGTGGCGACGATGATTGCCCTGCGGCATAAGGACAATATCCTGCGTCTCTGGCAGGGGATCGAACCCAAAATTGGACGGTAAGCTCCGATCGCGGCTCTTCTTCGCTCAGTGAGTGCCTCCCGGCACACACGGCTCTTCGGCGAGTTCGACAAACTGACCGGCCAGCGCGACATAGCGTCGTGCGTTCCCCTCGTAGCAGGTTGAGAAAATGGAGATCAGACCATAGGACGTCCGGGTCGTGTGAACGGCGAGCTTCGCGAGGAGGGCTAGCACCGCCGCGTCATGCGCCTCGCCCACGCGGAGCAGAGCCCGGTGCTTCCACAAAGCGAGACGCTCGGGAAACGGTTGTCCCTCGGTCTCCTTGGTCCTGTCCAGATAGCTGGGCAGATAGGGGATGGTTTTCAGCAGGCTCAAGACGGTCAGGTCTGGCGGATCGATCCGGTTCGCGGCATAGTTGGCCGTGGCCCGGGCGGCCTCCTGTTCGATGGTGCGCCGATCGACCTCAGCCCACTGCCTCACAATCTGGTCCGCGCGGGGCATCAGGATGGAGGTGTGGTGTGTGGCGAGGGTTGGATTAAAGAAGGCCAGCGGAAGGACGAGGAGCAGCACGGCTGGGATGCTCTTCGTGAGGCGTTGTGTCCAGTCGGTCTTCGAGTCTTTGAGAGGAGTTCGTGGGTGCTGCGGCATGGGGTATTGGACTGATCCTACTTGGGAATAGATTGTGTGTCGAGTAAAGCGTGGGATTTTGACAAGGTCATGCTGGGAAGTATAAGGAGAGCTTGAGATTGCTTTTTGGGCGGGTGCAGGCTATAAACTTGAAGCGTAGGGTGTAATCGGGAGAAGGGTATTAGTTGACATAATAGGTCTTATCCGACATTCAGTTTGCTCACGTGACGGGGTGCCCCCCCCATGACAACGGAGTTTTTGCAAAGGATTCGCAAAGAGATCTCGGTGACTCAGGACACCGTTCGAGAGGTCATCATCGGACTCTCGGAACGTGTCAACCGCAAGGTGCAGACCCTCAAGCTTCACTGGCGGGCTGCCTCGCTGTCTGACCAGAGGGAGTCGGTGCTCCAGGAACTGGGCGCGTATCTCGCGACGCTCCTCGCTCAGGCGAGTGGGCTCCCTGAACGCGACAGTGAACGGCAAGGAGCTGAGGCCCGGCTGGTCGAGGCCACCACCCGGGTGCGGGGGCTCAAGAAGGAATCGATGCAGATTGATGCGCTGGTGCGGGAGCTCGAGGCGGACACCTTGCGGGAGGACCTGGTGAGGATTCAGCAGGATCTGACCGTCCGTGCCGCCACGCTCGAGCGAATCTCGGTGGCGCGGGGGTCTGCGGTGCTCGACCAGCCGGTCAGCCAACTGTCCCTCCCGCCCGCCACCCGGGTGGTGGCGGTCTGTCGAGGACCCGCCTTCTTGGTCGTGGACCAGCAGCTGGTCTTGCGTGCGGGCGACATCGTGATCCTGATCGGCCCGCGCGCGGAACTGAAGACGGCGGTGTCACAGTTCCTCGAGCCGCAACGGGTGTCCGCATGACCTGCCACGCCCCTGTTTGTGAGGGAGGATGATCGATGACCATGGGAGCACGAGCCGCGCTTGTCTTCGTGGGGATGACCCTGTGGTGCGTCTGCCCGTTCCCGGTCTCATCCATGGGCGTGGTCGTGTCGGAGGCCGCGGACCTGGGGGGACTCCGCCTGCTGGAAGAGGTCCAGTCGGTCATCACGGAGCTGGCCGAGCGGGTCAAGCCCGCGGTCGTCAGCGTGTTCCCGGTTCACGGGCCCAGCCGGCCCACGGACGCGCCCCGCGAACGGGCCCCCAATGCACCCGGCTCTGGCTCCGGGGTCATCATTGACCCGCAGGGGCATATCGTCACGAACAACCATGTCGTGGGCGAGGCCAATGAGGTCGAGGTGCGGCTGTCGGACAAGACCAAATTCATCGCGCAAGTCGTCGGCAAGGACCCCGATACGGACGTGGCGTTGTTGAAGGTTGTGACCGATCGGAGCCTCCCCTACGCGAGTTTCGGAGACTCGGGGACGGTGAAAGTCGGCCAGTGGGTGCTGGCGGTAGGAAACCCGTTCGGCCTCGATCGGACCGTGACGCTCGGGGTGGTCAGCGGAATGGGCCGGGACAACATGAACCTGTCGCGCTATGAGAATTTCATCCAGACGGACGCGTCGATCAATCCGGGCAACTCCGGCGGGCCGCTGTTCAACATGCAGGGCCAGATCATCGGGATCAACACCGCGATCATCAACTTTGCGCAGGGGATCGGCTTTGCCATCCCGTCGAATATGACCAAGCAGGTCATCCAGCAATTGCTGGCGCGCGGGAAGGTCGTCCGAGGTTGGCTGGGCGTCGGCATTCAGCCGGTGACGGCTGAACTGGGCACCAAGTTCGGCGTCAACGAGGGGGAGGGAGTCTTGGTGAATGAAGTGTTCGAGAACGACCCCGCGGCCCGAGCCGGCATGAAGCCCGGTGACATTATTACGAAGCTGGATGGCAAGACGGTCGATACCCCCAACCTCTTGTCCCGCCTGATCGCGGGATTGGAACCCGGCGCGACCACCCACATCGAGGTGGTGCGGGACGGGAAACGCCAGATCCTGTCGGTGGCATTGAGCGAGAAGCGCGAGAACGCCGTGGTGGCCTCGGTTCCGCCCTCACGGTCGGACGTCAAGCTGGGGATCGATGTCCAGGACCTAAGCGTCGAACTGGCCGAGAAGTTCAAGCTGAAGGATGCCAAGGGGGTCCTCATTGCCAAGGTGGACCAGGGCAGCATCGCCCAGGCGGAAGGGCTGCGGGAGGGTGACTTGATCAAAGAGGTGAACCGCAGTGAGGTCTCGTCAGTCGGCGAGTTTACGGCGGCGGTCACCCGGGTGAAGCGGGGTGAGACCATCCTGCTGCGCGTGCTCAGGGAGAGCCGCGCCTTCTATGTGGTCTTGAAGACCACGGAGAAGTGACGGAGGGCTTACTGAGCCACCGCGTGCTTGGCGGTCTTGTGTTCTTCGATGACCCGCGTCGCGTGCTCCCGGGGCACCTCCTCATAGGTGGAGAATTCCATGAGGTAGGTCCCCCGCCCGCCCGTGAGTGAGTTGAGTGACGGCGTGTATTTCAACATTTCGGCCAGCGGCACCAGCGCCTTGATCGACTGGGCGCTGCCTTTTGCGATCACGCCCAAGATCCGGCCTCGCCTGGAATTCAGATCCCCGATCACCGCGCCGACGAACTCATCCGGCGTCGTGACCTCCACACTCATGACCGGCTCCAGCAAGACCGGATGAGCCGCTTCCATCGCTTTCTTGAATCCCATCGAGGCGGCGATCTTGAACGACATTTCTGAGGAGTCCACCGTGTGGTAGGACCCGTCATAGACCGTCACACGGAGATCGACCACCGGAAACCCGGCCAGACTGCCCTCGTGCAGCGCCTCCACCACCCCCTTTTCCACGGCGGGGACAAAATTCCGCGGGATGGCGCCGCCCACGATCTTGTTTTCGAACGTGAACCCCGCTCCTCTGGGCAACGGATCGAGCTGGAGCCAGCAATCTCCGTATTGTCCGTGTCCGCCGGTCTGTTTTTTGTATTTCCCTTGCGCTTGCGCCATCTTCCGGATGGTTTCCTTATACGGAACTTTGGGCGTGTGGATGTTGACCTCGGCCCCGTACTTGCGACGCAGCTTCTCAAAGGTGACATCCACGTGCAGTTGTCCCATGCCGCTCAGAATCATTTCCTTCGTCTCTTGGTTGCGGACAAACTCCAGGGTGGGATCTTCTTCAACCAGCTTATGCAAGCCCAGGCTGACCTTCTCGACGTCGGCTTTGGACTTGGGCTCAAGCGCGAAGGACATGGCCGGTTTGGCCAGGTGGAGGCCCGGATAGAGGATCGGTGAGTGGTCGTCGCAGATCGTATCGCCGGTCTGCGTGTCCTTGAGTTTCCCGATCGCGGCCACCTCGCCGGCGCACAGGGTCGGCACCTGGGTGTATTTCTTGCCCAGAATATGAAACAGGTGCCCCCCTTTTTCCTTGACCTTCCGGGTTGAGTTATAGAAAGCCGAATCAGATTCCAGTGTCCCCGAGAGGACTCGGACGTAGGTGAGACGGCCCATGAAGGGATCGATGATGGTTTTGAACACGTACCCGGAGAACGGGTCGGACGGGCTGGGTTGCCGCGTGACCGGTTCAGCGGTGTGCGGGTGGACCCCTGCCAGCGGGGAGATCGTCGCCCGTTCCCGGGGGGACGGCAGATAGGCGATCAGGGCGTCCAGCAGCGCGGAGGTGCCGATATTGCGCGCGGCCGAGCCGCAGACGACCGGCACGAAAGATCCCGCCAGGGTGCCTGCTTGGAGCCCCCGCGTGATGTCGTCCCTCGACAGGTCGCCGTCGGCTAAATATTTTTCCACCAGCTGATCATCCGGTTCGGCGACGCCCTCCACCAGCTTCTTCCGGGCCTCGGCGGAGAGGCCGGTCAGCTCTGAGGGGATGGAGGCTTGCAAGACCTTGTTCGCCTCCCGGGCGGGTCGGTAGGCGACCTGCGCGACCAGGTCCACGACGCCTTCGAGCTGCGACTCCCGGCCGATCGGGATGACGACCGGCAGCCCCCTGAGCCCGAGCGCCTTCTCACACCCTTCGAGCACCGGCTCCCACGCGCTCCGTTCTTTGTCCAGCTCGTTCACGAACAGGAGGCAGGGCAGTCTCAATTCCTTGATGGTGTTCCAGATCTTCTCCAGCTCGGTCCTGACTCCCGCGGACGCTCCCAGGACGATCACGGCTCCATCCACGGCGCGAAGGGCGGTCTGGGTCTCACCCAGAAAGCTGAGCCCCCCGGGCGTATCCACCAGATTGAGCGTGGACTCCTTCCAGTCGCAGTGCAGCACGGCTGAGCTGACGGAAATCTTGCGATGAACCTCTTCAGGCTCATAATCAGACACCGTGGTCCCGCTCGTCACCGAGCCCATGGCCGGGATGGCACCGGCCGTGTAGAGGAGCGCTTCTGCCAGCGAGGTTTTCCCCGCGCCCGTATAGGACACGAGGGCGATATTCCGGATCGTTTCGGTTCTAGGCTGTCTCATGGCTTCCACCTCATGATGGCCCCACTCCGGTCTTCTAAGGAAGGATCTGCCTGGTCCATGTGTCATGGGCCAGGCGTGAATGGATCACGCGCGGGGCACTCAGCGCCTTGAGCATGTCGGACCACAGACCGATCGGGTCCTTGTCAAAGATGCTGGCCGGGTCGGCGTGCACCGTGGCCCAGGATCCCATCGCCATCTCGAACTCGAGCTGGCCGGGCGCCCAGCCGGCGTACCCCGCATAGGCGCGGAAGGTCTCGGTCGGCTTGGGCTGCGTGATGACGCGTTCCAGCGTCGCCATGTTCCCACCGAGGTAGACCCCTTCCAACACGTGTCGAGTGTCGACCGGCTCCTCACCGACGCGAAACAACATGAGGATGCCGCTCGGTTGAACCGGTCCACCCAGGAAGAGGACGTACGACGTACCCTTCAGCACAGAGAGCTTCGGCAACGCCTCGGAGAGGAGAAATTCGCTGGGCCGGTTGACGATCACGCCGAGCGTCCCCTCGGGACCGTACTCGCAAATCAGCACCACCGTCTGCCGGAAATTCGGATCGGCCAGATTGGGACTGGCCACCAGAAACACGCCTTTTCCGAGCGGGGGCAGGGAGTCCGGGGCACGCTCTGCGGCGGCCGGCCTGCCTTGGAACAGTGAGCCGCTCATGACGAGGCCGCACAGCACCAGCGTCCCACCGGCAGCCAGCCAGCCATGTCGTGCGAACGCCATGTTCTCTGTCGCCCTCCCCGGTGATCGTCGCTTATACCAACACGCTCCCGACCGGGCCAATCATGGCTCGGTTGATGGCTTGCTGCCCCCCCGTCCGTCTTGTGACTGGGCGTGACCCGGGCGGGATGCCCTGGTCGGCGCGGTCCGGATCCTCTCCCCGGTCTCCGCGGGCGGACGCGAAGCGGCACGGCGGTCCGGTTCCAGCCATCCCCGGTCTGCAAAACTGACATAGCGACCGTCTCCCACGATCAGATGGTCCAGGACGCCAATGCCCAGGACCTCCCCTGCCGCCACCAGTCTGGCGGTCAGCGCCCGGTCTTCACTGCTCGGCTGGGGGTCTCCGCTCGGATGGTTGTGCAGAAAGATCACGGCGGCCGCTGACTCGCGTACGGCCAGGTTGAAGACCTCGCGGGGATGGACGATGCTGAGGGTCAGACTCCCTTCCGACACGGTGGCGTCACGGATGATGGCGTGCTTCGCGTCGAGCAAGATGATCTTGAACACTTCGTGACGGAGGTCACGCAACCGCGGGTAGTAATAGTCAAACAGATCACGGCTGGACCCGATACGTGTTCCCGTCGACAGCGGGGTGGTCAGGGCGCGCTTCCCGAGCTCGAGGGCCGCTTTCAGTTGAGCCGCCTTGGCGAGTCCGACGCCCCGCACTCCACAGAGTTCGCCCAGCCCACGGTTGGCGATCCCCTGAAGACCGTCCAGATGATGAAGGAGGTCCATGGCAACCTGCACGGCGGAGGCCTCCGCGCGACCCACGCGCAGCAGGATGGCCAGCAGTTGCGCATCCGACAGGGCCTCCGGCCCTTCGCGAAAGAGCCGTTCCCGAGGACGCTCGCTCTCCGGCCAGCGATGGATGCCGCCTCCTTTGGCTTGCTTGGGCAAGATGGCCCTCTCTGTCCAGACCTGCTCAGAACGGCGACGATTTTTGGAAGGCAGTGCGCAGCACTGTGCGAACACCCTCGCTAGCGGATTTATAACCTATTGAAATGACGCAAATGACCGCTATGGTCCGGGATTTGCTTCCTCCCAGAGCCGGAGTTGATAGATGGCTGACACCCAGGAGGAAGTCATGGAATGTCCAAAGTGCAAAGGCTTGATGATGTTGGAGCGGTTCTCTGACTTCTTCCTCATCTTCTATGCCTGGAAATGCATTAACTGTGGCTCGATCATCGATCGAACGATTGCGATGAACAGGCGGAAGAGCCTCGCGTCGCTTGACCCCCAGACGGTCACTGCTCGCTAGTCCTCTCATCCGGTCGGATCAAGGGCACTGCGCCGTTCCCCTTGCAGTCACCCAGCCTCACACGATCAGGCCGGTGGAGGGGAAGCATTATACCTACCAATTCTGGACCCGTCAAAGCGCAGGGACCCGGCTGGCTCACCAGGAGCGTTTCGGTTGAGCCTCCTCTACCGTGACCGTTAAAAAAACGGTATAGTACAGTCCAGCTCACCGTGGACGTAAGGGGAGGCGCGATGCGCGTCATTGCCGGGCTTCACAAGGGACGGCGGCTGGTGGGACCCAAAGGGCCTGGCCTGCGCCCGACCGCGGATCGTGTCAAGGAGGCGTTGTTTGCGATCCTTGGGCCTCGAATCGACGGAGCGCGTTTCCTGGATCTCTACGCGGGGACCGGGGCGATCGGGATCGAAGCCCTCAGCCGCGGTGCCCGATGGGTCACCTTCGTCGAATCGGACCCGACGGCCCTCCGTGTCCTGCGGGCCAACCTGGAGCGGTGTGGGATGGGAGCATCAGCCGACATTCAGGCCTGTCGTGCGGGCGTCTTCCTCCGACGGAGGGAGGCGCGGGGCGGTCCCTATGATCTCGTGTTTGCGGACCCGCCCTACCACACCGGCACCGGGGCGACGCTGTTGCCATCACTGGATCAAGCTGCTATCATACCGCCCGAATCAACCGTGATCCTCGAACGGTTCACCAAACTGCCACTTCCCTCCCAGGTTGGCCGCCTGACCCTCGTGCGCGAGTATGGCTATGGTGATACCACCCTGTCGCTGTTCGGGGTCACGGTGAAGGGGACTCCTGCCCCATGAACATAGGGGTGTACCCCGGCACGTTCGATCCCATCACCCACGGTCATACCGATATCATCACCCGGAGCCTCCGGGTCTTCGACAAGGTGATCGTCGCGGTCGCGCCCAACCCCGGCAAGAGTCCCCTGTTTGACGTGGCGGAGCGAGTGGAAATGGTGAAGCTGGCCACCAAGGACTTGGCGCGGGTGGAGGTCGAGACCTTTGAAGGGCTTCTGGTGCACTTCGTCAGGCAGCGCGGCGCGCGGGCGGTGATCCGGGGGCTGCGGGCGATCTCCGACTTCGAGCACGAATTCCAAATGGCGCTCATCAATCGGAAGCTGGACCAAACGGTCGAATCAGTCTTCTTCATGCCGAGAGAAGAATATTCCTATCTCACCTCCAGCATCATCAAGGAGGTCGCCGGCCTGGGAGGCACCGTGAAAGACTTCGTCCACCCCGAAGTGGCGAAACGCCTGCGCCAACGCCTGCGGAGGCACACCCCATGAAGCTGGCAGCCCGCGCGGGGCGCATTGTCCCCTCCCCTACCCTCAGGCTCATGGCCGTGGCCAAAGCGTTGATCGCGCAGGGGGTCGACGTGGTCGATTTCGCGTCAGGGGAGCCGGATTTCGATACGCCGGATCCGGTGAAAGCCGAAGCGGAAGCGGCGATCCGAAGTGGGTTTACCAAGTACACCGCCTCCTCCGGCATTGACGAACTGAAACGCGCGATTAGCGACAAGCTGGAGGCCGAGCAGGGTCTGCGGTATGACCCCTCGCAGGTGCTCGTCTCCTGCGGTGCCAAGCACACGTTATACAACCTGGCTGAGGCCCTGTTGGAAGCCGGCGATGAGGTGATTATCCCCACCCCGTTCTGGGTGTCGTACCGAGACCAGGTCCTGCTCAACGATGCCACGCCGGTGCTCCTCGAGACGCGGGAGGCGGAGGGGTACGCCATCGACCGCGCCAAGCTGGAATCGTGTGTCACCCCGCGGACCAAGGCCATCATCGTGAATAGTCCGTGTAATCCCACCGGGGCGATCTACGATCGCGCCGCGCTCGAAGCGATTGCGGAGGTGGCCCTGCGGCACGACCTGATCGTGGTCTCCGACGAGATCTACGAGAAAATCCTCTACGACGGCGCCCGTCACCTCAGTATCGCGGCGCTGGGGCCGGAGGTGGCCGCGCGCACCGTCGTCGTGAACGGGGTGTCCAAAGCGTATGCGATGACCGGCTGGCGGATCGGGTATGGCGCGGGGCCGAAGGAGCTCATCACGGCCATGGCCAACATTCAAAGCCAGAGCACGTCGAATCCGTCCTCGATCTCGCAGAAAGCCGCCGTGGCCGCGCTCCGGAGCGGCGACGCGTTCACCCGGCAGATGGTGGGGGAATTCGATCGTCGTCGTCGGCTGATCGTCGAGCGGCTGAACAAGATGCCGGGAATCAGTTGCCGCATGCCGGCGGGAGCCTTCTACGCCTTTCCGAACGTGGCCGGCCTGTTCGGTCGGCGGAGCGATCGCGGCGCCATCGCCACCGCGGCGGACCTCGCAGATTATTTCCTGAAGGAGGCCAGAGTCGCGGTCGTGCCGGGTGAGCCGTTCGGAAGCGCTGCTCACCTCCGGCTGTCCTACGCGACCAGCGTGGAGGCGATCAGGCGAGGCTTGGATCGGATGGAGGCCGCACTCGACAAGTTGGCCTGAGAGGGAGCACGTGCCGATTTACGAATACCTGTGTCACAGTTGCCAGCACCGGTTTGAAGTGAGACAAAAGATGAGCGATGCGCCGGTGTCGGCTTGTGTCCGGTGTGGCAAGGCGGTGAGCAAACTGATCTCGCCCTCCGCCATCAAGTTCAAGGGGAGCGGCTGGTACGTGACCGACTACTCTGACAAGCTCAAGCCGCCGGCTCAATCGGACTCGGGGGACAAGCCCGCCGACGGCAAGAAAGAAGCTGATTCCGCCAAGCCGGGCGACGCACCCGCTCCCCAAACGACCGGATCGGCGGGACCGACTGCCGGGACCGCGTCCAGCCCCGGGCCCGATCCGGGAGCCGCAGCTACCCCCTCCGGATCCTCCTCCTCATCCCCCAAAACATCGTGATCACTCGCTACGGCCGCTTCTTGGCGGCAGGCTTCTTGGCCACTTTGGCCTTGGCGCTGCCTTTTGCGGCCGGTTTGCCCGTCTTCGCGGCCTTCTCCCGTTCGGCTGCCAGGCTCTGCTCGAGCGCGGTGAGCTTCCCGGTCAGATCCTGATTCTGATTCGTGAGCTCAGTGACCCGGGCCTGCAGCTCATCCCTCGTTCTGGAGGTTTGCGCGAGTTGACTCTCAAACTTCGCGCGCTCGGCCGCGAAGCCCTGCGCTTCAGCCCGCAGCTGCTCGATTTGAGCTTGGAGAGCCGGCGGCCAGTAATCACAGCCACTCAGCCCGACCCCCAGGGCCGCCGCCAACATCACCGACCCCAGCACCATGCCTAGCCGCTTCCTTCTCATGCCCTTCCCTCCCTGTTAGACGAATGTGCCGGAACGATCGCCCTTCTGTCCAACGCGTCTGCTCCTCTGCCTCTTCTACCCCGAGATGATTACGACACCAAGCTCATGCCCGATTGAGCCAGGGCCGCCGCAATCTGTTGACGGGAGATCGGGCCTTCCCGCAGGAGCCGGATCGGACCCACGGCATCAACGATGGTGGACGGCGGTCCGCCCGAGGTCGGGCCGACATCCACGATCAGGTCCAGCTCGGATCCAAGGCTCTTCTCCACTTCCTCAGCCGATCGCGCCGCCGGCTGCCCTGAACGATTGGCGCTGGTCCCGGTCAACGGCCCCGTCTGACGGAGCAACCGGACCAGGACCGGGTCGGCGGTCTGCCGGACCCCCACCGTGCCGGTTCCCGCGGTCAGCCCGTCGGGCAGGAGCGGTGAAGCCGGGAAGATAATCGTCAAGGGCCCTGGCCAGAACCGTGCGATCAGCATGGACGCGGCCGGCGTGATCTCGGCCACCAGCGGGTCCAGTTGGGCCCGATCCGAGATCACCACCAGGATCGGTTTCCCATCCGCCCGTCCCTTGATCGTGTGCACGCGACGGACGGCCGCGGCGTCCAAGGCTGCCGCCCCTAACGCGTAGAAACTTTCGGTGGGGATGCCCACGACTCCGCCGCGGCGGATGAGCTGCGCGACCTGCTCCACCATCCGATCGGACGGGTGACCCTGGACAGTCAGCCTCGTGGCCAAGGCGGCTCCCAACTCTCTCTGTCCCACCAGGTGTCCTCTGCGTTCAGCTGACCGATTGGAGCGCGCGGGTGGCGATGTCCGACCGAAGATGACAGCCATCGAAGGCGATCGCGCGTGCGACTCGGTACGCTCGTTCTCTCGCAACGGTCAGGCTGGGGCCGAGACCGGTCACTCCCAGGACCCGGCCGCCTGCGGTGACGACATCGTTCCCCTGTCGCTTCGTCCCGGCGTGAAAGACGAGGGTGTCCTCTGACGAAGGCGCCTGAGACAGGCCCCGAATCGGCGCGCCCATGGCGTAGTCGCCCGGGTAGCCGGCCGAGGTCAGCACGACACACACGGCAGCCTGCTCGTGCCATTCCAACGTCACTTGGTCCAAGCGGTGCGCGATCGCGGCCTCCATCACATCGATGAGGTCGGTTTTCAACAGGGGGAGGACCACCTGGGTCTCCGGGTCTCCGAATCGGGCATTGAACTCCAGGACGTAGGGCGTCCCGCGCACGACCATGAGGCCGGCGTACAGCACGCCCGTGAAGGGGCTCCCCAGGCGGGACAGCGCGTGCACGATGGGCTGGAGCACATCTCGTATGACCGTCAGTTGCAGCGCGGGAGTGACGGCCGGCGCCGGCGCATAGGCTCCCATCCCGCCGGTGTTGGGACCCGTGTCCCCATCGCCGACTCGCTTGTGATCTTGGGCCGGCACCATCGGGAGCACCGTCTTCCCGTCCGTGAACGCCATGACCGTGAACTCCTCACCGTCGAGGAACTGTTCGACGACGATCCGGCGCCCCGCCTCGCCGAAGACTCGGTGCTCGAGCATGGACGTCGCGGCCTGGCAGGCTTGGTCCCGTGTCGTGGCGACGACGACGCCCTTGCCTTGCGCCAACCCATCGGCCTTCACCACGACCGGAAGCGGCTGGTGCTCCAGATGGGCCAAGGCGGCTTTCAGCTCGTCAAAACTCTGCGCCGCCGCCGTAGGAATCTGATGGCGGACCATGAGGCCTTTCGCGAAGGTTTTGCTGGACTCGATGCGCGCCGCGCCGCGCGTCGGGCCAAAAATCCTCAGGTCTGCTCTGCGAAATTCGTCCACGATGCCCAGCGCCAGCGGCCCTTCCGGTCCGACGACCGTCAGGTCAATGCCTTCCGCCGTCACGAAGGCCCGGAGCCTCGCAATGTCCTCCACGGCGATCGGGACGCAGCGCGCCGTCCGCTCGATCCCGGCGTTCCCCGGCGCGCAGAACAGGGCCGAGACCCGCGGGCTTTGCGCGATCTTCCAAACGAGGGCATGTTCTCGCCCTCCACTGCCGATCACCAATACTTTCACCGAGAACCCTTCTCAGAGTGAGGGAGGAACTGAGGAGCCTCCCGCCCGCACTGGCTGTCCGGCGAGGGACGCCACCCACCGAGCGCGCGCGGGGCCGGAGCGACGACAGGGACGTGTGCATCCACTCGATCAATGACGGAAATGCCGCATGCCGGTCAGAATCATCGCCATCTGATGCTCGTCCGCAGCCGTGACGACCTCCTGATCGCGAATCGAGCCGCCGGGCTGGATGACTGCGGTGATGCCGGCTTGCGCCGCCGCGTCAAGACCGTCCCGGAAGGGGAAGAAGGCATCCGACGCCATCACGCAGCCCTTCACCGGCAGCACCGCTTTCGTGCTGGCGAGCCTGACCGAGTCAACCCGGCTCATCTGCCCCGCGCCGATCCCGACCGTCTGCCCCTCTCGCGCGTACACGATGGCGTTTGACTTCACATGTTTGCACACTGTCCAGGCGAATGCGCAGGCGGCGTATTCCTCGTCGGTGGGACGTCGTTTGGTCGGCACCGGAAGGGTGCGAAGGTCCTTGAGCAGGCCCAGATCGCGATCCTGCACGATAAGGCCGCCAACCAATCGTTTCAAATCCAGTCCCTCGCGTACGCCCGAGGTGAGCGGTCCGACCGCCAGAAGCCGGAGATCCTTCTTCCGCTTCAACTCCGTCAGCGCGTCCGCGGCATAGTCGGGCGCCACCACGACCTCGATGAAGGTGGACGCGAGCTCCTTGGCCGCCGCGAGGTCCACCGGGCGATTGAATGCGATCACGCCGCCGAAGGCCGACACCGGATCGGTCGCGCGCGCCCGGACATAGGCCTCCGCCACACTCGCGCCGAGGGCGACCCCGCAGGGATTGGTATGCTTGACGATCACCACGGCCGGCTCGTCGAACTCTTTCACCAGCTCCAGCGCCGCATTGGCATCGAGGTAGTTGTTATACGACATGGCTTTTCCGTGCAGGGTGGTCGCACGAGACACGGAGGGCTCGCGCGTCCCCGGTTCACGATAGAACGCGCCCTGCTGGTGCGGATTCTCGCCGTATCGCAGGAGGTCGGCCCGTTCATAATGCAGCGACAGCACCGCCGGAAATCGTTCAGCGTGCGGGGCTTGTCGCTCCAGGTAGCCGGCGATCAGGCTGTCGTAGCGCGCCGTATGCTGAAAGACTTTCGTCGCCAACTCGCGCCGGAGCTCGGCCGTCACCGTGCCGGCTTTGAGCGCGTCCAGCACACGGGGGTAATCGGCCGGGTCCACCAGGACCAGCACCTCGTCATGATTTTTTGCGGCGGCGCGCAGCATCGAGGGGCCACCGATGTCGATGTGCTCGATCGCGTGCGCAACCGTGCAGTCCGGTCGCGAGATCGCCTCCTCGAACGGATAGAGATTGACCACCAGCACGTCGATGGGATCGATCCCGTGCCGCTGCATCTCGGCCACGTGCGTGGGGTCGCCGCGGCGACCGAGCAGTCCTCCGTAGATTTTCGGGTGCAGCGTCTTGACCCGACCGTCCAGGATTTCCGGTGATCCGGTATAGGCCGCCACGTCGGTCACCGGGATGCCGGCGTCCCGCAACGTCTTGGCGGTGCCGCCCGTGGAGAGGATTTCTGCGCCCAGCGCCACCAGGCCTCGGGCCAGGTCCACGACCCCGGTTTTATTCGAGACGCTGACCAACGCCCGTTTCAGACCGGCCATCCTGCCTCCTGCGCTCCTCAGCCGCCGCTGGCTCAAAACGAGGGGCCAGAATAACAGATGCGTTCCTGAAGTTCAAGGCGGCGCTGGGGCTGGGTGTGGGCTCTTTTACCTAGTGGTGCATCACGAGCCATCGGGCCGGCCTGATCGGCCTCGGGATTCCTTCCCCTCTTTTCGTTGACATCGCCCTCGCGTCCGATTACAATTTCGCGGAGGTTCCTCACAGTGCCTGCCCAATTCGTTCACCTCCATCTGCATACGCAGTACAGCCTCCTGGACGGGGCGACGCAGATTGATCCGCTCATCAAGCAAGTCAGGACGTTCGGCATGCCCGCGGTCGCCATCACCGACCACGGCAACATGTTCGGCGCCGTCGAGTTTTACCAGAAGGCGAAGGCCGCAGGGATCAAGCCCATCATCGGCTGTGAAGCATACCTGGCCCCCGGAAGCCGGCGGAACCGGGAAGGGCACCTCGCCCACAATGATTACTATCACCTGATCCTGTTGGCGTCGAGCCGGACCGGGTATCAGAACCTCATCAAGCTGGTGAGTAAGGCCTACCTCGAAGGGTTCTATTACAAGCCGCGGGTCGACAAGGAGTTGCTGCAGCAACACCATGATGGCTTGATTGCGCTCTCGGGTTGCCTCAGCGGAGAGGTCCCCTACCTCATCGGCCAGAAGGACATGGAGGGGGCCATCCGCGCGGCGGGGGAGTATCGGGAGATCTTCGGGAAGGATCAGTACTACCTCGAGGTGCAAGCAAACGGCCTGGAACAACAGAGCGTCGCGAATCGCGGGCTGGTGGAGATCCACAAGAAGCTCGGGATTCCGCTGGCCGGCACGAACGACTGCCACTATCTGAAGAAGGAGGACGCGCGCCCGCACGACGTCATGCTCTGTCTGCAGACCGGCAAAACCTTGAACGATCCCAACCGGCTCCGGTTCGACACGGACCAGCTCTACGTCAAATCCACCGACGAGATGGTGGCGGAGTTCGCCGAAGTCCCGGAGGCGGTCCGCAACACCTGCCGGATTGCAGAGCACTGCGATCTCAAGCTGGCGTTCAATACCTCGTACCTCCCCCAATATCGGGTGCCCGACGGATACACCCGGGAAAGTTATCTGGAAAAGCTGGCCACGCAGGGGCTGGCGGACCGCTTGCGGGAGCGGCCCGGCGCGATGCCGGCCGCGACCTATGAGGCGCGCCTGCGGGAAGAGCTCACGGTCATTATCACGATGGGCTATGCGGGATACTTC
>MNDM01000025.1 GCA_001914955.1 Nitrospirae bacterium 13_2_20CM_2_62_8 | reverse complement strand
CGCGCCTGCCCGCAGCGGCGCACCCGCTGGTCGGGCTGGCGGCCGAGGCGATCAGGACGTTTCTCTCCCACCAGCGCGTCATCGAGCCCCCGGATTTCCTGTTCGACGAGATGCCGGAGGCGCGGATGCCCGCGGGCGCGTTCGTCTGTCTCAAGTGTGAGGGCCGGCTGCGCGGATGCATTGGCACCACTGAGCCGGTGCACCCGACCGTCGCGCTTGAGGTCATTCACAACGCGATCGGAGCAGCCGTGCGCGACCCCCGCTTTCCCCAGCTACAGATTGTTGAGTTGGACGGTCTGGATATTTGCGTAGACGTCTTGGGGCCATCTGAGCCGGTGCCTGACCTCACCGCTCTGGACCACCAGCGGTACGGCATTATTGTCCGATCGGGAGAACGCCGAGGCGTCCTCCTGCCGGACATCGAAGGGATCAACTCGGTGGCGGAACAGCTGGCCGCTGCGCGGGACAAAGCCGCCCTCAGTCCTGAAGAGCCGGTGGAGATCCTCCGCTTTGAAGTCACCAGGTATCGATGATCGTTAACGATTCACGGGAGTGCCGATGGCCAACGTGATTCCGTTCAGAGGCGTGCTCTACAACCCGGTCCTGGTCAACGACATGGCCCGTGTCGTGGCGCCGCCCTACGACGTGATCGACGGGGAGTTGCAGCGGGCGCTGCACGCCCGCCATCCGAACAACGTCATCCGGCTGGAACTCGGGATGGATCACCCGGGCGACGGACCGTCGCAGAACCGGTACACCCGCGCCGCGTCATCGTTGCGCGACTGGCTGGCAACCGGCATCCTGCGGCGCGATCCTGAACCGGCGATCTACCTGCACACGATCGAGTTTCGAATGTCTCCCGGCGATGCTGGCGAAGCGAGCCGGGTCCTGAAGGGGTTCCTGGCCACCGTCGGGCTGGAAGAGTTCGGGACCGGCCGCATCTTTCCGCATGAGGGCACCCGGTCAGCGGCCAAGGCCGATCGGCTGAAGTTGCTCGAGAACTGTCGGGCCAATTTCAGCCCGATCTTTTCCATCTTCTCGGATCCGGATGGGAGAGTCACCCAGCTACTGGAGAAATCAGTGAACACCGACCAACCGCGAGTCGATTTTCTCGACGACTCCGGATTCCGCCAACGCCTCTGGGCCGCCACGGACCGCGCGATTCTCCGCGAGATCGCACAGGTGATGGAGGGCACACCGCTGTTCATTGCAGACGGACACCACCGCTACGAGACCGCTCTCACCTACCGGCGCTCCCGCCCCCAACAGACCGGACGCCCGGCGTCCGGCGACCTTCAGCCCTCCGACGTCGTGCTGATGCTCTGTGCAAGCCTCGACGACCCCGGGCTCACCGTGCTCCCCACCCACCGGGTGCTGAGAACCCCGGTGCCTGCGGTCAGTGGGATCAAGGACCTGCTCCGCGAGGCATTTGAGTTCGAGGAGATACCCGTTCAGGACCACACCGAGCCGGAGACGCGCCGGCGGTTTCTCCAGACCCTTCGGGCGCGGGGGCAGAGCGGCCCGGTCTTCGGCCTTGCGCTGCGAGGGGTCCACGCGTATCTGCTCCTCGCGCTACGACCGAGCCACCGCGATGCGACCAGCACCTCCGTTCGGGAACGGCTGGACGTCTCGATTCTCCAGCACCAGGTCCTGCGCAAGCTGTGCCCATCAGAGTCCGACGAAGAAGCGATCCAGTACACCCAGGACGAGAACGAGGCGTTGGACCTTGTCCGCCGAGGAGGCGCCGACGCGGCGCTGCTCCTGAATCCCACCAAGGTCAGTGAGGTTCTGGCGGTCGCGGCATCCGGCGAGCGGATGCCGCACAAGTCCACCTATTTCTATCCCAAACCGCTCACCGGATTGGTCATGAACGTGTTTGAGGATTGAGCGAATAGCGAACAGCTAATAGCTGCTAGCTACTCGCTATTTGCTTGGAGCGAGCGATGAAGGCCAAGATTCTCATCGTTGACGATCAGCCGGACATTGTGACCGTGCTCCGCGATCGGCTGGAGGCGCTGGGGTACGATACGGTGGAGGCGAGCGATGGGCTCCGCGCGCTGAAGATGCTGGAGCGTGAGACCCCCGCCGTGATGCTGCTGGACCTCGAAATGCCCAGGCTGTCGGGGCTCGAGGTGCTGAAACGGCTCGCGCAGAACCGGCAAGCCGGGGCGAACGGGCAGGAGGTGCCGGTCATCGTGATGACCGCGCACGGCACCATCGCGAAGGCGGTCGAGGCGATGAAGGAGGGGGCCTGCGATTTTCTGACCAAACCCTTCGAGGTCGACCACCTCTCGATCGTGATCCGAAAAGCGTTGGAGCAGGAATCTCTCAAACGACAGGTGGAATGTCTCCGGATCGAGGTGGAGACGCGGTATGCCGACATCATCGGCGCAAGTCCGAGAACGAAATCAGTGGTCGAGCTCGCGAAACGGGCCGCCAACTCCGACGCCAGCGTGCTCTTGCTGGGGGAGAGCGGAACCGGCAAGGAGCTCTTCGCGCGTTCGATCCACCAATGGAGCCCGCGGTGCGCCATGCCGTTTGTGGTCATCAACTGCGTGGCGCTGACCGACACGCTGCTGGAGAACGAACTGTTCGGGCACGAGAAGGGCGCCTATACCGGCGCCGATCGCCTGCAAAAAGGCAAGGTCGAGATGGCGGATGGGGGCACCATTTTTCTGGATGAAATCGGGGACATGCCGCCGGGCCTGCAGGCTAAGCTGCTGCGCATCCTGCAAGACCACGAGTTCAATCGGGTCGGAGGGGCCCGCCTGGTCCGAGTCAACATCCGCATCATCGCCGCCACCAACAAAGACTTGAAGCAGGCCGTCAAGGCCGGGAGCTTCCGTGAGGACCTGTACTTCCGCCTCAACGTGGTCAACCTCACCCTGCCACCGCTCCGGGAACGACCGGAGGACATCCCGCAGCTGGCCGAATTTTTCCTCAAACGGCACGCGCAGGACGCCAAGAAACCGCACATGCGGTTGACAGCCGAGGCGATCGCGGCCTTGAGTCGCTATGCCTGGCCCGGGAACATTCGCGAGTTGGACAACACGATCGCCCGCGCGGTGGTGCTCAGCCCGCATGAATTGATCGGCCCGGACCAGTTCGCGCTCTTTCCACCGGACGCTCGTCCCGCATCGGATGAGGGCCACACGGCCGGTGACCACGACCTGCCTTACCATGAGTCGATGGAGCACCACAGTCGCACCATCATCCTACGGGCGCTGCGGAACGCGAACGGAAGCCAGACCAAGGCCGCCGAGCGCCTGAAACTCCAGCGGACCTATCTGGCACGGCTCATCCGGCAGAAGAACATCGCGGCCGAGCCCCCGGCGAGTTGATTTTGAGCTGGCCGATGCTGATAGGATAAGAGCGTTTGGTCCGTTGGGTCCGTTAACGGACTGAACGGACTCAACGGATCGAACGTCCCAACACTTACTACCGGAGAAAAGAATGGCGATTGACCCCGTCTGCGGCATGACAGTCGATGAAGCCAGGCCCGCCGCAACCCTGAAACACCGCGGTCGGACCTACTACTTCTGCGCGCCGGGCTGCAAGCGGACCTTCCAAGCCGATCCGGATGCGGTCCTTCGGAACGGTCCGCGCGGCATGACCGCCAGGAGCTTCCAGCCCGCGCACCCAGTCACGTTTCTGCCGCCATCGTCCGCGCCCACCAGGATCGCGCCGGCCCCCCCGGCCCGTCTGGCGCAGGCGTCTCCCACGAAGGCCGAGTGCCTCACGATCCCGATCGAAGGCATGTCCTGCGCCTCATGCGTGGCCAGGATCGAGCAGGGGTTACAGGCCGTTGAGGGCGTCATCCGAGCCTCGGTTAACCTGGCCACCGAGCAGGCGACGGTCGAGTATCTGCCACGGGTCACGGGCCCGGCCGCCCTCCATGACACGATTCGCTCGCTGGGGTACACGCCGGTTGCTCCGACCATGGCAGCCGGACCGGCCGCGCCAGACACGGAGACCCCCGCATGGAAGGATGAGCGGAAGCAGGTTGCCTATCAAACCCTTCTGATGCGGTTCTCGGTCGCCGCCGCGCTGACCGTACCGGTGATGGTGCTGGGCATGTCCGATCATCTGGGGCTCCACGTGCCGCGCCCTGTGTCTCTCTGGCTCCAACTCCTGCTGACCACGCCCGTTCAATTTTGGGCGGGCTGGCAGTTTTACAAAGGGGCGGTCGCGGTGGCCCGTCACGGGTCCACGGATATGAACACCCTGATCACGGTGGGGACGTCGGCAGCCTATCTGTATAGCGTGATCGTCACGCTGGTTCCGGCACTCTTCACGGTCCGCGGCCAGCCTCCGGCCGTCTATTTCGACACCTCGGCGGCGATCATCACCCTCATTCTGTTCGGACGCGTGTTGGAGGCGCAGGCGAGGGGGCGAGCCTCAGAGGCAATCCGGAAGCTGGCGGGGCTTCAGGCCAAGCAGGCGCGGGTCATCCGGGACGGTCACGAGCGAGACATCCCGATCGAAGAGGTGCAAGTCGGCGATCTGGTCATGGTGCGACCGGGGGAGAAGGCGCCGGTGGACGGGATCGTGCGACACGGCACTTCGGCCGTGGACGAATCCATGATCACGGGCGAAAGCCTGCCAGTGGACAAGCAGCCCGGGGATGTGGTGATCGGCGCGACGCTGAATCAAACCGGCAGCCTGCGGATCGAAGCCACCAAGGTCGGGCGAGACACGGCGCTGGCCCACATCCTCCGCCTCGTGGAGGAGGCACAGGCGGCTAAACCTCCGCTGGCCAAGCTTGCCGACCGGATCGCGGCCTATTTCGTCCCGTCGGTGATCGGGATTGCGGGAGTGACATTCGGGCTCTGGCTGGTCCTTGGACCACCTCCGGCCCTGACGCATGCGCTCATCAATTTTGTGGCGGTCCTGATCGTCGCGTGCCCCTGCGCGCTGGGGCTGGCGACGCCCACGTCCATCATGGTCGGCATCGGCAAAGGGGCGGAGCATGGGATTTTGATCCGGGGCGGGGACGCCTTGGAGCGCGCGTACCGGCTGACCACGGTCGTCCTGGACAAGACCGGGACCCTGACACGAGGCCTGCCGTCCGTCGCGGCGGTCGTGCAGCTCGCGGAGGGCTGGACCGCGAAGCAGGTCATGGCGATCGCGGCGTCCGCCGAGCAGGGTTCGGAGCATCCGGTCGGGGCGGCCATCGTGCGCTACGCGCACCTCCAGGGGTTGAAGGTGGAAGATGCCGAGGAGTTCGACGCCGTCCCCGGGCACGGCATCCGCGCACGGGTCGGGGACCAATGCGTGTACCTCGGCAACCTTCGCCTGATGGAAGCCGAGGGGATTGCGGTGGAGCCGGAGGCCGAAAAGACCGCCGACCAACTTGCGGCGGCCGGCCTCACGCCGATGTATGTGGCGGTGCGAGGGAACGAGACGCCCGGCGACCATGAACACCCTTCGGGGCAGTATCCTTCGGGCCAGATCGTCGGCCTCCTCGCCGTCACCGACCTGCTCAAGGAGCACGCGCGCGAGGCGGTAAACTCCTTGCACCGGCTGGGCCTCGACGTGATCATGTTGACCGGGGATAATCGGCGCGCGGCGCGCGCGATCGCCGATCAGCTGAGGATCGATCGCGTGGTGGCGGAAGTCCTACCCGGTCAGAAAGCGCGCGAGATCAGGCGGCTCCAGAAGGAAGGAAAGATCGTGGCGATGGTGGGGGATGGGATCAACGACGCGCCGGCCCTGGCTCAGGCCGATATCGGGATCGCGATCGGGACCGGGACCGACGTGGCGATGGAGACCGCCGACATTACGCTCATGCGGGGTGACCTCCGGGACGTCGTGACGGCCATCGCCCTCTCGCGCGCCACGACGCGCAACATCAAGCAGAATCTGTTTGCGGCGTTCATCTATAACATCCTGCTGATTCCGGCGGCGGCCTTGGGCTACCTGAACCCGATCTGGGCCGCGGCCGCGATGGGTCTCTCGTCCGTGAGCGTCGTGGGCAACGCGCTGCGTTTGAAGTGGTTCAGGCCGCCGATGAATGGAAGGGCAGGGAACTAGCCCCAGGCCGCCGGCAGCAGCAGTCCTCAGCACGGAGGCCGGGCCTGCATCCGGCGGTGGGCCACCCAGCCGGCCAGAGCCCCGACCGCACAACTCGCCGCGCCCAGGTACCAGATCCCGGCATATTCGGCCAGCGGATCACCGGATCGGGAGGCGAAGCTCATCCCGACATAGCCGCTGAGTGAGAGCGACACGGCACCGGCCAATTGGCCCACCATGTTAATCCAGCCGAGCGATTCTCCCGCGCGCCGGACGCCCCACCGTTCGGCGGCTGCGGCATTGATCAATGGAAACGCGTGCAGGGCTACCCCGATCACCAGGGCCAGCCCCCCGAGCGCCCAGGGAGACGGGATCGGACCGGCCAAAAGGCCGAAGCCGAGCATGCTCACGACCAGCCCGATGGCCGCGACGGCCACCCGGTTCACGCCGTGTTTCAGGAGCCGATCGGAGAGTCGACCGACGATCGGGCTCCCGGCCACATGCCCGAGGACGTAGAGGCCCCCGATCAGCCCCCCGGCCGTCAGGGCAGCTTCCTGCCCATACCCCCACTGCAACCGATAGAGGTCTGCTGCATAAATCGTTAGCCAGCCAGGGATCAAACGGAGGGCGACGATCCCGGCGGCAAAATACAGACCCAGCAGCCAGAGGATTGGGTCACTGAGCATGTCCCTCCGGTCTACCCCACTCGCTTGAGGCCCAGGGTCTGAGGCGGCGAGCCGGAGGCCAGCTTCCGGTGCCGACCGCAACAGCAGGCAGCAGAGGATTCCAATGGCACCGATGCACACCGCCATCACGATCATCGCGCCCCGCCAGTCCGGCGTCGCCAGATCCGATCGATTCAAAAAGTAAATCCCGATGACCGGAAGGAGCAGAAAGGCTGCGCCCTCTCCCAATCCCCCACCCAGGCCGTAATAGACTCCGTTCGCCACCCCCCGTTCTGGGGGTTCGAACCAGCGGGCCAGCAAGCCCGCAATCGGCACGAAGCCACAGGCGGCGAGCACTCCGATTCCCACCCGCCAGCCGACCGCCTCGCCAAGCGTCCGCGCCGTGGCAAAGAGTCCGAGCAGGGCGGCGACTCCCACCACTCCCAACGAAATGACATACCGGCCCCCGACCCGGTCGGTGAGACGGCCCCAGGGGACCTGGGCCAGCGCATAGGGATAGAAAAAGGCGGCCCCCAGCAGACCGAGCGCCGCTTTGTCGAGGTGAAGGTCGGCGCTGATGTAGACGGCAAACCCCGTATAGCTCCAACGAGTGAGATGTGAGGTGGCGTAGGCCAGGACACACCCGGCAAGAACCACCCACCGATAGCGCATGCCCAACGACAAGTTCTCTCCAGCGTGGGAAAACCTCAAACGGGCCCCGGAACCGCGGCTATTATAACAATGCCGGAAATCGCCTTCTCGCTTTGATTTATCAACAAGTCATGATAAGTAGGGCGCAGGATATTTGAGGGGTCCGCCGTGGACATACCGACGATCACGATCCCCGAGGTTGTCCCCTACTTAGTCGCCATTCTGGCCTTGCTCTTCGTGTGGCAACTCTATGCCATCCAAGTTCGAGCCGGCCGTGTCCAAGCCGTGGACGTCTTCAATCGCTCGAGAATCCGGCTGTTTATCCACGTGACGCCGGATGACTCACTCGCCTGTCCCGTGTGCCGGGAAGCCAATGGCATGGGGTTTCTCCCCCACGTGGTCGCGGCTCAGAAGTTCAGGCCGATGGACAAAACATGCGCCAATCCTGCCGGCTGCCGCTGCCTGATGGTGGGGCTCTACGGGGCCTGGCCAGAGGCCGCGCGCGTTCAAGCGGAGATGCACAAGAACTCCGGACGGATCCAGTTGTCAAAACAGGAGATGATCAAGCTGGTGGAGGGGGCCCAGGCTCGGCCAACCGCGGCCAATGAAGACCAAGTCTCGCTCGCGATCTTGGAAGCGATGCGCACCGAAGAGGTCAAACCGGAGGTGGCCATCGCGCACTACACCTTCGTGGTGGACAAGGCCCAAACAGACCGGGACCTTGCCTTGGTCGTGCCCGCTTATATCCGGATGACCGACCTGTTTGAACGGACCGGACGCAGGGAGGAGGCGCTCGGGACGGTGGAACGGTTTTTCAAGGCATACGGGAACAAACGGCAGGGGCCTCACGTGCCGACCGAAGATCAATTCTCATTCATGTCGCTTCGCAGGACCCATCTGATGGCAGTCCATAAAGAGGCTCAACGGGCTCACGCTCCGATGAAACTCTGATCTCGGGAGAGCACACGACCATTCACCTCGCCTCCGAGACTGTCTCCCGCCCGGCCAGGTTGATGAGCCCCGCGTCGACATCCCGCCGCACCCGCGCATAGGATTCGGGGGTTCCCACGTCTGACCAGTAGCCCTCCATGCGGTAGCCGAGGACGCGGTCGCCACGCTCGATCGCCTGCACATACGCATCAATAATCGACGACTTCTGTTCCAGCGGCACGGGCTTCAGCAACCGTGAGTCCATGACATGCACGCCCGCGAACATCTGCCGCTTGGGTCTCACCGTCGGGTCGGCCTCAGCCCGGCCGCGCCCAGTGATGGAGATGACGTGTTGCTGTTCATCCACCTCGATGACTCCCCACCGCTCCACCTCTGGGTCATCCCGGACGACGAGCGTGGCCAGGGCCCCGCGCTTGGTATGGAACCCAACCACCTCTCCGAGGTCCAGCTCCAGCAGCGTATCCCCATTCAGGACCATGAATGGCGCGCCGCCGAAGAAGCCCTCCGCCTGCTTGATACCACCGCCGGTCCCCAAGATGACCGACTCGCGAGAATAGGCGAGGCGCATCCCGAACCGTGAGCCATCCCCCAATTCCTTTTCGATCAGATCGCCGAGGTGGTGGAGGTTGATGATCACTTCGGTGATGCCATACCGCCGAAGCAGGAGCAGATTCCACACGATCAGGGGCCTGCCGGCGACCGGCAGGAGCGGCTTGGGAACGGAGTTGGAGAGCGGCCGCAGGCGCGTGCCGAGCCCCGCTGCGAGAATCATGGCCTTCATAGCGTAGCGTTTTTCCGTTAGGTCCGTTTAGTCGGTTTCGTCCGTTACGGACCCAACTGACCCAACGGATCTAACCGACACAACTGGTTTATTCCAATTCAGGCACATACGGCGCAAGGTGTTTCTGGAGCGTGGCGAGTTCAGGATACTTCGCCAGGTTCCGGCGAACGTATCCGAGCGTCCGCGGGATGTCAGCCAGGAATTTCGGGTTCTTCTTGACCCGATCGATGTACACGAAGCGGCCGGCCGCCTTCAGGTTCCGCTGAATGCTGGTGAGGTCGAACAGTCGCCGAAACGCCGGGCGGTCCGCGAACGCCACGCCGTGCTGGGCCATCAGCTCCACATAGTACTCCAGCAGCTCGTCGATCACGGGCTCCTGCAATTCGATATACGCATCACGCAGGAGCGACGCCAGGTCGTAGGTGGCGGGACCGAGCAAGGCATCCTGAAAGTCCAGCACACCCAGCCGCAGGGCATTCGTTCGGGCTTCGCGCACCATCAGATTGCGGGAGTGGTAATCACGGTGGGTGAAAACCCGTGGCTGGGCCGCCAGCAGTTCGGCGATCTTCTGGAACTCAGCCCGCACCGGCCGTTCGTCATCCGCGCACATCGGGTTGCCGTGACGGGATACCACGCCATATTCAAGAAAATGATCGAACTCCCACATCAGCAGCGGCACGTCAAATCTACGATGGAAGGCGAGGCAGGCAGGGTTCGCAGGGACGGTGGCCTTGGACTGAAGCCGCACCAGCGTCTCGATGGCTTCACGGTAGAGCTGTCCAATCTCGGACCCGGTCGCATCCCGACAGGCCTGCACCAGCAGCAGATCGCCGAAATCCTCCAGGTACAAGAGCCCCGCCGCCTGATCGTAGTAATACAACGTCGGCACGGCCACATCAGCCTTGGCCAGATGGTTGAGCACATTGATGTAGGGGAGTTCCGTCACGGGGACCGCCGTTCCGCTGACCGCCTCTTCGGATTGCTTGAAGGCCTCGGGCTCCGCCAGTTGCATCAGAATCAACGAACGCGGAGGACCCCCGGCCAGCTCCAACCGAAAGTACCGGCGGTTCGAGGCATCGCCGGCAAGAGGCGCGAGGGCAAGCAGCTCGGCCAAGAATGGAAGTTTGGTGTGCACCGTCTCAGCGACCAACGCGCGAGCCGGGGGAGCCAATGCCCGCTTGGGCGACGACGGATCAATGGCAGCCATAGACGCGCATTATACCCATGCCTCAACTGCTTGTCACTGAAGCCGACTGTGTTGAAACCTCCCCGACCCTGTGAGATACTTGGGCCGACACGAACCACGGAGCCGTCATGAAAACCGTCCGGATCTGCTTTCTCTGGCATATGCACCAGCCGTATTACACCGACCCGGTGGCGGGATCCGCCAGCCTGCCCTGGGTCCGGCTGCATGCGACCAAAGCCTATTTCGACATGGCGTGGCTCGCAGAACGTTTCCCGACCGTCAGAGTCACGTTCAACCTGACCCCTTCCCTCTTGATCCAGCTCAAGGAACTGGCCTCGGGGTCGGTGCAGGATCTCTTCCTGGAACACACGAAGCGGCCGGCGGCCGGCCTCACCCCGGCCGAGCGGGCCTTCCTCTTGCGACATTTCTTTGCCGCCAACTGGAGCACCATGGTGCGGCCGTATCCTCGCTACCATGAACTGCTGGTCAAGCGTGGCGCCGACGTGAACAGGGAGGACCTCGAACGTCTGGCCAGGCTGTTCACGACTCAGGAATTGCTCGATCTACAAATCTGGCACAACCTGGCCTGGTTCGGATACGGAATGGTCGCCCGCTATCCGCGACTGAAGGCGCTGCGCGTCAAGGATCGCGGGTTTACCGAAGAGGAGAAGCGGGAGGTGCTCGCCCTCCAACACCAGGCGATCACCGAGATCATCCCCTGCTACCGACGGCTGGCTGAGGCCGGCCAGATCGAACTGACCACCAGCCCCTTTTACCATCCCATCCTGCCGCTGCTGATCGACACCGACATCGCCCGGCGCCCTCGCCCTGAGACGCCCCTCCCGCAACGGTTGCAGGCCCCCGCGGACGCGGAGGCGCAGATTCAGAAGGCCGTGGCGCTCCACACGGAGCTGTTTGGCACGCCTCCCCTGGGACTCTGGCCGTCCGAGGGCTCGGTGTGTCCCGAGATGGTCCCGATCTTGAGGCGCGCCGGCTTTCGCTGGATGGCCACTGACGAGGACGTGCTCGCTCATTCACTGAACGGCTGGCATCGTGAGGCGGCCCTGTATCAGCCATACGCGGTCGGCATCCCAGGGGACCGGCTTGCGGTCTTCTTTCGCGACCGGAAGATTTCCGACGCGGTGGGCTTCGTCTATTCCAAGAACACAGCAGAGGCAGCCATCGAGGATTTCGTTCGACGAATCCACGGGATTGCGCACCAGGCCCCGGGCGACCACCTCCTGATCCCGATTATTCTAGACGGGGAAAATCCCTGGGAGCATTACCATGACGGCGGCGAGCAATTCCTCAGTGGACTGTACGGCCGGATCGCGGAGGGCTCGACCCGCTGGAGCGACGGCGTTCAGGTCATCGCCGACACGATCAGCCACGCGCTGGACAATGTGCCGCCGGCAGCCACCCTGGAGCATCTCCACTCCGGATCCTGGATCAACGCCGATTTTAAAATCTGGCTGGGACATCCTGAGGACAATCGCGCCTGGGATCTGCTACGGGAAACCCGGGCGCGGCTGGTCGAGGTCACGGGGTCTCTTCCTTCGGATCAGACCAGGGGCGCGTGGGAGGAGCTTTACGCCGCTGAGGGCAGTGACTGGTGGTGGTGGTTCGGAGATGACTTCGAGACCGACTACAGGGAGGAATTCGACCGTCTGTTCCGTGTGCACCTCCGAAACGTGTTCACCCGGGCCGGCCTGCCGGCGCCCGAATTCCTGAACGAGCCGCTGGTGCGTGTGCGAGAGCCGGATCTGGCTCGGAAACCGATCGGTCTGCTGTTGCCGACCATTGACGGCCTGGTCACGGATTTTTTTGAATGGCGCGGAGCCGGCACCATCAATCCCGCCCCTCCGCTTGGCGCCATGTGGAAGGCACACCCGCTGCTCACCTATATCGGGTTCGGCTTCAGCCTGGATGCGCTCTTCTTACGGCTTGACCCGGACGAGGAGATGCTGGCCGGCCAGACCAATATGGAAGTCGAGCTTCATCTGGAGACGGCCGAGGCCGCACACAAATTAGTCTTCTCGCTGAGCGGCCCCGAGCCCAGCGCATTCCGGCTGTACTCGGGCTCCCCCGGCCAAATCTTTTCGGAGACCAACCGGTACCATACCATCTGCCGGCGGAAAGTGATTGAGCTGGCCACACCGTTCAAGGATCTCCACCTCCAGGCCGGGCAGGAGTTCAAGCTGAGCGTCGTCGTGACGCAGAACGGCCTGGAGGTGGAGCGGTACCCGAGGCATCATCCCGTGACTCTCACGGTGCCGGACACCGATTTCGAAGCCCGTTTGTGGAAAGTGTGAACACGCAGCGAATAGCTCATAGCGAGCAGCAAATAGCTCCGAGCTACTGGCCCCTCGACTGTGCTCGGCCTGCGACGAGCTCAGTCGAGTCGGGCCCTGAGCCTGCGGTTCGACAGGCTCACCGCCCTGAGTCGAATCGAAGGGTCGAAGGGCTGCCAGCTACTCGCTGCTAGCTGAAGGAGAAGCCATGCCTGACTTACGCCGTGACCCGGTTGTGGGGCGATGGGTGATCATTTCAACCGAGCGGGCCGGGCGGCCACGCGATTTCTTTCACGTCGAGCCGACGCGACCGTCCTCGGCAGGCCTCTGCCCGTTCTGTCCCGGCCAGGAGCATCTGACCCCCCGAGAAGTTCTGGCCTATCGGCCGCAGGCTGGCGAGGCGAATTCACCGGGCTGGACGGTGCGGGTGGTCCCCAACAAGTTTCCGGCGCTCCAGGTCGAGGGCGACCTTGGACGAGTCGGCGTCGGGTTGTACGACCGCATGAACGGCCTCGGCGCGCACGAAGTGATCATCGAGACCGCCGACCACAAAGACACCCTCGCCGATTTGCCTTCCAAGCGGATCGAAGACGTGCTGTGGGCCTACCGCGATCGAGTGGTGGATCTCAAGAGAGACCTGCGCTTCCGGTATATCCTCGTCTTCAAAAACCACGGGGCGCCCGCCGGGGCGACGCTGGAGCACACCCATTCGCAACTGATCGCCTTGCCCGTCATCCCCACCATCGTCATGAACGAGATTGAAGGCTGCCGCACGCACTTCCAGCAGAAGGAGCGATGCATCTACTGCGACATCATCCGGCAGGAACAGGAGGATACGGAGCGCATCGTGGCGGAAAACCAGGAGTTCCTGTGCATCGCCCCGTTCGCCGCGCGCTTCCCGTTTGAGATGTGGATCCTCCCGAAACGCCATGCCGCATACTTTGAGGAGAGTCAGAAGGGCCAGTTCGAGTTGCTGGCCCCCAACCTTTCGGAAGCCCTGCGGAGGATGGACCGTGTCCTGTCGCGCCCGGCTTACAATTTCATCCTGCACACCTCGCCGCTCCACGAAAAAACCGATCCCTATTATCACTGGCATATCGAGATCATCCCCAAGCTCACCCAGGTAGCGGGCTTCGAATGGGGAACCGGTTTTTACATCAACCCCGTCACGCCGGAAGATTCGGCGAAGTTTTTACGTGAGGCCGACATCGAAACCCGGTGAGGCTGACGGGGGGAGGCGCTAGGGGGCAGCCCAGCCTGATCGCTCTCCTAGAGCCCTTCGCCTATTGCCTATACCCTGGGAGGAAGCTTATCATCGCTTCATGAAGGTCCAACTGAGTCATCCCGAGCGACAGGTGGAGGTCAAGGGTCCGAAGCGCGTCAAGGACTTGCTGCGCGAGCTGAACCTGATCCCGGAAGCCCACTTGGTGATTCGGGGGAATGACCTGGCGACTGAAGATGAGATGTTAAAGGATGACGATACGGTGGAAGTCCGGCCAGTCATCTCAGGAGGAAGTAATTGAGTAAGTGAGTAATTATGTAACTCGACGCCCCGGTAATTACCAATTACTTACTTACTAAATTACTACTGCAAAAAGATGCGATGTAAGAAGTGCAAGACGAAGGCGGTGATCGGGCTCCCGCGCCACAACGCGGCGTTCTGCAAGCCCTGCTTCAACGAGTTTGTGCATGACCAGGTCGCGCGCGCGATCAAGTCCGAGCGCATGTTCGCCCCGCAGGACCGCATCCTGGTCGCAGTCTCCGGGGGCAAGGACAGCCTGGCGCTGTGGGATATCCTGCTCAAGCTGGGCTATCGCGCCGACGCGCTTTACGTGGACCTCGGCATTGCGGGCTACTCGGCGAAATCCCGCGAGAAAGTCGAGCAGTTTGCCAACACGACCGGAACGGCCTGCGGGGCCACGCTCCTGACCCACACCGTCCAGGAGGAAGAAGGCGCGGGCATCCGCGAGCTGGCCGACTTGATCCATCGGCCCACCTGCTCGACCTGCGGCACCATCAAACGGTATCAGTTCAACCGCACGGCGGTTGAGCAAGGCTACGATGTCATGGCGACCGGTCACAACCTGGACGACGAGGCCGCCAGACTGCTGGGAAACGTCCTCCATTGGCAGGAAGAGTATCTGGACAAGCAGGCCCCCACCCTGCCAGCCTCGCTCGAGGGATTTACCCAGAAGGTCAAGCCTCTGTACCGGCTCGCCGAGCGCGAGCTCGCCGCCTATGCGGTCCTGAACCGGATCGATTACATCGTGGAAGAGTGTCCAATGGCGAAGGGCTCCAAGATGCTCCTCTACAAAGAGGTCTTGAACCGACTGGAAAG
>MNDM01000032.1:6286-17221 GCA_001914955.1 Nitrospirae bacterium 13_2_20CM_2_62_8 | reverse complement strand
GGCTGCCTTGAGCACCTGGTCCGCGATGGCCTTTCGAGCATCCGAGTGGGCGACGCCGATCGTGATCGTGATCGGGAGGTCTTTCCGAGGTGGACCGTCCCCTGTCCCTGCATCCGGATTCTTGAGGGGGCGGCTACGAGCAGGCAGGGCGAACGGCGACGCTTCGACCGTTTTCCTGAGTGCCTGCAGATGGGGAACCGCCTCAGCCAGCGTCTTCCCGCGGAAGATCACGGCGAATTTTCCACCCATGTGGCAGAAGGCTTCACCATTGCCCGACACCTTGGTGATCTTTGCGGCGACGTGTCGCAGCACCTGGTCGCCAACAAGGCGGCCGAACTGCTCGTTGACCTGTTTCAGGCCGTCGATATCCACCATCGCGATCGCATATTGACCGTGCAGGCGGCGCATGGCCGCTTTCAAGTCGTCCCACTTCCGCACCCCGGTCACCTCGTCGTAGTGCATGAACGCATGAGTCGCCTGATAGGTGGCGATAATGAGGATCAGCGAGGCGGTCGCAAGAAAATTCGTGGGCGACCACCCCGCGCGGGTGCCGTGCAACGCGACGAAGACCGACAACAGCGCCCAGACAAAACCCCGTTCGAGGGGGTTCCTCAGACGGATGGAGCGAGCCGTCAGAAAAACAAAGGCCGCGCCGAACGCCAACAGGGCTGGTTGGGCGATGGGCGTCCAGCCCGCATACCGTGGGTCCACGATCGGGAACTCCAACGAGGCCGCTGCATCGTCCTGGCCGAAAAGACCCACCCACGCGACGAGAGCCGCTTGCAGGAAAATCAGGCCGAGCCGCACGATCTCCCGGCGGGTCACCATGGGACTCTCCTTGATGAAGGAGAGGGCCATGAAATTCAGCGGCAACAGCAGCGCGATCGCGTTGAAGACAAGGCGGCCGACCGCTTCGGTTGCGCCCTCACCGGCCCAAAACTGCATCAAGGCTCGGTCGGCGAGGGCCAGCAACATGGTGGCGAACAGGACCCGGCTCCGCTGCATATACCAGCCGAGCAGGATTCCGGCTCCGAGAAAAATGTAGACATAGGCGAACACAAGCGACAGCGACCAGTCCGGCAATCCCCGTGGACGGAGGAGTCCCATCGCGGCCAGCAACACCAGGCCGCCGGGCATGACAAACGAGTACAGCCATTTCAGACCGTGCGCCATCATCGTCACCTTCCCAACTCAGCCCGTGATTCTGCCACCAGGGGCGGTCCTTGACCAAATTATTTCCGCTTTCTGACTATGCCCATGACCCTTCCATGACACGCACATGCACCGAGAAGGAGAACGCGCGGCAGGTGGTCTGGGATCGATGGCAGGCTGGAGGGCTGGCGCGCTCTAGAAGCTGGAGGAGGTGTCAGGACTCGTTGTCATCGAGTCGGTGGCGGTGAAGAGGATCCCTTTCGAGGGCGGGAGCGTCAGGCCCCACCCTCGTTTGCTAGCTCTCGCTTCGCTTACCCAAGAACTCTAGTCGTCGTGTTTGTCGTTATCTTTGCCTTTGTAACGGTCAATGCCGTCCTCAATGCCGCTGCCCTGTGTGATGAGCCTGCCGTTGATGTCGATATTGTCCACGACCGCCAGGCCGATTCCTTCCGGGTCTCCTGCCACCGGATTGTCGGTGCCCTCATCAAAGACGATGTCGATGCTGTTGATCTTGGCCCCGACGGGAATCGATCCTGGGAGGCTGGTCGTGACGTTGAAGCACTCAGAGCCGCAGGCCGTCAGCACGGATCGTGTCCTTGTCCACTCAGCGGGATCCTGCGGAGCGTTGCTCTTGGGAGCGGCTGCACAGCCGACGAAAAAGAAGCCCATATCGGTGTCGATATTGAACCGCGGTGCACCGGCGCCGCAGTGGCCTCCGTTGCGATAGTCCAAGCCCACGTGAAATGTGGACGTCACTGTCTTTCCCTTTACCCCAGTAATTTCGGCACCTGCGGATGAACAGATTGGGGTCGCGCCATTTTTGTTAAGGAGGAGGCCCAGATGGGGATCCCTCTTGTTGGGTGGGTCGCCAGGAGTGGTAGCGTTGAAGTTGTCACCGCCGTTATCCGGCAATCCCATCCCCCCTAGCCACGCTGATGTGACGATGCGGGCCCCAGCCGGGCCTCCACACTGTGCAGCCGTCCCGACGAACGCAAACGGCACCGCCTTGAGTTTGTTGTTGCCGTCGTCATCGTCGGCAAACGCGGCCAATGGTCCCAGCAGAACCACTAACAATGTGATGTACGCGAATTTTCTCGCCATGGATTTCTCCTTTCTGGTTGATGAATATGAAAAATGGACCGGGAGTCTTTATCACTACAGGCTTGAAGAGCCATCTGCTCCTTTGCAAGCAGACACGACCAATCGCGAGCAATTGAGAGGAAATAAGATCCGCACGACGCGACGATTCTAGGGAAGCGCCAACCGGCCCACAACCCTCCAAAAGTATGGGGTACCCCCCCTACGAAAGTAGGGGAGTTGGCGGAACGAAACTTGCTAGAGCGGCTGTCTAGGCGGTTGCTGGTTGGGACGGGCGGCCTTGCTCACCAGGTCGGTTTGACCCGTCCGTCCCGACCAGTGTAAGGTCCTTGGCCGGCCTACCCCTGAGGCATCCCCGTGGCCGGCCGATCCCTGCGAGGCGCTGTTCTGGACCTGGTTGGCGTCTGGCGCGACACGCGACTCATTGTTCTCGTGGCGCAGACCGCCGCGGTCTATGCCGCGATCCTACCCCTTTCACTCAATAGAGGGGGTCAGAGCCCACTGATTTTTCTTCGAATGATCAAAGCCTCAATACTGATCCGCATTCATGCCACCGCGCACACACCAGACAGCACTGGTGAAGGTCTTAAAGCGGGTATTCACGTCGCCATTGCTGAAGTCCACGCCCCATGCGCCCGTGGTGGGAGAGATGGCATCCGTCGACGCCGACCAATAGCGGACCGACTGAACGTTGCTAAAGGGATGACCAGGCGGCAAGGTGAGCCCAGGAACAGCCACGGACGGATCGACTAGGCTCGCCAGCTCCGCGAAGGAAGGGAGGCGCCAGCCTTTACGCCCCCCGGTCACTCGGGCCGTACACTCGGAACGGGCCCCGCCTCCTACCCCGACCGCGCCCCAGAAGATCTGGGTGGCCGCCGGAGACTGCTCCCACACGAGGCCGGTCTCATTGTCCCGGACGGCCGCATTGCTCATGATACAGGTGAACCGGCTGGAGTTGCCGGAGCAGGCGGCACCGCCCGGATCATTCGCCGGCAGGGTCTTATCCCAGTTCTGAGTCACGCCCCTCAGATCGGTGGTCCCGCCCCCGCCGCCCGAGAGCGCCTCCACTGCCGTCTTGACCTCATCTACCTTATGTGACAAGGCAGTATGGTCGTCATTCTGGGCCGTATGCTGCTCTTGCAGCGCGGTGACGCCGCTGGACAATTGCTCATGCGCGGTGTTGCCGCTGTTCACGGCGTTGAGAATCGCCCGATGCCCCTCCCTTTTGCGACCGTCGTCATCCTCGTCCCTGTCGTCCGCGCGGGCCGGCAGGATTCCCCCGAGCACCATCACACTCACCCCGATTGCGACCACGATTCCCCTCAACATGGTTCCCTCCTTTTGGTTGAAGCGGCCCGGCGCCCGGCGTGGGACAAGTCCGGGGCAGGCCCAAGGACCTGAAAAATGTACCGGGATATGAAAAATGTATTGGGAGTATTTTCTCTATAGGCTAGAAGAGTCACCTGCTCCCTCCCAAGTAGACATGACCGAGCGCGAGCAATGTTGTGCTTAGTTTGCGCCAAGGCGGGACGGCGATGACGGAACGCGGGGCGCATGGGTCGCGCCTCATTAGACGAGCACGCACAGGAATCGTTGATGGGCGATGGTAAGCGACCTGCACGTGCGTGAGAGGAGATCAGATCCGCACGGCGGAGCGATTCTAGTGAAACGCCCAGCGGAACGCAATACCTCTTTCATAGGGAGGGTACCCCTACGAAAGTGGGGGGCGTCTGAAAAGAAACGTGCCAGAGCTGTTGTTCAGGTGGGTGGGGGTTGGGATTGGCGGCCTTGTTCATGAAGACGGTTTGACCCCTCTGGCCCGACCAGTGTAAGGTCGCCGGCGGGCCTACCCCTGAGGCACGACCCTTGACCGGCCGATCCCTGCGACGCCCTGTCCTGGATCTTGTTGGTGTCTGGCGCGACACGCGACTCATTGTTCTCGTGGCGCAGACCGCCGCGGTCTATGCCGCAATCCTGATCCCCTTCAAGGTCGGGATCCCGATCATCCCGGGTTTTGTGGAGCTCCGTCCGGCGAATGCCGTTCCCATCGTGGCTTCGCTGCTGTTCGGGCCGGCGGCCGCCTGGGGCGCGGCCTTCGGGAACGTGATCGGTGACTGTTTTGGCACGTTGGGACCGGGCAGCCTGTTCGGGTTCCTCGGCAATTTCTGTTACGGCTATGTCCCCCATCTGCTGCGGGGCCATCTAGGGGTTCTCTCCTCCGAGCGCGGCCCTACGCCGAGCTCGTGGCGCCAAATCATCGAGTTCATGGTGATCTGCTCGGTGGCCTCAATGGCCTGCGCGCTGGTGATCGGATGGGGGGTGGATCTCCTTGGTTTGCTTCCGTTCTGGATCGTAGTCCCGCCTATCTTCCTCAATAATTTCCTGATGGGGGTTCTGCTGGCTCCTCCCCTGCTGTTCTTCCTGCACCCGCGCGTCAAACGGTGGGGACTGCTGTATGAGGATATCGTGAGGAGTGAGGCGTCGCTCGACCCAGAGGCTCTCGACCCTTCGACAGAGCTCAGGGTCGAGCCAGAGCCGGGTCGAGGGCTCGACGGGTCAGGCGCGAGGGGTGGGAGAAGTATTCAAGAAACCAGATCGACTCCCTCCAGTCACCCGTCACCCGTCACTCGTCACCATATTTTATCCGTCGAAAACGTGAGCTTCACCCACACCGGGGCGGCGAGGCCTGCGTTAAACGGGATCTCGCTCAGGGTCCGGCAAGGCGAGTCGGTCGCGCTGATGGGCCGAACCGGCGTCGGGAAATCCACGCTCTGCTACGCGCTGAACGGTCTTGTCCCTCAGTTGATCCCCGGTCGCTGGTCTGGACAAGTCACCGTGAATGGGCACGACACGACTTCCCGACCCGTGTGGCAGCAGGCCGGCATGGTCGGGCTCGTCTTTCAGGATTTTGAAGCGCAGCTCCTCTCCACCAACGTGACGATGGAGCTGGCCTTCCCGCTCGAGCACCTGCCCCAGCCACTGTCGCCCCCCGCGATGGCGAGCCGGATTGAGCGGGCACTCGAGCGGGTCGGCCTGTCCGGTCTGGACCGTCGGGATCCGCTTTCACTCTCGGGTGGGCAGCGCCAGCGGCTGGTGATCGCCTCGACCCTGATCCGGGAACCCGCCCTCGTCGTGCTGGACGAACCCATGACCGATCTTGATCCGGAGGGACGACGAACGCTTGCCTCTCTGCTGGCTTCCATGAGAGCGGGAGGGACGGCGCTGATCGTGGCTGAGCACGACCCCGAAGACGCGGTCGCCGCCGATCGCGTCTGCGTGTTGGATCATGGCGCGGTGGTCTGGGACGGCCCGCCGCGCCTCCTGTTCGGCGACCCCGACATCCCGCCGTGGTACGGGATTCGCCCTCTGCCCCTGGTCAGTTGTTTCGCCGGACTCAAACTGCCCGACCCGCCGATGACCGTTGAAGAGGCCTGGCAAGTGGCCGACGCGCATGGATTGATGGTTGCGCCGGATGAGGCCGCGCTACACCAGGAAGCGGTGAGGAAGGACGCTCCCGTGATCATCGATGCGCACAAGGTCTCGTATGAGTATCAGCGGGGCTCACCGGTCGTCTCGGATCTGTCCTTCGCGGTTCACGAGGGCGAGTTCGTGGCCATCATCGGCCTGAACGGCTCCGGCAAGAGCACGCTGGCCATGCTGCTGAGCGGACTCAACACGCCCACCAGCGGCCGCGTCCTGGTGGGCGGCCGGGACACGAGGACCCTCGGCGCCGGCCAATTGGCCACCACCGTCGGCTATGTCTTTCAGAATCCCGACCATCAAATCTTCGCCGAGACGGTGGGCGAGGAAGTCGCGTTCGGCATCCGCAACCTGGGCTTCCCGCCGGAGGAATGTGAGCGGCGCGTGGCCGAAGCGCTCGACGCGGTGGGATTGGCCGCGCCGGAGGTCCGGAAGCTGGACCCGTTCTCGCTCACCAAGGGCGACCGCCAGCGCGTCGCCGTCGCGTCGGTCCTGGCGGCGCGGCCCCGCATTCTGATCTTCGATGAGCCGACGACCGGCCTGGACGCGGAGCAGACGGACCGCATGATGCGCATGCTCCGGCGCCTGAATCAGCGCGGGCACACGATCGTCATCATCACGCACACGCTCTCCCTGGTGGCCGCCCATGCGGCACGCTGTGCGGTGATGCGCGACGGACGGATCGTGGCCGACGGCCCGACCCGTGAGGTCTTTCGGACCTTGACGGATCCCCAGTTCGCCGCTTCGGTCGGCCTGGAAGCGCCCTCGCTGACGCGCTGCGCCGCGCGCTGGGGCCACACCCTGCTGACGGTAGACGAAGTGAGGGCCGCGCTGCGAAAGAAATGAGCGGCACATGAATCAATACTTCCTCTATCTCGACCGCGATACGTGGCTCCACCGGCTGGATGCGAGGACAAAGGTCGTGAGCCTGTTGGGGATCTTTGCGGTCGCGCTGATCTTCTCGGACCCTCGGTTCCTCATCGCGCCCGCCATCCTAGTTGTCATGGCGCTCATCTCGGCCGAAGCCTTGGTGAACCTCCGAAAGATGTGGCTCCTGCTGACCCTCCTGTTTCTGTATTGCCTGCTGCTCTGGCCGTTCTTCGTGACCGGACGGACCCCCATGATTGCGATGGGAACGCTCACGCTGACCAACGAGGCGGTCAGGTACGGGGTTGCGATGGGCCTGAGACTGGACGTGATGTTCCTGGGGGGAATATTGTTGCTCTCCATCACCAGGATCGAGGAGTTCACCCTGGCCCTTCAGCGGCTGGGACTGCCGGGGCCGATGGCGTTCGCCCTTTCGCTGGCCTTTCGGTGGGTCCCGAGTCTGATCGGGGCAGCCGGCCTCATCGTGCAGGCCCAGCGAGCGCGCGGGCTGGACCTCGGGGCGGGGCACGCGTTGGGGCGCATCCGCCGGTACCCACCCTTGGTCGTCCCGCTGATCGGGCACACGCTCCGGCACACCCGGCTGCTGGCGATGGCACTGGAGTCCAAGGGGTTTGGGCCGGGAGCCGAGCGGCATGGATTTCTCGAGCTTCGGATGCGCCGCGCTGATTATGGAACGCTGGCCGTGATGGTCGCCCTCGTCGGTCTCTGCATCTGGCTCCGGGTCGCTGGCTATGGTACGGTGGAGGTCCGGTTCTCATAAACGTGAGGCGTGAGGCGAACATGAAAAAAGAGGGAATGGCGGAACCACAGCGCGAGCCTAGCAGAAACTCTCCGGACAACAAGGAACCCACGCGGTCTTCGAAGGGTATTGCATTGGACCGACGGAAATTCTTGACCGCGGCCGCGTCGCTGGTGGGAATGGCGGCGGCCCAGGCCGTGATCCCGTCGCTCCACGCGGAGGCGCCTTCATCTCCGCCCGTGCCCGATGATCCCACGCGGGTGCCGGGTGCGCCGCCCACTCCCTATGGGCAGCGGGCGGGATTCGAGCAGGCGACGCGTCTTCCCGGTACCTCCCACTCGCTCACACCGCTGCAGACCCTGCATGGTATCGTGACCCCCGCAGCCCTGCACTTCGAGCGTCACCACAACGGAGTGCCGACGATCGACCCGGCCCGGCACCGGTTGCTGATCCATGGTCTGGTGGGGCGGTCGAGGACCTTCACCATGGACGACCTGAAACGCTTTCCCGCCGTCTCTCGACTGGCCTTCATCGAGTGTGCAGGCAATAGCGCCGGCGAGTGGCGCGAGGCCCGTGGACAGACCGCCCAGCAGACGCATGGGTTGACGAGCACCAGCGAGTGGACCGGCGTGGCCCTCGCTACAGTGTTGCGTGAAGTCGGTCTCAAGCTGGAGGCGACCTGGATGCTGGCGGAGGGAAGCGACGCCGCGGCGATGACGCGCAGTATTCCCCTCGCTCCGGTCATGGATGAGGCGCTCCTCTGCTATGCCCAGAACGGGGAGGCGCTGCGACCCGAGCAGGGCTATCCTTTGCGGTTGCTGCTCCCCGGCTGGGAAGGGAATGCCTGTATCAAATGGCTGCGCCGGTTGAAACTGGGGAACGCGCCCTTTATGACGCGTGAAGAAACGTCGCACTACACCGATCTCATGCCGAATGGGATCGCGCGGCAGTTCACCTTCGTGATGGAAGCCAAATCGGTGATCACGGCCCCATCAGGTGGTCAGCAGCTCCGGGCGGGATTCGTGGAGATTCGCGGACTGGCCTGGAGTGGACGAGGACGGGTGACAAAGGTGGAAGTCAGCACGGACGGGGGGCGCATCTGGCGGGGCGCCCGGCTCCAAGAGCCCGTTCTGCCCAAGTGCCACACGCGCTTCCGGTTCCCTTGGCAATGGAAGGGACGAGAGGCAATTCTCATGTCCCGCTGCACGGATGAAACCGGGTACATGCAACCCAGTCGGGAGGACCTGATCGCGGTCCGCGGATTCAACTCCGTCTACCACTACAACGCGATCCAAAGTTGGAAGGTGGCACGGGATGGGAGCGTGAGCAATGATCAAGTGTAGGAGTCACCTGCTGGCAGCAGTTGGAGGTCTCGGGGTCCTGGTGGCCTGTACGGGATCCGGCGAGGCGCCGCAAGAAGGTTCAGGCTATGGCTTGGGCCGACCGGCCACCGAGGCCCAGGTGAAGGCGTGGGACATAGATGTGTCTCCGACCGGTGAAGGGCTCCCGCCAGGCCGGGGCACTGTCGAGGAGGGCGGCAAGGTTTTCGCGGCGAAGTGCGCCTCCTGCCACGGCCCTACCGGCGTGGAAGGACCAGCCGACCGGCTGGTGGGCGGCCGTGGCACGCTCGCGACCGCCAAGCCGATCAAGACCGTGGGGAGCTACTGGCCCTATTCCACCACCTTGTATGACTATATTCACCGGGCGATGCCCTACAATACCCCGCAGTCGCTCAAGCCTGATGAGGTCTATGCCGTCGTGGCCTGGATTCTGCACCGGAACGGGATCATCCCCGAAGACGCAGTCATGGATGCGACGACACTCCCCGGCGTACAAATGCCCAACCGGAGAGGTTTCCTCCCTGACTCGCGCCCGGACGTGAAGGGGGAATGACAGCGGTCTGATCCCGGAGGACTCAATGGCGACTGCCTTGCTGTACGACCGCCTCCAGTTTGCCGTCACGGTCACCTTCCACTATCTCTTTCCCCAGCTCACCATGGGGCTTGCCCTCTTGATTCTGTACCTGAAGACCCGCGCCCTCCGGACCAAAGACCACCGGTATGACGGAGCGGCACGCTTCTGGATCAAGATCTTCGCGCTGAGCTTCGCCTTCGGGGTCGTGACCGGCATTCCCATGGAGTTTCAGTTCGGGACCAATTGGGCCAAGTTCTCTAATTTCGCCGGCGGTGTCATCGGGCAGACGCTGGCCATGGAGGGCCTTTTCGCGTTCTTCCTGGAATCTTCGTTTTTGGGGATTCTGCTGTTCGGTGAGCAACGGTTCGGCCCCAAGGTCCATTGGACGGCGGCCTTGATGCTGTTCCTTGGGTCGTGGTTGTCCGGCTATTTCATCCTGGCGACCAACGCCTGGATGCAGCACCCGGTCGCCTACACGCTCGCGCCGGACGGGCGAGTTCATGTCAATAGTCTCTGGGGCCTGCTCACCAATCCCTGGCTCTTCTGGCAGTACACCCACAACATGACCGCCGCGGTCGTGACCGCTTCCTTCGTGATGGCGGCCGTGGGGGCCGCCTACCTGCTCTCGGGCCTTCATGTCGAGTACGCGAAGACCTTTCTGCGCACCGGGGTGGTGGCCGGCGCCATCGCCAGCGGCCTCATGATCTTCCCGACCGGCCACGGCAACGCCCGGCAGGTCTTCGAGCACCAGCCCGTGAAGGGCGCCGCGTTCGAGGGGCTGTTCCGCACCGAGCGGGGTGCCGGGTTGCTGCTCGTGGGGCAACCCAGTCCCGAGACCATGACGATTGACAACCCGCTGGAGTTGCCGAATGCGTTGAGCATCCTGGTCTACGACGAGCTGTGGGCGAAGGTGAAGGGCCTGGACGCGTTTCCCCGCGAGGACTGGCCGGATAACATCCCGCTCCTCTATTACGCCTACCACATCATGGCCGGGTTGGGGACGATCCTGGTCGCGATCATGGGGGCCGCGCTGCTGATGCTCTGGCGCGGGCGCTTGTTCAAGACACCGTGGCTGCTCTGGCTCATCATGCTGAGCGCGCCGTTCCCATACATCGCCACCACGGCCGGCTGGATGACGGCGGAACTCGGGCGTCAGCCGTGGCTCGTCTACGGCCTGCTCCGCACGGCCGACGGCGCGTCTCCGTTAGTTCATTCGGGGACTGCCCTGTTCACCCTGATCGGGTTCCTCGGCCTGTACCTGCTCCTGGGACTGCTCTTCCTGTTCCTGGTTTTTGAAACCGTCCGGCACGGGCCGCCGGCGGGCAGCGAGCCGACCAAGGCTGCCGCCCGGCACGGCTACTGACCGAAGGGGCGATCGCGATGGAGACATTCTGGTACGTGGTGGTCACCCTGATGCTCGCCGTCTACGTGGTCCTCGACGGGTTCGACTTCGGGGTCGGGATCCTCTATCCCTTCGCCGCGCGAACGGAGCTCGAGCGGAGGACCGCCTTGGCCTCGATCGGACCGGTCTGGAACGGCAATGAGGTGTGGCTGATCGCGAGCGGCGGCCTGCTCTTCTTCGCGTTTCCGAGAGCCTACGCGGCCGGGTTCAGCGGGTTCTACCTGGCGTTGATTCTCGTCCTGTGGCTGCTGATCTTTCGAGG
>MNDM01000032.1:0-6246 GCA_001914955.1 Nitrospirae bacterium 13_2_20CM_2_62_8 | reverse complement strand
GCCTTCTGGACGACCTTCACGCCGGGTGCCGAGCCCGGCATTCTGGATTGGTACACCGTGCTCATGGGGCTCACCAGCGCCGCCATTCTGGCCATGCATGGCGCCAATTACCTGGTCATGAAAACGGAGGGCGCCTTGTCGAAACGGGCGGACTCGCTCGGGCGGCTGGCCGGTTGGATCGCGGCCGGGCTCACGGGATTGGCGGTGTTGGCGATCCCGTTCGTGCGGCCGGGCCTGATGCACAACTACGTCGACCATCCGATCGGATATCTGTTCCCGATCGCCGGCGGGCTGGCGCTGGGCGCAGCGATCTTTCTTCGGGGGAAGCGGCGCGAGGTCGGGGCCTTCTTCGCCTCGACGCTCTTTATCTTCGCCATGCTGGGGAGCGCGGCGTGGGGCGTCTACCCGAACCTCCTGATCGCCACCACGGACCCGGCGAACAGCCTGACCGCCTTCAACGCGGCCACCAGTCCCTATGGCCTCCGCCTCGGCCTCATCTGGTTCCCCGTCGGCATCAGCCTGGTGATCGCCTACCAGGTCTATGTGTATCACGCCTTCCGGGGTAAAGTTCAGCTCAACCCGGAGCCCTAAGCCTTCTTCTGCGCCTTCGTCACAGACACACCCGAGACATCCACGTCGATGACCCCTCGGATTTTCTCGAGATCGCTGGCGAGGGCATACTTATGCGCCAGATGGTCCACCGAGCCCTTCAGTTTCACCACGGCGTTCTCGACCTTGTAGTCGATCGCATCCAGCTCGACGAGGGGCGACCATTGCAGATAGGTCACCACGTCTTTCTCGATCTCGTTGTCCGGCCGCGGCTTCCCGACCACTTCCACCAGATTCGTGACGCTCTTCACCCCCTTGACCGACGCAGCCGCCTTCTCCGCAGCGCGCCGGAAGAGAGGTTTCTCCACCGCTCCCTTCAGCGCCACGATGCCATCGTTCACCGAGACTTTGATCTTGTTGGCCTTGTCGGGCAGCAACGCCGGCACCGAACGGAGCGCCGCTTCGACCGCTTTGCGGATCGCCTCGTCTTTGACGAGCACGGGAACCACCGCGATGTTGTTCGTGAGACTCTTGACGCCCACCAGGGTCCCGGTCACGATCGCCTCCGCCAACCCCTTGTCATCCACCGTCACAACGGCGCCGCTGAGCGTCACCTTCCCCTGCTCCACTTTCACGTGGATATTAGTCGCATCGATGCGCCCATCCATCGCCAGCCGCTGTTTGATGGCGCTCTCGATTTGTTGATCAGTCAGTTGCGTGATATCACCGTGGAAGCCGACCATGCCGCCCCAAGCCCCCACCAGCATGAACGCCACCAGAACCCGAGCCCAGATAGTCATCGCCTCCTCCTCTCACCGGACAGTGTGTGGTTCACCGCGTTGGCACGCCCTCCTTCTCAGTCGGTAGCCCGCTGAGGCACCCCAGTCCTTCGTAGCGGGCACCGATCGTCACGACCTGCCTGTCACTGCGCGCTATCCGTCAACCCCCGCGCGAGCTCCCCGGCCGGGGCTGAGTTCCATGTCGGACAGCGGAATCGGAATCTCCTGCATTTTGCGCTGGACCTGCTCGTCCTGCGCCAGATCACGCAGACGCACGAGCTCAAGATCGGTCAGGGTCAGCGTGAGCTCAAGCGCCTTGTTCCCATCGTGGAAATACTCGCGCTCGAGCAGCGTGATCCGGGTCTGCGCGTCCTGCCAGACTGTGCGTCTCCTGTGCAAGTCGCCCGAGTCGAGATCCAGCTCCTCCACGCGATCCACTGTGGGCTGGCCATAACTCCCCTTCAGGCGGGAGAGGAGCCCGGACACGCCGTACAGCAAGCGATCGGGGCGGTACCGGATCTCGATCTCATACAAGGTGCCAGTATGAAGCCGGTACACGATGCGCTGGAGATAGGGATCGGTGGGGGTCGTACTCAACGATTCTGTCGCCAGATTCAGCCGTCTCGATTTGGCCAGATCCGGCTTGAGGCGCATCAATTCGCCCAACGCCATCCCCAGTTGCGCTTTCTGGAACCCGCGCGGAAGCGTCCGCGCCTGATCTCCAGCGATCCCCGAACTAGCCAAGCCCAGGAGTAGCAGGCCAACCATCAGCCCCGATCTCTTCCCTGAGTCGGCGCCGCAACCTGTCACAATCGCTGTCGTGCTCATCGCCGCACCTCCCTGACATCATCCATCAGCGCGTCACACTCACCACCGCCCTGTCCCCATGGAGGTCTCCTTCTAAGTTCGCGACTTCTCTCCGGGAAGCCCGGGCGGCTCGAGGCGGCGCCGTTCCGGCAGATACTCGACCGCCGGCTGGCGGCGCAGCGGTTGCGGGAACAGGCTCATGAGCTGCAAGATCTCGGCGGGCATGTCGGCCCGCACGCGCAGCCCCAGCCGCTGGGCCTTGTCGTAGGTGATCGGATAGTCGTGGGTCCAGGTTCCCGTGGCCAGCAGGTCGGCCAACTCGGTCGCCTTCTCCGGCGGCAGCGTTCGTTCCAGGAGTTCCTTGGCTACTTCGCGTAGCTGCGTCACCGCCTTTTCCGCCACGTCGGCCAACACGAGCGTCTGGTCGTCGGTCTCCGCGATGGGCTTGCGCGCCACGACCTTGAGCAGGGAGGCGGCCGGATACTGACCGAGTTGCGGGTCCACCGGCCCCAGCACCGCGTGCGGCGCCATCACGATCTCATCCGCCCCCAGCGCGATGAGCGTTCCACCCGACATGGCGTAATGGGGGACGAACACCGTGACCTTCCCCTTGCGATGCCGGATCGCCCGTGCGATCTGGACGGAGGCGAGGACAAGCCCGCCCGGCGTATGCAGCACGAGGTCCAGCGGCACCTCGGGATCGGTGAGCGCGCAGGCCCGCAGCACGTCCTCGGCATCGTTGATGTCGATGTACCGCATGAGCGGGAACCCAAGCAGGCTCATCGTCTCCTGCCGGTGCACGAGCAGGATCACCCGCGAGCCGCGTTGCCGCTCAATCTTGGCGATCATCTGCTGCCGCGAGGCCTCCAGCAGCCGCTGCTTGATGACCGGCTGGAACGCGGTCACCATGAACAAGAGCCACATCAGATCCCCGACGCTCACGAGCCTCTCCTTTCTGCCAACCTCCGCTGACTCTCTTCAGTCCCAACGACTCCACGCCCACTCGGGGCCATACTCGTCCCGTTCGCGCCGACGCGGGGCGCGCTCCTGGGGGAGCAGAAACAGCCGGTGCAACACCATGCCCGCGCCGAACCCGCCGATATGGGCCCACCAGGCGATCCCGCCCACGTTCTGGGGGCCGAGCGCCGCCAGCGTGCCGCCGAACACTTGAGTCATAAACCAGACAAACAGGTACGTGAGCGCGGGCAATTCGAAAAAGAACGGCAAGAAGAGGACGGGGAACAGGACGATGATGCGTGCGTGGGGGAACAGCACGAAGTAGGCCCCCAGCACCCCCGCGATCGCACCGGACGCGCCCACCGTGGGGACGGTCGACTGCGCATTGGTGATCCAATGAAGGAGTCCGGCCGCCAGCCCGGTCAGGAGATAGAAGAGGAAAAATCGGAGGCGGCCCATACGGTCTTCCACGTTGTCGCCGAAAATCCAGAGGGCCCACATGTTGCTGGCGACATGGAGCACGCCCCCGTGCAGAAACATGCTCGTGAAAAACGGCCAGTAGTCATCGACAGGCAGTCCAAGTCGGGACGCCCACTCAGGGTGTGTAAATCTCGCGGGGACGACGCCGAACAGGTAGACCAGCGCCTCGAGATCTCTGGGACCCAGCGTGAGCTCAAAGAGGAAGACCGCGACGTTGGCCGCGATGAGCGACCACGTGACCACCGGGACCGTGCGACTCGGAATCGTGTCACGGATCGGGATCACGGCTCGGCCCCGCTAACGAAGAGGATCCGTCGGTTTCCGGAGATCTCCTGAGGCAGGACGACCAGCCACCGCATACCTTGTGAATACAGCCGTTCAATGAGGATCAGGCGTGGGAGTCGCAGAGGAGGATGATCGGTCGCGCAGAGAAAGAGAAGGAAAGCGCGAAGAATGAAGCACTCAGCGCCACCCGACCGCCAGGGCACTATACTACGCCCCCCGGAAAACGCGGGTCAAGCCGCTTTTTTTCAGCCTGGGATGGGCACGAAGCGGTACAATTCCTGGCCCCTTTTGCTCACCGTCGTTCCTGGGCGGCCTGCAGATAGTCGCGCGAGACCTGCCAGCGCCGTTCGAGCTGGGCATACAGCCCATCCAGTTTCGCCTGCTGGTCCGTGGACAACTTGGTCTTGAGGTCAGCGACGCCGCGGGTGAGAATCCGCTCGACTTCCGGCTGATGTTGGAGGCGCAGCTTCAGGATCTCCAGATGCACCGTCCTGACGATCGGTTCGATCTCGGCTTGCTGACCGGTCAGTAACGATAATTCCCGCGTCAGGCGCTTCATGATCCGTTCTTGCGTCGCGGCCGGTCCTCGCTCCCACCGGTGCTGCCGCTCATACTTGTAAAAGAGGCTGGTCCCGGCGATGCCTGTCAGCGTCCCGGTGAGGAACAGGACGATGAGTCCAGTCCATAGTTTCCCGCGTGTCATAGCCGGTTCCTCCTCCATATATCCGCCCTACTCGACGAGAGGCTCGCCGGTCTCGAACTCTTCCGACAACAGCGCGGCGAGCTCGACCGTGTCCTGGCCGGTGTAGACCAACACAGAGCCGACGAGAATCAAGGCCAATGCGGCCGCGACCGCAGCAGCCTGCCTCACGGTGTAAGCGATCCCCGCGGACAGCAACGCCTGCCGTGGCCTTGCGGCTTCCCGGCGGACGTCCTGCATGACGTGGCGGACCCAGTCCGCGCCGAGAGAAGGCTCCTGGCGTGAGCGGTGGCTTTCTGCCAGCGCACGCTCCAGCTTGTTGAGGTCCTCGTCACTGAGTCGTGTCATCGTCTTTCCGCTCCCATTCGTCACGCAACAGTTTGCGGAGCGTCTGTCGGGCCCGGTGCGCCCGCACCTTTACCTTGGCGACGCTCCACCCCAACAGGCCGGCCGCTTCGCGAGCGGAGTGGCCATCGAGATACAGCAGGGTCAGCACGAGGCGGTTTTCGGCCGAGAGATGGCTCAAGGCCCACTGTGACAGCTCCGCCGCTTCCCGTCGCTTGACCTGCTCACGAAATCGGTCGTCCGATTCCGCCGCCAGTACCTGCTCCATCCACTGGTGATGCTCCTCGGTCAGGGCGCTCACCGGCAGTTCCTGCCGCCGCATTGCGCGCCAGAAGTGATAACAGGTCCGAACGGCTATACTGGACAGCCAATGCTCAAACGGGGCCTGGCCGGCAAACCCTGCTAAGCCCCCATAGGCGCGGACAAAGACGTCATGGGCGACCTCCGCCACGCGATCTCCCGGCACATGCCGGGTGACAATCCGCGCCACGTGCTGCCGATAGCGGGCGATCAACTCCGCAAAGCAGTCGATCTCCCCCTGCAACACCCGGTGGATAATTTCCAGATCATCGGACACCGGCGTCTGCACCCCAAGCCGGGTGGACCACGTCGCCTGCACTGACCGGCCATCGCATCATACCGCACCCGCGAACGGCATCGCACGACGGGTCCGCGGTCGGTCGCTCCTCGTGCGGGGGCTTGACCCTCGGGCTTAGCCCGGTCGAACACCGCCCTCTGAATCATGCGGGTCGGTCTCCGGTGCGGGAGTCACACCCTCGGCGGTTTCCTCATCGTCGGCCTGTTCGAAGCCCTGGCTCAACATCCGGGCCCGATGGGAGTCCCGCATCTGTCCACGGATGGCCTTCAGTTTGTCGCGTTGTTCGGGAGTGAGGACCGCGAGGAGGGCTCGTTTCGCCTTGATCCGCATGAATCGCAGGTTGGCTTCGAGCGCTTCGCCCTCTTTGAGCTTGGCTTCGATGACGGAGAGGCCCGTCTTCTCATCCGGGATGATAGCCCTGAGCTCCCGCTCCGCCACCAGCACGTCCGCGTGCCCCCGAATCTGCGCCCGGTCCTGGTCAAGCGCCAGCGCCTTCAGCTTGGCAACTTGCTCGGCGGTCAGGCCGATGTCCTGCTGATGCCTGAGCAGAGGGTGAAGCATGCTGGGAGAGCCCTCGTGGCCCCCCATGCCGTGCCGGGACATCCCGAACCCATGGCCACCACCGCTCCTGCAGCCACTCCCACCGTCCGCCCACGCGAGTCCGGATGTCAACCCGAAGAGCACGGCGCCGACCGCGATCCCAACGAATGGTCTGTCCCCGCCATTCATACCGACCTCCTTTGTGA
>MNDM01000046.1 GCA_001914955.1 Nitrospirae bacterium 13_2_20CM_2_62_8 | reverse complement strand
TCGGAGCCGCTATTCGCACAGCAACCCTTCGGATCGCTCTTCGGCCGCTGGTTCACGCAGATGAAAATGTGATGCTTAAATGTGGTCACCGGTTGGGTCTTCGGCGGGTTACCCTGGGACAGACGGGGAGGCCTGCTGCGCCTGTAATCGATGGATGAGGGCCTTGATGTCCCCGGGGTCGAGCAGACGGGATCCGGCCACGTGTCCATCAAGGATCGCCGAAATCTCACGAAGGCGCACATGCGCTCGCTGCAATTGATCGGTGCCTGCGAGCTGGGACGGTTGGCCCGCGCTCAGTTTGTCGAGCTCCGCCCGGATATCCCGGACATCACGCTGAAGATTCTTGTGCATGGAACAGGTCTCGCAGTACCACTTGGGACTCTGATCCGATGCCGGCGACAGCCGGTCGTACGCCCGACCGAAGAAATCTTTTCCCAGCGACAGCTTCAGCAGCGGCCCCCGCTCCAGTCCGCACGCGTCGCATCGTCCAGGGGAAAATTCGGGTTTGGTTTCCGTGAGCATGACTCCTGCCTCTTGCAGAAGCGGCCCAATCTTACACCATGGGTCCCCGGCTGTCCACCGCAGCGCGGATCGAGTGCGGGGGGGCGTGTGAGTATTCGGAAGGAATTCTACGTTCTCAGGAAGAGTCGGGGTATAATCAGCGGGCACGTGACAGACCAGGGGCGTGCGTCTCATCCGAGGGAGGAGCCATGATCATCGGCGTGCCGAAAGAGGTCAAAGATCATGAGTTCCGCGTAAGCCTGACGCCGGATGGCGTCCAAGCGTTGTGCGCGGCCGGCCATGCCGTGTGGGTGGAACCCACAGCGGGAGAGGGGAGCGGCTTCTCGGATGAGGATTACCGAAAAGCGGGGGCCCATCTGGCAGCCTCGAAGGCGCATCTGTTCCAGGAAGCAGAGCTGATCGTCAAGGTGAAAGAGCCGCTGTCCTCCGAATGCCCCTTGTTCCGCCCGAAGCAGGTGTTGTTTTCGTATCTCCATCTTGCCGCCCTGCCGGAGATCACGCGGGCGCTGCTGGATCGGCGGGTGACGGCCATCGCATACGAGACGACCGAGGGAGAAGGCCGGAGCCTCCCGATGCTCTGGCCCATGAGCGAGATCGCCGGCCGCATGTCGGTGCAGGTGGGAGCGAGGTATCTGGAACGCTCGCAGGGAGGGCGCGGCGTGTTGCTCGGCGGGGTGCCGGGTGTGGCGCCGGCGAATGTGGTGATCCTGGGCGCGGGTGTGGTCGGCAGCGCCGCCGTCAGGATCGCGGTGGGGATGGGCGCGAAGGTCACGGTGTTCAACCAGGATCTGGAACGCCTGCGGCATCTGGATGCGCTGTATCAGAGTCGCGTGGTGACGCTGGCCGCCACCCAGCCTTTGATCAACCGGGCGGTCGAGGAGGCCGATTTGGTGATCGGGGCGGTGATGGTGCGCGGCGCCAGGACGCCCCGCCTGGTCTCCCGATCCGTCGTGTCCCGCATGAAGCCGGGCGCGGTCATCGTGGATGTGTCCGTGGATCAGGGAGGATGTGTTGAGACGTCCCGTCCCACCAGCCATTCGGACCCCGTGTATCAGGTGGACGGCGTGCTGCATTATTGCGTCCCCAACATGCCCGGGATCGTGCCGCGAACAGCCACTTTAGCCTTGACCAACGCGACGCTTCCTTTTATAGTCCGAATAGCCTCGGCCGGCGTGGAACAGGCGATCCGGTCCGATCCGGGTCTTGCTCAGGGCGTCAATCTGACAGACGGACGAGTGACGTGCAAGGGCGTGGCCGAGGCGCACGGCATGCGATTCGAGCCACTGAGGTGAACAGCGAGAGGCTTGTGCGAAGGATCGGGGCGTAGCGCAGCCCGGTAGCGCACCGCGTTCGGGACGCGGGTGTCGGAGGTTCAAATCCTCTCGCCCCGACCATCTCTCGGTTGGCTTGCGGCTTTTTCTACTTTGCTGTCATACGAGTCAGACCCAGTCATTCCGTTTCCACTTTCATGATCCGGCGTGAGGCTCTGTCAAGGGACGCCGGGCCGATGGGCGAGGCAGCGGGGATGCGGGGCGGCCTTGGAAGCGGTGGCAGCAGGATGGCATCCGAATCATTGATCAGAGCGCGGGTCTGGGTCACTGGACGCGTGCAGGGCGTGGCCTACCGAGCGTTTGCTCAGCAAGCCGCCGGGCGCAAGGGATTGTCCGGGGGGGTGCGGAACCTCGAGGACGGGCGCGTCGAGGTGGATGTCGAGGGGGAACGACGCGCGGTTGAAGCGTTTGTCGAATTGCTCAGGGCCGGGCCTCCGATGGCCCAGGTAGACGGACTCCGGGTGGAGTGGGACACGCCGACTGGCCGGCGGACCGATTTCCGCATTTGGTACTGACGCCTCCTCGTTGGAGTCAGGAGTGTCTGATGGGCCGTGATGACGAAGATCTGAACCAGCCGACCGAAGCCGACGACGAACGGGAGGATGAAGTCGCGCTGAAGGAGTCTTCCGAGCCGGACGAGGCTCCCGAGAAGCACGAGGATCGGAAAGGGGAGCGATCCGAAGGGCTCGATGCCGTGAAGAGCTACCTCAGAGATATCCGCCACTCCACTCTGCTGACGTTTGAGCAGGAGCAGGAACTTGGAAAGCGCATGGCCACGGGAGACTTCAGCGCCCGCGAGCAGATGATCGAGTCAAACCTTCGACTGGTCGTCAGTATCGGCAAGCGCTACATGAATCGGGGGCTGCCGTTCGCGGACATCGTCGAAGAAGGCAACCTTGGCCTGATTAAGGCCGTCGAAAAGTTCGACTATGCGCGCGGCTTCCGGTTCAGCACGTATGCCTCCTGGTGGATCCGCCAGTTCATCGAGCGCGCCATCATCAATCAAGCCAAGCTCATTCGGCTGCCGGTTCACGTCGTGGAACGGCTCAACCGCTACCTCTCGGAAGTCGAACAGCTGGTCCAGGAGCTGGGGCGGGAGCCGAGGGCCGACGAGACCGCCGACCGCATGCGGATTCCAGAACAGGACATCATCAACCTGAAGCTCTTGATCCGAACCACGTACTCCCTGGATAGTCCGATTTCCGAGGGGACGGACACATTCCTGCGCGATGTGATCGAAGATCCGATGGCCGTCTCTCCCGCCACCAACGCTGAAGGGGTGCAGCGGCGCGAGGAAATCATGACCTGGATGCAGGATCTGCAGGAGAAGGAGAAGACGGTGATCGTGCTCAGGTTCGGACTGGGCGGGGACGAGGCCCAAACCTTGGAGGAGATCGGCCGCGATCTCGGGTTGACGCGCGAGCGCGTCCGGCAGATTGAAACCGCCGCCTTGCTGAAACTGCGGGCCATCATCGATAAAAAGACTCTGAGGCAGGAGGATCTCTTGTAGTAGGGGTCGGTCGATGGATTACAAAGCGCTCATCCGTGAGGTGCCTGATTTTCCGAAGCCAGGCATCCTTTTTTATGACATTACGACCCTGCTCAAGAACGCGGGCGCCTTCCGCACCGTGATGGACGAGCTCACCCAACGGTACCGTGACAAACAGATCTCGAAGATTGTGGGCATCGAATCCAGGGGGTTTATCGTCGGCAGCCCGCTGGCCTACCGGCTGGGGGCGGGCTTTGTGCCGGTCAGGAAGCCCGGTAAGCTCCCGGCCGACAATTTCGAGGTCAAGTACAATCTGGAGTACGGCTCCACTTCGCTCGCGATCCACCGCGACGCGATCACGAGCGGCGAACGGGTCCTGATCGCGGATGATCTCTTAGCCACGGGTGGAACTGCCGCCGCGACCGTTCGCCTGGTCCGGCAGCTCGGCGGTGACATCGTCGGCCTGGTCTTTCTTGTCGAACTCGCGGCCCTCAAAGGCCGCGACAAACTGGATGGCTGTGACGTGTATTCCATGCTCAGCTATTCATAGTCCCTCCGATTCATTCCCTCCCGAGCGAATACCTCCCCACGAGCGCACGATTGGTCCGGGGGACTTGTCAAACCCGGCGACACCGTGCTATGAATACCCGCCTTTTTGCGGTGATGACTGCTACCGATGGAGGGAGAGCGGAGGATGGCGAACAGAGAGCGGCTGAAGAAAAAGAAGACGGCAGCGAGCGGCAGGGTCTCAACGAAGGCGGTCGCCAGGCATCAGCCCTCCGCACGGGGGACTGCGGCCGGTTCCTGGCGGACCAGTCGTCGCGAGGGCCTCTCCCGTATGTTGACCATGAAACGTCAGGAGGTCATGAACCAGATCGGAGCGAGCATCGGACAATCCCTGACGGCAGATCAGCAGCGTCGTCTGGAAGCGTCGATGGATATGGGTGATCAGGCGCTGATGGATGTGGATCGGGAACTCGGGATTTCACTCCTGGAGATGCGGAATAGGAAGAGGCAGCTGATCGACGAGGCCCTCGCCAGACTGGCTGAGGGCACCTATGGCTTGTGCGCTGAGTGCGGGGTCGAGATCAGTGAGAAGCGGCTGGCGGTGGTCCCGTTCGCCAAGCTGTGCGTGGACTGTCAGTCTCGCCAGGAACTTCTCGAGAAGATCGAGAAGGAAGAAGACCGCGATTAGCTGCCTGCGCGTTCAGACCTTCGCCGCGTGGCCCAACCGCGGCGCCCGCCTTGCGGTTCCTCGCGACATCTCCTTGGACGGAGTCTTTCGGAAGCGTGGCGTGGCCGTATGAAAGCCGTGGTCCTGGCCAGCGGCGGGCTTGATTCCACCGTGACGGCGGCCGTCGCGAAGCGGGATGGGTGCCGGGTCTATCTGCTCACGATTTCCTACGGGCAACGCCACCGGGTCGAGGTGGAGCGGGCCAGGCAGATCGCCATGGCTCTCGGAGTGGCGGGCCACCTCGTCCTCGAGGTGGACCTGAGGCCGATCGGAGGGTCGGCTCTGACGGCGGATCAGGCGGTGCCGAAGGACCGGTCTGACGACGAGCGGCGGGAGGGCATCCCGTCCACGTACGTCCCGGCCCGCAACACCATTTTCCTTTCCCTTGCGCTGGCCTATGCCGAGACCTTGGAGGCGCCGCTGATTTATATTGGAGCCAATGTGCTGGACTACTCAGGCTACCCGGATTGCCGGCCTGACTATCTCCACGCGTTCGAGGAGGTCGCTCGACTGGGCACCCGCACGGGAGTGCTGGGGAAAGGGATCGAGATCCGCGCGCCGCTGCTGCACCTGACCAAAGCCGAGATTATTCGACTGGGCGCGTCGCTGGGCGTCCCCTTTCATCTGACCCATAGTTGTTACGATCCCGCAGCCGATGGCAGGGCGTGCGGTCGCTGTGACAGTTGTCGAATTCGGCGCGAAGGGTTTCAGGCCGCGGGTCTGCCGGATCCCATCGCCTACGCGGAGGTGTGAGCCCATCGTATGGCCGTCTCCCCGGAAGAGTTCTTCATGTACCTGACGATCGCCTTGATCGTCCTGATCCCCATTGCGGCGAGAGTCTACCGGTATGTCACGGCCAGACAGGTCAAACGGATGCTGCGCGAGCAGTTCGGTCGGAACGAAGAAGGGAAAACGAACGAGGCTCGCGAGAAGAGGTGATCGCCATGCTGACCCTGTGCGGCGCGGACACGTTGCGGTGGATCCAGTGGGCGGGTCTGTTCGGTCTCCTGCCGGTCTCGGTGGCATGCGGACAGGGCGTGGCCATGCAGGAGGCCGCACCGGTGCCGGTGGAATTCCGGAGTGGGGAGGTCAAGTTCAATGCCAACTGCGCCCGTTGCCATGGGGAGCGTGCCGGCGGCACGGCGCAAGGTCCGCCGCTGGTGCATAAGATCTATGAACCAAACCACCACGGGGACCCGGCCTTCCAGCGAGCGGCGGCCAACGGAGTACGCGCGCACCATTGGAAGTTCGGGGACATGCCACGAATTGACGGAGTGACTCCGGAAGACATCCAGCAAATCACCCGCTATGTTCGCTGGCTCCAGCGCCAGGCCGGTATCATGTAGCGCCGATGAGATCCTTTGCGGTCGCGCGGACTTCGCCCCAGCGTCTCGGAATCCCACAATGATTCTGATGAGTTACGACGGTGGTTTGACACCATGCGCTGGTTCTTCATAAGCTGAAGAAAAGATCTGGTCTCATCTGCTGCGCGTCGTTCAACAAGGAGTTGGCATCTCAGAAGCGCCGGGGCGGCCCCGACAGGGGACGGCCCCAAACCGGGAGGGGATCATGGCAAGCTCAGGAAGAATATTCTCAGCGATGTTGGGTACGCTCTGTCTGCTGCTGACGACACCGGGGTGTATGCTGGTGGCAGTTGACGCCGGTCACGAAGGAGTACTAGTCCAGAAGCCATTCTTCTTCGGCCACGGCGGGGTGGAACCGGTTCCGGCCACGACCGGCCGCATCCTCCTTGCCCCGACCACCGAAGTAATCGATGTGGACGTCCGTCCGCTCCAGTACTCTGAGCATTTCGACATCATCTCGGCGGAGAACGCGCCGGTCTCCTTCGATGCGTTTCTGATCGCCAATGTGATCGAAGGGCGTTCGCCTGACCTGATCACCCGGTATGGGTTCAATTGGTACCAAAATAACGTCAAAGAGGCGTTCAGGACCTTCGTCCGCGAAGAGGTGCAGAAGTATCCGCTGTTTGAACTGACCACGAAGCCAGCCACCCGGGCGAGGCTGCAGGATGCCGTCGAGCAGGAAGTCAGGACCAAACTAATTGAGAAGCAGGGGATCCCGGTACGACTGAACCGGGTCGTGATCGGCAGCATTCTCCCGCCTAAGGGGGTGCTGGAGCAGACCGCTCAGACCATCATTCAGGAACAGCGGAAGATTACGATGATTGAGTTTCAAAAGGCGGAAGAATCACGCGAAAAGGCCGAGAAGCAGCGGGGCATGGCGGACCGGGCCTACCGGGAACATCTCGGACTGACCGCGCCCGAGTTTGTGGATCTGAGACGGATCGAGGTCCAGAAGGAAATCGTCCAGCACGCGCCTTCGAACTTGACGATCATCATGGGAATGGAAAAACTGGGCATTAATCTGCCACCCATCAGCACCACTGGACAGTAAAGCCAACTGCCCTCACGATTCCGCTCGTTCTCCTGAACAGGCTTCTGGAACTGCACGGAAGGCTTGATCTAGACGAGTCGGTGTGAACTGGGAGGCAAGGGGGCCGCGATAGGCCCGTCTGCTCTCCGTCTCTCACGCGTTCAGAATGTTCAAGGGCGATTCTGGCCGAGGTTGAGCAATTCCTTCTCCGAGCTTCGCCCGACTTCCCGCTCCACCACTGAGATGACTTCGTGCGGGTTCATCGTGGCACGAACCTTGGCGTAGACCGTGCGGTTTTTCTCCGTCTGCTCCACCAGCTTCACGTCTTTGAGATAGCCAGACGCGATGATCTGGATCAAGTGGTGGCGAAATGCGGTGTTCGTGATGAAGGCGGTGGCGTCCATGAACGAACGAGAGTTGTCAATGGCCATACGGATGGCCTCCGTATAGGCGAGCTGTTTCGCTTCGGCTGCGGTCATCGGGTCATGATAAAAATAGCGGTAGTCGCCCACGATTTCCATGGGGTGATTCTGGAGAGCCGGAACGGAAGCGACGGAGCCCATGCGCGACGCACGAATCTGGTTTCGCAGTTCATCAAGCTCGGCTTTGAGCTGGCTGTTTTCCGTGTGTAGTCGGCGCTGGTGCTCAGCCAGTTGGTCAAAGGCTTGTTGGCGCTTGATAGCCTCGTCCAGTGCATCCAATCCGACTGTGACTTTGATCTTGACGTAGAACGCGAGGCGCTCACCTTCGAGCGTGCGCCGCTTGTCGAGGATTTCGGTTTTTGTGATAGCGGCTGCAATTGTGCGTACACTAAGCGAGTTGGTCCATGAGGTCTTTCCGTCCACCTCCATTTCGCTGTCCTGGGAGGAGGTCTCGATATAGACACCGACTTCTTCCACCGCCTTCCGCTTCGCGCGTATAAGCGCGTTTTCTTCTGCGCCGCTCAGCGTATCGGTGTCGGCCATGAGATAGGTGGCATCCGCCACAACGACCCGCACGTGGGGGGTGCCGGCCAGGCCGGCGGGCCCGAGCGCCAACACCACGAGGAGGGCAACCCCACGAGCGACGGAATGTCTCATCGTGTTGCTACAGCCTCAAGAGATAGAATGGGCGGCCCGTTTTCATTTTGATGCTAGCACACAATGGGGGACGCAGCAATCCGGTCAGCCGGCTGAATGAGCCTGCAGCCCGTCGGCAAGGGCATGGATCGTCAACGGCGCGCTGCCTTCGGCGCGGTTGTTGACCAAGACATATATGGAGCGCCGCTCGGCCACTGCCTGCCGGATCAAAGCCAGCGTCTCGGTCCGCATCTGGGGCAGAGGCTGGACCAGCCGGTTGTATGGGGTGTAGCGCTTGACCGCATCGGCGTAGGAAAGACCCAGGGGCGTCAGCAATCGGACCACGACGAACTCGGCGGTGAAGCGCTGTCCCAGCGACACGTGCTGAGCCGCAAGCGGCGGCATGGCGTTCCAGTGATTGTACACATGCGTCGCCCCATAGGTCTTGAGCAGGTCGTGGTAACGGGCTCCGAGCACGGGCGGATTGCGCACCTCGACGGCGTACTGCGGGCCTGCCGGGAGACGCGCGAAAAAGTTTTCCAGCGCGGTGAGGAAGGAAGCAGCATCGAGGCCGGAGCGCTGGAATTCAAAAATGAAGGGGCCGAGGCACTGGCCCAGCCCTTCCCGAGAGGGACGGAGAACCAGCTCCTCGAACAGCCCCGCGTCCAAGAACCGAGGGTTCGTGGTTCCGGCTTTCGCCCCGTACCTGGCGTGGCGGGCGTAGACCGGAATGGTCATCTCCTCCCAGACTTTGGAACAGACCCGGAACCCGGGCGGCAGCTGAGCGGCATACTGCGCGAGTTGCCCCGCCGTGGGGGGGCGGTAGAATGTGTGATCCAGCCCGACGGTCCTGAAGAGGCGGGCACCCCGGTACTCATAGGCGGCATACTCAGCCAGGCTGTCCTTGGCGAACCGGCTCTTGGGGTAAGGATGTCGGTACACCAACCCCTGCCAGCCTTCGTAAGCCCAGGAGCTGGTGCCGAACCGAATCTGCTCGGGCAGGGCTCCCACAACTTATCGCATCCCGCTGCCCAACAGCAGTCCGGCCATCGCCGCAATCCCTCCCGCCACCGACAGGACGAAGCCGAATCCGCCCAGCGCGAACCAGGGCCGGATGCGCGCAAATTCCTCGCTGCCCAGATGCCGGTGCAAGTCCACCGGCGCCAGCCACCACCTGGCGGGAACGGTCATTTTGCGCGCGAGTACGCGGTACAGCACGACGTGATACCAGAAACCGGTGGGGACCCCGGTCACCAGCCCGATCAGGAGCGTCCACAACCCCAGCTCGGTCATGAGGTGCGGAGTCACGAGGCTCGCCATCACCCCGACAATTCCGACCGCGACGACGGCGGAGAGGACCAGCGTGATCTCGATCATCGCCCCATTCTACCCCATTGCCCCATACGCAGCCATACGGAGAGAGACACCTCGCCTTGACTTGGACGCGGTCTTATCTCACACTCAGCCGCATGAGTCAGCCGAGCGAGCAGGAACGGTTGCACGAACTCGCGGAACGGTTCGGGATCGCGGCCGACTATGAGGACAATTGGGGCCGCCGGCATCTCGCCTCTGACCGGACCAAACGGGCGATTCTCGCCGCGATGGGCGTGTGCGCCGAGACCGAGGACGAGGTGCGACGCGAGTTGGCTGCGTGCGCGGATGCCCCGTGGCTGCACGCTTGCGATCCGGTGCTGGTGCTGCGGGTCGAAGAAGGCCCGCGGAGCTGGTCGTTCCGGATGCCGGCCGAAGAAGGAGAAGATCAACATATCCGGATTCTCTGGGAAGCCTGGGACGAACAGGGCACTCTTCAGCAGCAGGGCGAGACCGGCCCGAGACTCACGCCCGCCGAGACCCGCATCGTCGGAGGGCGACGCCACGTCCGCTTCGAGCTCCCCGTTCCGTCCGGGCTGGCTCTCGGCTACTACGACCTCAAGGCCTATGCCAAGACCCCTTCGTGGTCAGTGGAGGGCACCCTGCGCCTGATCGTCGTGCCGCCCCACTGCTTTGTGCCCTCTCAGTTCAGCGAGGGGGAGCGGACCTGGGGGTTGTCGCTCCAATTGTACGCGCTCCGATCGTCCAACAATTGGGGGGTCGGGGATTTTGGGGATCTGGCAGTATTCCTGGAGTGGGCTGTCAAAGACCTGGGAGCCGGGATCGTCGGGTTGAACCCGCTGCATGCGCTCAGGAACTCACGACCCTCCCATATCAGTCCGTATTCCCCGGAAAGCCGGCTGTACCTGAACGTGCTCTACCTCGACGTGGAACGGATCCCGGAATTCCAGGAATCTGAGCCGGCGCAACGGATGCTGGAGGATAGTGGATTCCGGTCCGGGCTGGAGGCTCTGCGGCGGAAGAAGCTCGTCGATTACGATCAGGTCTATGCGGCGAAGCGGGCGGTGCTGGAGGCGCTGTTCGCGACCTTCCAGGAGCGGCATCGTGGCGGCCAGGAGCGCACCCTCCACCCCAAAATACCGCCACCCCAAGTCGGCCGCGGTGGCCGCGTTCCGGGTCACGCACGAGCCTCAGGTCCGGTTCCACCAATACCTCCAGTGGGTGGCCGGCGAACAGCTGGGAGAGGTGGCTGGACGGGCACGCGCCCTACACATGCCGATCGGTTTGTATCTTGACCTGGCCCTCGGAAGCGATCGGGGCGGGAGCGACGCATGGGTCTATCAGGATGTCTTGGCCTTGGGGGTGGATACCGGTTGTCCGCCGGACGCATTTGCCCCGGAGGGGCAGAACTGGGAACTCCCGCCCGTGAATCCAGAGCGCCTGCGCGCAAGCGGCTATCGGATGTTCATCGACCTGCTGAGCAAAAATCTCAAACACGGCGGCGCGTTGAGGCTCGATCACGTCATGGGGCTGTTCCGCCTGTTCTGGATTCCGCGCGGGCTCCCGCCGTCTGAGGGCGCGTATGTGCGTTATCCGGCGGCGGATCTCCTCGGCATCCTGGCCCTGGAGAGCATGCGGCACCGTGCGGTGATCGTGGGGGAAGACCTCGGGACCGTCCCGGACTGGATTCGCGAGCGGCTGGCCGACTCACGGGTGCTGTCGTACCGCGTGTTGTACTTCGAGCGAACGGATCAGGGCGAGTGGCAGGCGCCTGGCGCCTATCCGAAACAGGCCATGGCCGTGGTCGGCACCCATGACCTTCCGACCTTGTCGGGCTTCTGGGCGGCGCATGACATCGAGGTCCGGTCTCAACTTGGACGCTATCCGGATGAGGCGGCGCGGCGGCGGGTGCTGGAAGACCGCCAGCGGGACAAGGTGCGGGTGTCGCGCGCGTTGCGCGCCGAGGGGCTGCTGCCGCACGGATCGACCGAAGAGTCCGCAGCGGAGCAGGACATGACCGCAGAGCTCTGCCGAGCCATCCACGCCTATCTCGCCCGGACCCCGTCATGGATGATGCTGGCGAACCTCGAAGACGTGCTGGAGGAGATGGCACAAGTCAATGTACCCGGCACGGTCACCCAGTACCCCAACTGGTCACGGAAGACATCGCTCTCGTTGGAAGAGCTTCGGCGTGATCCGAAGCTGCGGCAGCTTGCCTCCCTGCTGCGAGCGGTCCGGCCCCCGACGGGAGGGTAAGAGGAGGGTTCTTGCGAGGGAGATGAATTTCCAGTATGGTCACAAGCCTGAGGCGACACGCATGCCCTTGGTTCTGCGGCAGTTCACGCGGATAGCCGGAGCGAACAAACACTCGCTGGTGCTCGGCGGGTCGGCGGCCCTGTTCCTGCTGATCGTCGCCGCGGAGATGGTGGCGCCGGCCAACGTTGTCGGCGCCTACGGCTTCGTGCTTCCCATTCTGCTGGTAGCCACGGCCAGGAACCGCCGGCTGATGTTGTTGACCGTCGCGTTGTGCGTCGTGGCGACCTATATCGGGCTCCTCAGACCGACGAAGCCGGGTCGGTTCGTGTCCGCCGTCATCAACCGAACCGTCGTGGTCGGTGTGCTGATCGGGGTGGCGTATTTCGCGATGACGCGGGAGGAGCGCAAGGCTCGCGAGGAGGCGGCCCGGGCCGAGCTCTTGCGGGCCAACGCGCAACTCGTGGAAGTCAAAGACGCCCTGAGCCGCTCAGAGAGGCTGGCCGCGTTGGGATTTCTGGCGTCATCGGTGGCGCACGAGGTGGGCACCCCGTTGCATTCGATCGCATGGCACGTGCAGTCGCTCGGGGAAGAGCCGAGCGTGACGCCGGAGATGAAGGAGAAAATCGCCATCATTGACACGGAGCTGAGCCGGGTCGTGCGCATCATCACGGAGAAGTTGTCCTCGACCCGGCAACCCAAGCCGGCCCCCTCGCGATTGCAGCTGGAGCACCTCGTCCAGTCCGTGGTGGCCCTGATGGAGCCCCCCTTCGTGGGAAAAATGGTGAGGCTCAGAATGGATCTGGGGGCCGAGACGGCCGTCGTCTGGGGTGACCTGGAGCAACTCCGCCAGGTGCTCGTCAATCTGTTGACGAATGCGCTGGCGGCGACGAGATCCGGCGATGAGGTGGTGCTCGTGCTGGGGCGTCGTGCGGCCACATTCACGGAATTGGAAGAGCGCCGCTTGGCCGGTGAGCCGCCGATCGAGACGATGGTCACGCTGACGGTCCGCGATACGGGATGCGGCATTCCTGATGAGCATCTGAAACGGGTGTTCGAGCCGTTCTTCACCACGAAGGCCGTCGGAGATGGCACCGGCTTGGGACTCTTTCTCAGCCGGGAGATTGTGGTGGCCCATGGAGGGACTCTCTCAATCGAGAGCGTCCTCGGAAAAGGAACCATGGTCGTCATCGCCCTTCCCAGCTACACGGAACTGGCGACCGGCATGGCAGCGGGGACTGATGGGACACACTGAGGGAACCATCCTGGTGGTGGATGATGACGCGGTCGCACGCGACCTCCTGGTGGAGGCGTTGCGGAAGGAAGGCTACGACGTGGAGGCAGCCGCCGACGGCACCGACGCGATTGCGCGGGGCCGCGAGAGGCGCTTCGACCTCGTCCTGACGGATTTCCGCATGGGCGCCGTGGACGGCATCGCGGTGCTGCGGGAATTCAAGCAATGCAGCCCGGACACCTCCATCGTACTCCTGACGGCCTTCGGGTCCATGGAAGGGGCGATCGAGGCCATCAGGCAGGGCGCCTATGATTATCTGGCCAAGCCGTTCAAGAAGGAGGAGATCAAGCTCGTCGTCCGACGCAGCCTCGAACACAGCCGTCTGGTGCGCGAGAATGCCCGGTTCAGGGGAGAGTTGCGCGAGCGACAGGAGCTGGCGCAGTTCGTTGGCAGCAGCCCGCCCATGTTGGAGGTGTATAAGCTGGTCGCGCGGGTGTCGGTCGGCAAGAGCACCGTGCTCCTGGAGGGTGAAAGCGGGACCGGCAAGGAGTTGGTCGCGCGCGCCATCCATTCGAACAGCCCGAGGCGGGACCGACCGTTCGTGCCGGTGAACTGCGCCGCTCTGCCGGACACGCTCCTGGAATCCGAACTATTCGGCTACGAGAGAGGGGCGTTCACCGGCGCCATTGGCGTCAAACACGGGTTATTCGAGGCCGCCCATGACGGCACCCTTTTTCTCGACGAGATCGGGGACATCGGTTCAGCGCTTCAGGTCAAGCTCCTGCGGGTCATTCAGGAACAGGAGGTCCGCCGTGTCGGAGGGACGTCCTCGATCAAGGTCGATGTCCGAGTCATCGCGGCCACGAACCGTGACCTGGCTGTCCTGGTCAAAGAAGGGCGATTCAGGGAAGATCTGTTCTATCGCTTAAACGTGGTGCGGATCGTGCTCCCTCCCCTGCGGGAGCGCCGTGAAGATATTCCGACGCTGGCCCACCATTTTCTGCAGAAATTCTTCGGGGCGAACGCGCAGCCGATCAGAGGATTCATTCCTGAGACGATGGCCCTCCTCCAACACTATCCCTGGCCGGGGAATGTCAGAGAGCTGGAGAACGTCATCGAGCGGGCCGTTTCCCTCGCACATGGTCCGCTGATCCTGCCTGAGGATCTGCCGGAGATCATCCGGAAGGCCGAAACAGGTCCCTTGGGTGGCAGGGCTGGAACGGTATCGGGGCGTGACGATGCGTTGGTCACGCTGGATGAGATGGCAAAACAGCATCTGGTGAAAGTGCTGGGTGAAACGGGGGGCAACAAGGTTCGCGCTGCCAAGATTCTGGGAATCGATCGCCGGACGCTGTATCGCATGGCGGAACGGTACGGGGTAGACCTGGGGGAGGAGGGGGCTGAGTAACTGTTCTCAGAGGAGGCCGAGCGTGTTCCTGACCAGGCGCAACTGGTTCGCCGCGCTCTGTTGGAGCGGGGTCTCATAGGGACGCCAGAAGCCGAACAGGCTGCCCTTGCTCTCGTAGGTCACCTGAATGATGAGACGAGTGGCGGTCTCGTTCTCGGGTATGATGGTCGTGTGAACCCGGCTGCGGCTCACTCCGAAACGGGACACCAGAAGCCAATTCCACGGGCCATCGATCTCCTGCCGATAGCCGGTGCTCAGGACAGGGTCCGGTAGGTCTTCCCCACCGACCTCATACCCGGCTTCTGTCAGAACCTGAACCACCGCGGCTCTGACCTGGTTTTGTGGTGCCACCAACACAGCCTCCACGGAGTCTGGCCCTCCCTGGGTTTGTGTCGTGGCGCAGCTGATCATCAGCGCCGCGACGGCCAGGACCCCGGTCCCCCGATTCGAGACGATCTGTCTGAGCACCACCGCCTCCTCCGGACGACTCCGCTAGCTTTTGAGCCGATAGACCAGATGGGTATCGGTCTGCGCGACGCCCTCGATCGAGTGGATCTTTGTCAATACCAGCGTGGTCAGGGCATCCTGGTCGAACACCTCCACCTGGGTGAAGATGTCCGGTTTTCCCCAACAGGGATCAATCATTTTGATTTCCTTGATCTCCGAGAGAGCCCTGATGACATTTGCCGTCTGTCCGGGCAGTACGTTGATCAGGACATACGCTCGATCAGGCATGTCGTGCCTTCCGCCAGCCGGCTATGGGCCTTTGACGCAGCCAACGTCTGAAGACCGGCGACAGAAGGTAGCGGATACCGCAGGACAAGTCAACAGAAACCTGCGCCCTGTCAGATCGGCCGGTCACGTTTCGGGCGGGTCTGATTGGGGCGCGACTACTTCGGGGCAACCAAGACCTCGATCGCGTGGCCGTCGCTGGGGCTCGTCAGCTCAGCTTCAAGTCGCTGGGGGTTCCCGATGCGGCCCTCTGGATCGTAGACAAAGCAAAACAGCGTCCGGCAGGCCGCGTGGGACGCGTAATGTTCACAATCAGTGGCCAATTGATCGGCAACTTCTTTGGCCCCCAGGCCCGGCCTGGTCTTGATCACCACGATCACGATGCGCTCTCGTTGCAACACGATATCGGTCCGCTTCGTGCTTCTGGAGTACCGAGGCGTCCATTCCTCAGTGCTGAGGCCCTCAAACTCCAGGGAGAGCAGGGAATTCAGGACATCCCGGACATCATGCTCGTCTTCGACCTCGAGCGTCGGTCGGTCCGCGCGTCGCTGACGGAGCTGTCTGGCCACCTCATGAAAACGCGTGCAGATTTTCCGAATCCGGCCCAAGGCATCCGTTGGGCCAGCCATGGCGTCGGTCCCGCTCCTCAGCGCTCTCGCCTGGTGTTGATTCGTCGGCCGCTCCCTTGCAACTGCGGCCTCTCTTGTGACACCAGCAGGTTGACCACCATGCGGTCGAGCGGCGGGGCGTTTACCGGCCAGCAACTCGAGTTTCTTATCTTCGAGGTGGGTGATTAATCCCTGGAGCATCGCGATCGTTTCTGCAATTTCGGTTTTCGTGAGCGAGTAAATCCGATGTTGCTCATGCTCCTGAAACTCCGGTGACTTCTCGCCGTAGATCTCCCGGATCGTCTCCCTGATCTGAAACTCGGCCGTTACCCTCAAGGCGTCGCGGTAGGGGAGCCCATCTTTCTTTAATTCCTCCACCTGAGCGATCCGTCCTCGCAACTTCTTGATCGCCTCTTCAACCTCCTTGGCGGAGAGGAACACTTTATCACGGGTCGGCTTGCTCTTTGCCATCGGAACTCCTCCGACTGCGGGGTGAATGAATTCACCGGGGACTGTTCACAGAATTCGACTGAAGCCTGGCACTGACGCGGGTGCCCCCCGGGAAGATGACCTAGCGGAATCTATTCTATCTCACACAAGCCGGCGCCAGCAAAATGATATCAGCATTGTGAGTCATTCGGAGGGGTCCGGATCGGGGTCGGCTCCGTCCTTGAGGCGGGGTGCGGTGTCACGGCCAAGGTGGTGTCTGTCATCCGGCCAATGCTCTGGCGGGCTTCTGCTATCCCCCGGATACAGGCTGGCTCCCGATCAGTTCGTCGATCATCTCCGGCGGCACGGCGCAAAGATCGGCCTCCTCCCCAATTCCCTTGAGCGTCATGGTCTTAGTCGGCAGGTTGTCCGGAAGCGCACTCTCCTGCCGAGCCAGCGCGTACGTTCGTCGCGCCAGTAACAGACCGCCTGGTTGGGCGGCGCCTTCCAACCGTTGTGCCTTGTTCACATCTGGACCAATCACCGTGTAGTCCCAGAGATACTCGGTCCCCAAATTCCCGATCGTCACGATCCCGGTGTTGATACCGATTCGAACCAGGTGTGAGTCTTGCCCCTGGCTCAGCCAGCGGAGATTGAGCTCCGCCATCTTTTTCTGCATCTGCAGACCGGCCCGCACGGCGTTGGCCGCGTGGCGCCTCACCCGTTCTTCCTCGATGTCCACCCCTCCGCCCTCCGGCTCGGCATCGCCGAAGAACGCCATGACCCCGTCACCCAAGTATTTATTGAGGGTCCCGCCGTACTCGCGCAGGATGATGGTCATCGGTGTCAAAAAGTCGCGCAAGACCCGCTGGATCAGGAGCGGGTCGGCCCGTTTACAGAAGGCCGAAAACCCCTGGATGTCCGCGAAGAGCACGGTCAGCTCTCGATGGTGACCGGCGAGCAGATTGGGAATGCGCCCGGGGCTTTCTTTGATCAGCTGAATCGTTTGGGGTGGGAGACAGGCGCCCAGCGCAACCTGAAACCGCGCCCGTTCCCTGTCAATGAGGAAGAGACGCGCCATCAGAAGCAGGACGACACCGATCGTCAGCGAGAAAATGGGCTGCGCAGCGGGAAGCAGAACCCCCCAACGGTTCAATCCGGTCTGCAACAAGAGAAGGTAGGAGCCCAGCATGACGGCAAACGTGGGCATGATCATCCCGGGACCACCGGTGAGCGCCACTGCGGTCACGATGACCATCGGAATCACGAGACATAGCGAGGCTTCGAGCGCGGTCGGGTCGCGTAGAAACTGCTCAGTGAGGAGCATATTGAGCAGGTGCAGATGGACTTCGCTGGTCGGGAAATCAGGGTCGAACGGGGTCGCCACGCGGTCACCCAAGCCGGTCGTCAGGTTGGTGAGCAGAACCGACCTGCCCTTGAAGCTGTTGAGCAGTTGGGCCTTTCCTTCGGCCGACCGCATCTGATCGAGCATCCAGCTGTAGGGATAGTGGAAGAAGCGCGCTCCCCATGAGCCTGCGTAGTTGATCCAGGTACGCCCCTGCGCATCGATGGGAATCACCACCTCTCTCCCCGCCCCGGTCTTGAAACGGATCGCCTGGCCGCGCTCGATCCGCACTGAGGTGGGGGGCACATCCAGACTGCGAAAGGCGGCGGCCAGGGACAGTGCAGGCACAAAGCCGCCCTTCGTGGAAAAGACAAGCGGCATTCGTCGCAGGACACCGCCTCGATCGGGTGTGCGAAAGATGTGGCCGAGCCCGGCGGCGGCTTCGACGAGGGCAGGGAGGGGCAAGATCAACTTACCCGCCCCCGGGATCTCCCCGACGCCACGGACCTCAGCCTGGATCAGGCGGCGGGACGGAGCTAAGCGAAAAGCCTGGGTGCTCTCCTGCTCCGGCACGACGTTGAACACCACGGGGTAAATGACAATGCCAGCGCTGCGGGTCGCGTCAGCCAGAGCCTCGTCTTGTTCCGGGTCAGGGGCTTCATGGTCGAAGAGCAGGTCCGCCAGAATCGTATGCACGCCCGCTGTTTTCAGGAAGTTGAAGACTTGCGCGTGAACGCGACGGTCCCAGGGCCATCGCCCGAGTCTATATTTGCGCGCCGCCAGGTCGTCGTAGTCGATCGCGACAAGGGTGTCGGATCGTTCTTGCAAGGAGTCACGCGAGACGGGAAGGGGGGGACGATGCTGGAAGCGGACATCCACCGTCCAGAGTTCGAGAGGTTCAACCAGCTCAGGCCAGGTCAGCGCCAGCAGGAGCGGGAGGACGAGAGCGACGGCCGTGCAGCCCAACAGCATCGCGACGTGGCTCCGCTTCCAGTCGTGATGAAGACATCGCATCATCACGCTCACGAGCGTTCCGACATGGAGGAGAGCGTTGACTATCGCGACGCGGCTCCGCTTCCAGTCGCGATGAAGAAATCGCATCATCACGCTCACGAGCGTTCCGACATTGAGGGAAGCCTTGGCTGCGGGCTATCCGCCCGAGCCCCCGATGGCGGGCGGTCTAGTCGGGGTAGGCGGCAGCCCCGCTTTGGATTTCTGTCCGGATGGCTGCTGCTTGTGTATCTCACTGCTCTCTTGCGGAGGCGGGAACCGCGTCTTTCCCGGAAGCGAATCCTTGTTAGAGGCTCCGCCATAGCCTGGTCCGAGCGCGCACCCGGTCATCAGCACCAGGATGACACCGAGGGGAAGCAATCGCGAGGTGCTCATTCTCGTGGACCGGACCATCCCGTTCCTTCTCAGCCACCCGATCCGCCCATGGGCGGCGGCTTCGCGGGCAGAGGAGGGAGCAGCGAACCCTCAGAGAGAGATTGTTTCTCCGGTCCTTTTGCCTTTCGCTCGACCGCGGCTTTCGGTCGCATCTGTGGTGAACGCGTGTCCTTCTTCAGGGCAGGGCTCGAAGCCGACCCAAGGGCACACCCGATAAGCTGGAGGAAGATGAATACAAGGGGAAGGAACGCGACTGAGTGGAGAAGGGAACCCACTCCGCGTCGCCACCAGGCGTTGCGCCACCTGGACCTACCCATATGAATCCGCTCCTATACTGAGGCTGTCGCACTCCCCCCCACTCTGGCCTGTCCAGGCGAACCCGGTCGGTTCGCGTCGCTCTCGACTACTGGATGATACGGCAAAGGACAGAACCGCACAAGGAATTCTGCTGAAAGAGCTTTTCGCGCAATCATGGCCCCGGCGCCTCCAGCACCTCGCGCACCTTTCGCGACAACGAGTCCGGGTCGAACGGCTTCAGAAGGAAGGCTCCCTGAGGTTGGCCGGCACGATGGGACTTCCAGGTCTCCCTCGGATGGCCTGAGATTAAAATTACGCGTGTATCAGGACGGAGAGCCACGACGCGTCGCGCCACCTCTATTCCGTCAAGCTCAGGGACCCCCGAAGGACTTCCCTTCATTTCCAGATCCTTCGTTTTAGGCAACACCACATCGGCGATCAGCAGGTGAATGGGGCCGACATGCTGCTGACAGATCCCAAGAGCATCCTTGCCAACCCCTGCCTCCAGCACCGTATAGCCGTCTGCTTGAAGGCCCTGACTCAAGACCGCCCGTAGGATTGGTTCGTCCTCTACGAGAAGAATGGTCCGAGCACTGGACTGGATTTGGGGACTAGGAGATTTGAGGCTTGGCATGGTTTTTATCCAAGGTTAGTCCATCAAGACAAGTCTAGCACTCGTATTGATCTTGACGTAACCCTATATGGATAAAGGAGTTTACACCATCCGAGAGAGTTGTCAGAAGAGGGCCCCCCAGGCAGTTTGCCCGTCAAAATCCGGGGCAGTCGGTTATCGGCCCAGCCGCTCTTTCCCTGATTCGCCGATCAGTAGGCGACCCCCGCCCCCAGATTTCGCTCGCTTCGAGGCTGCCTCTGCAGCGCGCAGGACAGTCTCTCCGGTCGAACCGTGGTCGGGGAACAGCGAGAGCCCGAGCGAGCAATTGAGAGGACCTGAGCCGGCACCCTGCTGCTGCGTCCTCAGCTCTTTGAGAGTGGTCCGTAGCTGCTCCGCTCGCTGAAGGGTCGCAGCGGAGGTGGTGTCCGGCATGATGATGGTGAATGCCTCGGTGCCGGAGCGACTGACAATGTCGCTCCCACGCACCGCTTGTTGCAAGGTACGGGCCGCCTCGCGTAGCCATGCATCGCCCGCGTCGCGGCCGAAGTGTTCGTTGAGATACTGAAGGCCGTCGAGATCGAGCACAATGATCCCCACCTGGCGTTGGGTACGTGTGGCTCGATGCACCTCACGTTCAAGCGATTCTTCCATGTACCGCCGGTTGAAGAGTCCGGTGACGAGATCGCGAACGGACAGGGTATGCAGCTCCGCCCGCAGTTTCAAATTCGCCAAGGCCAAGGCGATGCGCCCGGCTGCTCTTGTGGCAAGGATCCGGTCGATCTGAACGGAAAGCTTCCTGGGCGGGTGGCTCACGTGGAGCAGGCCGATCGTTTCCCCCCGGCTGATCAAGGGAATGCAGATATAGGACGCAGGCAATGGAGTGGCGAGATGGTTGCAGAGCGGACCCACCTGCATGTCGTCCACGAAATATGTCCGGCCGCTGCGCAGAGCATAGCAGGCGGTCATCGCGAATTCGCGGACACCGGTGTTCGCCGTTGGCCACCGGGCGACTGCTTCAACCAGTTTTTGTGACTGGTGGATCGCCCAGAGCGACCCGTCCTCCGCGGGAAACAATTGCGGACCAACCCGGCTGATCACCGCACAGGCTTCTTCGGTCGTGAGGCAGCCCTGGAGCAGTACATCGAGGTAGTTGAGCAACTCACCCATCTTCCCGCTCCGTCTGCGTTGCAGAGCCAGGATCGTGGCCGCCCATATTGCCGCCACCGCAATCGCACGGTTGGCGAGCGCAACCCGCATCGCAGTGTCGGGAGGAGAAAAGACGAAGCCAAGGCCCGTCAGGGCCGTGCACATGATGGCGACAACAAGGAGGTCCCAGTCGTGGCGCGACCAGAGGGCAATCGGGACCACTGCGGCATAGAGGATGGGGATTGCGACCCCCGTGGGGGTCACCCGGTCCAGCAGGAAGACTCCGGCCGCCATCGCGACCATCGCCACACGTGGCCAGACGCTGGGCTGTTCTGTTAGCTCGGGCATGCGTCCACCCTTCTCAGAACGAGAGCACGAATTGAGGGACGCATGGGCGCGAGAGGGCCAGGATGATTCCGAGCCCCGTCGGATCCACACGGTCGAGCGAAGGGGCTAAAACTCTGGAAGGGGGTGGCGTGATCGCAGGAATCAGTGGCCGCTGAGTGCTGGCCGGCTGTTCATTGAACAGGACAGGCCTTGGATGGGGGCCAGTGCAAAAGCACATGGGCATACCGCCTTGAATCCATATTGGCCTTGGTGCGCTCAAAGTACGTCGCCCAGAAGTTGCCGACACGGTGGGCCATTTCGGCTGTGTCCGCGGAGGCCCCCGCCACATAGAGGCACACACCGGACAGGTCGGGGATGAGCCCGTGCGCGTCCAGCTCACCCAGAAGTTTGTCGACCGTGTCCGGACCCCATTGGAGCCTGTAGAAATTGTACGGCTGAGAATCTTCCACCATGTCCGACATGAGCACCAACACCTTGGCTTTCCCCTCGTCGCTGAAGAGTTTTTGGGCGAGAACGATCGCATTGAAAATATCGGTGCGCGGGCTGGCAAAATATTGTTTAAACATGCCTCCCACCTGGACCACAAGCTCCTCCTTGAGACGGGAAACCTCGGCGTCGACCTCCTTCACCTGGCGGTGATATGTCATCGCGTTTTGCATGAACCCGTTGAACGAGGGTTTGGGAGGAAAGTCTACCTCGATGAGAGGGCGGAAGTCCGTTAAGGTCTTTTCGGTGATGGGAGCGATCAGGAGCCGGTCGCCGGCCGAGAGAGAAGGGATCACCCGCTTTACCAGATCCTGTTCGAACGACTTCTTGTCCTCTTTCCGGATGCTGCCGGAAAAGTCCACGAAGATAATGAGATCCATCCCTGGAGGCGTCGTGGTCAGTGAGGAGGCGGGATATCCCGTTGCCGGCAGCGCTCCCCCCAGGATGACAAAGAGAATCCAGGCGGTAATGCGGCGGGGGATTGACGGGTCACCCAGCATGAGGACGACCATCGGAATTGCTCATGGACACTTCCCGCCACCATTTCAACTCCGGATACTCGGGACTTTTTCTAAACGATGGCGGAGCCAACAGTTGACGGAACCGCGTGTTGGTCTGCCGGTACAGGGCGACGCGCTCGCTGGTGAGGGCTCTGACTTCTTCGATGTGGCTCTTGGCCCGCTTGATTTCCCCGTTCATCTTGGTGCCGATCCTGTAGAGTGCGTTTCGAACGGAGTTTCTCTTCCGGTCTAAAAAGATGAGGGAGGAGTGGGCAGAATCCAGCCTCTCATCCGGGTCATGGGCGAAGAAGGAGCACACCATGGCGGCGAAGAACACCAGGGTATTGAGTGCGAACAAAGAATAGCCCAGTTGGTCTTGGGATGACAGCGACGGTGCGCCCCCTTGAGAGAAAATATACGCATTCCGGAGTATGCTGATTGAGAAGAGGGCTGCGCCGACGGCCACTGGGGTCAGGACCCCGACCAGGATGTTCCCGACAGGTCGGGGAATCGAATGCCGCAGATGGATGCCGATGAACAGCCCGAGGAGAGGGATCGTGATGGCGAGGGTGGAGGCCATGACGTAGGTCAGGTATTCCGCTTCGCCGAACAGCCGAAAGACGACGGTGTTCAAAGGAAATTCGCCGATTCCAAGAAACAGGATGAGAGCGATATGAAAGATGGACGGAAAAGGAATCGCGACATCCCGCCCTAACTCTTTTTTCCTGGCATCATATATCTCGGAGATAGGCTTGAGCCGGGTTTCAATCTCTTCCAGTCGTCTCTGGCCGGCCTCGAATTCGGGTTGGAGCTTCGAAATCCGGAGCGACGCGGCCTTGAAGATCCGCTGGACTTCTTGCTCTCCGTGGGCCATCAACGCTTGCTCGAACTGCGCAGGGGTATATGATCCCATCTCAGGGATATTTTTCTCCCCATCTTTCTGGCCTTCGGCCACGATCCGGCTTTCATCCGTAAAGCGAACGGATTTCAGTTGCATCATGCGGGCCTCACCAGTCCCGGGGAGGACTGTTAGATCGCCACATCGTGTTTCTTCAGAAGGGACGACAGCTCGTCGACCAGGAACTTCACATTGTCCAAGACCGTGTCCTCCGTTGACGCGAGATCCGTCATGCTCTTCATCACGGCTTGGTAGTCGACTTTCAACTGCGACATGGTTTGGTGAATCTTGTCCACGTTGTTTCGAAGTCCGTCCCGTTCCTGTTTCAGCGAGTTCCAGCGTTTCTGGAGGGAATCCAACTGGTCGCGCATTTCGCTGGATTGCTGGACCAGCTCCCTATACTCCGTGATGGCCTCAATGATTCGTTTGACTTCGGTGTCATTCAGCATAGTCCGACTCCTTCTTCAATGGGGTGGATTTGTCGGGGCCAATCGTTTGTTTGAGGAGGTACACAATTTCCCCGTGCAGGGAGCGGTTTTCCTGTACGGAAAGTAGTTTGAGGGCGGTATGAAGCGTCTCGCTTAATCGCAGGGTGAGTCGTTTCATGGTCCTTCTTTATGGGCGTGCTGCGTAATGGTGTTACCGTAGCACTTTCTTGGTGTACGTCAAGCAAATGACGAGTTTCCTTCTGCGCAGATTATGGTGTTACCGTCACACCTTGTTGATGTCCGTCAAGTTAAGGTGTCATCGTGCCACCACTCTGATGGCAGACGGTGTGGTTAAAGTCCAATCTTTCCCTGTGTTGACTCATAGTTAGATGACGACTGCGCGCGGCGAAATGGCAAGAGAGTGCGGGGGTGGGGAGGTCTGCAGGGGAGAGGGCCCTGCGCGCCAGAGCACTCCCGCCTGCCGAAGCCAGGCGGCGGGCAGTTCGGCGCGCGGAGGCGCGGCGGGTCACGCGAAGCGAGGAATCTAAGCTTACTGGAGGCAAAGGAACTCTCCGCTGCGATTTGATCGAACGCAGCGGGTCAAGCGAAGCTTGGTATGGTGCCCCCGACACGAATTGAACGTGCGACGCGCGGTTTAGGAAACCGCTGCTCTATCCGACTGAGCTACGGGGGCACGGGCGTTACGATACCGAATGGGTTGGGGAAAGTCCAGATCGGGGCGTCCCGGCTTTGTCTCGACCGGTCTTCGCCAACAGATCCCGTTTGGCCGGGGTTTGCGTGAGAATGTCGGAGCGGGCCTGG
>MNDM01000009.1 GCA_001914955.1 Nitrospirae bacterium 13_2_20CM_2_62_8 | reverse complement strand
CGGACGCAGGAGGAATTCTTCCATACGTTCAACTCGCTCTACGAGGCACGGAAGCAGATTGTCCTGTCGAGCGACCGCTTCCCGAAGGAAATGCCGGACATCGAAGAGCGCCTCCGCTCGCGCTTCGAGTGCGGCCTGATCGCCGACCTGCAGCCTCCGGATGTGGAGACGCGTATCGCCATTCTGCGCAAGAAATCCGAGGATGAGGGGATCGGCTTGCCCGAGGACGTGATCCAGTTTCTGGCTGTCAACATGAAGAGCAACATCCGGGAGCTGGAAGGGTCCTTAGTCCGGTTGGGCGCCTATTCCTCATTGACCGGTCAAGCCATCACGCTGGACATGGCGAAGAACGTGCTGCGTGACATCATCGGCGAAAAAAAGAAGATCATCGCAATGGACGACATCGAGGAGGCGGTGGCCGAGCGGTTTCACGTGAAGATCGCCGATATGAAGTCACGGCGCCGCAGCAAGACGCTGGTGCATCCGAGGCAGATTGCGATGTACCTGTGCCGAGAACTCACCGACGCCTCGTTCCCGGAGATCGGACGGCACTTCGGCGGCAAGGACCATACGACGATCATCCATGCCTGCAAGCAGATCGCCAAGGCCAAAGCGACGGACGGCGCGCTGAACTCCACGCTGGAGAGCCTGAAGAGTCAGATCACGAAGGGCTAACGAGCCGGAATGGGGGAGATCACCCGATGAAGCTACGAATCGCGCGGGACGAACTGTTGACCGGCCTGCAGAGGGTCCAGGGCGTAGTGGAAAAACGGAACACCATGCCGGTCCTCTCGAACATTCTTCTGGAAGCCAAGGCAGACGGGGTGGACATCCTCGCGACCGACCTGGAAATCGGCATGCGAGGGTTGTACAAGGCAGCGGTTCGCGAGCCGGGCTCCATCACGCTGTCGGCGCGCAAGCTGTACGAGATCCTGAAGGAACTGCCAGGGGGGGACCTCGATCTCACGGTCGGCGAGAACAACTGGGCGACGATCCAGGCCGGGAAGAGCCAATTCAAGATCGTCGGTCTCCCGAGCAGCGAGTACCCGGCCATGCCGGCGATCGAGCGCGAAGGCCTGACGCCGTTAGCGGGGGTCGGGCTGGTCGAGTTGATCCGAAAGACGTTGTTCGCGGTCGGGGACAATGATGCCCGCTATATCCTGAACGGGCTGCTCGTCACCCTGACCACGGCCGAGAAGAAGACGACGCTCCGGCTGGTGGGGACGGATGGGCACCGGCTAGCGGTGGCCGAGCAGGAGCTGGGCGCGACGGCGAGCAAAGACACGCCTCGGGAGATCAAGGCCATCATTCCCAAGAAGGCGGCCCATGAAATGCGGCACCTGCTGGAAGAAGGAGACGGCGAGCCGCTGATCGGATTCACGAAAAATCTGATGATCTTTCGCAAGAGCGGCCTGCTGCTGACCTCGCGGCTGATGGAGGGGAACTACCCCAACTACCAGCAGGTCATTCCCAAGGAAAAGGAGCAGGAGAAGCGCGTCATGGTGGGCAAACAGGAATTGGAAGGCGCGCTCCGCCGCGTCGCGGTGCTCTCGCGGGACAAGACGAATGCGGTGAAACTGACCTTCGCCCGCGGACGCATGACCCTGTTCTCGAACAACCCGGACTTCGGCGAAGCGACCGAAGAGGTCTCGGTGCGCTATGGAGGCGAGCCCCTGACCACCGGCTTCAACGCTCGATACCTGTTAGATGTGCTGGGCGTCATGGATGGAGAGTCGGTCACCTTGCAGATGGACACCCCGCTGAGCCCGTGCCTGCTTCGCGAGCCGGGCAACGCGGGCTTCGCCTGCGTGGTCATGCCGATCAAGGTGTAGCGGGATGGCGATCAAAGACCACAGCGGCAAAGGCCTCGGCACGGAGCCTTCCGCTCGGCCCGAGGCCGAGGGGTACAGTCCTGATCAGATCAAGGTGCTGGAGGGGCTGGACGCGGTCCGCAAGCGCCCTGCGATGTACGTCGGGAGCACCGGCCCCGACGGGTTGCACCACCTGGTCTATGAGGCGGTGGACAACAGCGTCGACGAACACATGGCGGGGTTCGGCGAGACGATCGAGGTCACGATCCACATCGACGGCAGCGTCACGGTGGTCGATAACGGGCGCGGCATCCCGACCGGGATGCACTCGATCCAGAAAAAGTCCGCGGCGGAAGTGGCCTTGACCATGCTGCACGCCGGCGGGAAGTTCGAGGAGGGGGCCTATAAGGTATCGGGCGGCCTCCATGGGGTGGGGATCTCGGTCGTGAACGCCCTCTCCGAGTGGTTGGAGATGGAGATCTGGCAGGACAGCCAGGTGTTCGAGCAGCGGTATGAGCGCGGGAAGCCCACCGCTCCCCTCAAAGTGACCGGGAAAACGAAGAAGCGCGGGACCAAGATCACCTTTAAGCCGGACGGCGAGGTCTTCGAGTCGCTCGAGTTCAGCTTCGACGTGCTGGCCCAGCGCCTGCGCGAACTCGCCTTCCTCAACAAAGGCCTGGCGATCACGCTCAAGGACGAGCGCAGAGAGAGAGAACAGGTCTTCCGCTACAAGGGCGGGATCGTGTCGTTCGTCGAGCACCTGAACGAGGCCAAGACGCCGCTGCATAAGCCCATCCTCATCGAAGTCGAAAAGAGCGACGTGATGCTGGAAGTGGCGCTGCAGTACAACGACGGGTACTCGGAAAACCTGTTCGCCTTTGCCAACAACATCAACACGCGCGAGGGCGGCACCCATCTGGTCGGCTTCAAGGCGGCGCTGACCCGGACCATCAATACCTACGCCTACGCCAACGACCTGCTGAAGAAGGACGCCGAATCGCTGACCGGCGACGATGTCCGCGAGGGCCTGACCGCGGTCGTCAGCGTCAAGTTGAGGAACCCGCAGTTCGAAGGCCAGACCAAAGCCAAGCTGGGGAACAGCGAGGTCAAGGGGATCGTCGAGGCGGCCGTCAACGAGGCCCTCGGCACGTACTTCGAGGAAAATCCCCCCATTGCCCGCAGGGCGAGAAAGACCCGGCGCATAGCGAGCTGTTCATCGTGGAGGGGGACTCGGCCGGCGGCTGCTTTACCGGCGACACCGAGGTTGTCCTCGTGGATGGCCGGGAGGTGCCGTTTCTGCAGTTGGTCAAGGAGTGGGATCAGGGGAAGAGTAACTATTGCTACACCATTCAGGGCGACGGTCGCATCGGCATCGCGCCTATCCTGAACGTGAGGAAGACGGAGACCAACGCGGAGCTCGTGAAGGTGGTCTTGGATGACGGATCGGGGGCCGTGTGCACGCCGGACCATCAGTTCATGCTGCGGGACGGGAGCTACCGGCAGGCGGCCGACCTTAAGCCGGGAGACTCCCTCATGCCCCTGCGCCGGCAGCGGTCGCGCGTTGGGAGGAGGATCACCATCGAGGATTACGAGATGGTCTACGACCCCAAGGAGTTGCGCTGGGTCTTCACGCATCTCCTGTCCGACCGGTACAACCTCGAGCATGGGGTCTATGATTCCTCGGCCGGGACCCACCGCCACCACCTGGATTGGAACAAGCGCAACAACAACCCCGAGAACATCATGCGCCTCACGAAAGAGGAGCATCTTGCACACCACGCCGCGCACGCTGAGCGCACCCTAAACAAACCCGAGACGCGCGCAAAGTTGCGGGATATCCGCAAGACGCCGGAGTTTCGTAACAAGATCCGCCTGGCGATGACCAGCCCCGGGGTGCGCCGCATGCTTTCCGAGCGGGCCAGAGCACAATGGACGAACGCGGCCTATAAGCGGTTCATGACTGCCAAGTTCCAGGAGTTCTACGCCGCGAATCCGGAGTTCCAAAAGCAGACCCGTGAGCGTCTGGACGCGGAGCAGCGGAAGTACTGGCGCCAGGAGGCTAATCGCCTTCTCCAGTCGGAACGGACGAGAAGGTTTCTCAAGGAGCATCCGGAGACGCTGGCCCGTCTGAGCGCCGTCGGCAAGCGGCAGTGGCAGGACGAGGCGCTGCTCCAGTGGAGGAGCGGGAAGACCCGAGAGCAGTGGACCCCGGAGTTCCGGGCCCGGCGGAAGGCTTCCTACAACGAGACCTACCTGCGCAAGGGACTCGTCACTCTTCGGACTGTCTATGAGAGGACGGGCAGACTCGACGAGACAGTGTACAACTCCGAGCGCCAGAAGATCGGGGACCGCAGCCTCCTGAGGCTGGACACGATACGACGCCGCTTCTTCGGCGGGAGCCAGGAGCGCCTGGAGGAGGCCGTAGCCAAGCTGAATCATAAGGTGAAGGACGTCGTCCGCTTGGAAGAGCGGGCCGACGTCTACGACCTTGAGGTCCCCGGCACGCATAACTTCGCCCTTGCGGGCGGCGTTTTCGTCCACAACAGCGCCAAACAGGGCCGCGACCGTAAGTTCCAGGCCATCTTGCCGCTCAAGGGCAAGATTCTTAACGTGGAGAAAGCGCGATTCGACAAGATGCTCTCCAACGAGGAGATCCGAACCCTGATCATGGCGCTTGGGACCGGCATCGGACGCCAGCGCGAGGAGGAGGGCGAGAAAGGGAAAGACGATGGCGAGAAAGGCAAGGACGATAAAGAGGCCTTCGACATCGCGCGCGCCCGCTACCACAAGATTATTTTGATGACTGACGCTGATGTCGACGGCAGTCACATCCGGACGCTGTTGCTGACGTTCTTCTACCGCCAGATGTCCGAGCTCATCGAGCACGGGTACATCTACATCGCGCAGCCGCCGCTCTTCAAGGTGAAGAAAGGGAAGGCCGAACGATACCTGAAGGATGAAAACGCCCTCAACGAATATCTGTCGGATCTGGCGGTCGAGGAGGTCGAAGTGTACCTCGAGAGCGCGCAAGCGTTTGCAACCGGGCGGCGCCTGCTGCCGATTCTCAAGAAGCTGATTGCGTTCGAAGGCCTGCTGGCGCGGTTCGGGAAAAAACAGCAGGAGGCCGGGCTGTTGCGCGCGTTTGTGGACGAACCTGGATTGGACCGGGATCTCCTGAAGCACACCGCGGCCCTCAAGAAAGTCGTCGCCAGCGCGAAGAAAGCCCTGGCGGCCGTCTATCCGAAAGCCACGATCACCCTCGACATGGCCACGGATGAAGAACACGAGTCGAACAAAGTGGTCTGCCAGGTACAGACAAACGGAATGTCGCACACCCTGGATGTGACGCACGAGCTGGTGGGGTCGGCGGACTTTCGCGAGCTGCAAAAACTAGCTCCTTCCGCCATCGGGTTGGGGCGTCCACCGTATAAGATGAAATCCGGCGATGCGCAGGTGGAATATCCCGGGACGGCCGAGTTGGTGCGGGCCATTCTGGAGACCGGGAAGAAGGGGTTGGGCCTTCAGCGCTACAAAGGGCTGGGCGAGATGAACCCGACGCAATTGTGGGAAACCACCATGAATCCCGGGACCCGCACCCTCCTCCAGGTCAAGCTGGAGGACGTGGCCGGCGTGGACGAGATTTTCTCGATCCTGATGGGCGACGAGGTGGAGCCGCGGCGAGACTTCATCCAGCAGCACGCGCTGGAAGTGCGCAATTTGGACGTGTAGCGGGTCCTGTCGCCGACCAGCCCGTCCGTCCTCGCACCCCGCCCGGTGTAGGGACCCCGCTGCGGGCGGCCGGGCCCCAGGTCGGCGCCACCCGCAACGCCCTTGGATGGAGCAGCGCGCGCTCCTGGAGAAAGTCGCGCCTTGTGTAGTGAGAGAGAAGATATTTCGAGCAGCACGCGCTCGAAGTGAGAAACCTAGATGTCTGACGCGGGGCGGCATGGATGGCTCCCGTGCTCGCGCACCGCGCACGATGAAGCTGTGCTCGTTGGACGCGCGCAGTAGGAGCCACCCAAGCCACCCCGCGCTACACAGTCGGAAGGGGATGGGGAGGAAAGAGAGAAGACATGCCCGTTGACGAACGTCTAATCCAGATCGACATCGAGGACGAGATGCGCTCGTCCTACCTCGATTACGCGATGAGCGTGATCGTGGGCCGCGCCCTGCCGGATGTCCGGGATGGGCTGAAGCCGGTTCATCGTCGGATCTTGTACGGCATGAATGAGATGGGCTTGGCGCACAACCGGGCCTATCGCAAGTCGGCCAAGATCGTCGGCGAGATCATGGGGAATTACCACCCGCACGGCGACACGGCGATCTACGACACGCTCGTCCGGATGGCGCAGGATTTCAACATGCGCTATCTGCTGGTGGATGGTCAGGGCAATTACGGGTCGGTGGACGGCGATCCGCCGGCGGCCATGCGGTACACCGAGGCGCGGCTGACCAGGCTCGCCGAGGAGATGCTGGCGGACATCGACAAGGAGACCGTTGACTTCGGGCCCAACTACGACGAGTCCCGGACCGAGCCGTTGGTGCTGCCGGCCAAGGTGCCCAATCTCCTGATCAACGGCGCGGGCGGGATCGCCGTCGGCTATGCGACCAACATCCCGACCCACAACCTGGCCGAGGTGGTGGACGGTCTCCTGATGGTGCTCGACAACCCCGAGGTCACGGTGGAGGACCTCATGAGGGCCATTCCGGGCCCGGACTTCCCCACCGCCGCGCTCATCTACGGCACCCAGGGCATTAAGGACGCGTACCGGACCGGCCGCGGCCTCCTCACCCTCCGGGCCAAGGCGCGCGTGGAGACCGATGAACGGACCGAGCGCGACCGCATCATCGTGACGGAAATTCCGTACCAGGTGAACAAGGCCCGGCTGATCGAAAAGATCGCGGAATTGATCCAGGATAAGCGGGTTGACGGTATCTCGGATCTCCGGGACGAGTCGGATCGGGACGGGGTGCGCGTCGTGATCGAGCTCAAGAAAGGCACCATTCCCCTCGTCGTGCTCAACCAGCTCTACAAGCACACTCAGATGCAGTCCACCTTCGGGGTCATCATGCTGGCCCTCGTCCGCAACCGGCCGGAGGTGCTGGATCTCAAGCAGATCCTGGCGCACTTCATCGAGCACCGGCGCGAGGTGGTGGTCCGCCGGACCGCCTTTGAACTCCGCAAGGCCGAAGAGCGAGCCCACGTTCTCGAAGGGCTCAAGATCGCGCTCGACCACCTCGACGCGGTGATCACCCTGATCCGCCGCGCGGCCTCGCCCGACGAAGCCCGGAGCGGCCTCATGCGGCAGTTCGCGCTGACCGAGATCCAGGCCAACGCCATCCTGGACATGAAGTTGCAGCGGCTGACGCAGCTCGAGCGGAACAAGCTGGTCGAGGAGTACCAGGAGACGCTCAAACGCATGGAGTATCTCCGGTCGATTCTGGCGAGCGAACCGCTGGTCCGCAAGCTCATCACGGACGAGCTGCTGGCCGCCAAGGAGGCCTACAAGGATGACCGGCGGACGCAGATTATCCCGGAAGAGGCGGAGATCGACATCGAGGACATGATCGCCGAAGAGGAGGAGGTGGTCACCATCTCCCACGCCGGCTACATCAAGCGCAATGCCGTGTCTCTCTACCGGGCTCAGCGGCGGGGCGGCAAGGGCAAAATCGGGATGGGAATCAAGGAGGAGGACTTTGTCGAAACCCTCTTCACGGCCTCGACGCACGATTATCTGCTGTTCTTCACGGATGCCGGGAAGGTCTATTGGTTGAAGGTGCACGAGATCCCCGAGGCCGGACGGGCCGCCAAGGGCAAGGCGTTGGTGAATCTCCTGGCCCTCGCGGGTGACGAGAAGGTGACGGCCACGCTGCCCGTCAAAGAGTTTCGCGACGACCACTTCGTCGTCATGGCCACGCGGCAAGGCGTCATCAAGAAAACGGAGCTCTCGGCGTACGGCAACCCCCGCCAGGGCGGCATCATCGCCCTCACGCTCGACGAGGGGGACAAGCTGATCGCCGTGGAGATCACGGACGGCCGGCGGGAAATCCTCCTGGGGACGCGACAGGGGATCGTGATCCGCTTCAAGGAGGAGGAGGCTCGGTCCATTGGCCGCACCGCCCGCGGCGTGCGCGGCATTACACTGGAGGAAGGCAACGAAGTGATCGGCATGGAGACCATTACGCCGGACTCCACGACCTCGATCCTGACGATTACCGAGGGCGGCTACGGCAAGCGGACGCCGGTTATTGAATATCGCGTGCAGGGACGGGGCGGGAAAGGCATCATTAGCGTCAAAACCACGGAGCGCAACGGCCCCGCAGTCGGGTTCCTGCAGGTTCGCGACGGCGACGAGATCGTGATCATGGCCGCCCAAGGGAAGATCCTGCGCTGCAAGGTGGATGATATCCGCGAAATCGGGCGAAACACCCAAGGTGTCCGCATCCTGGACCTAGAGGAGGCCGATGACCGGGTCGTCGGCGTGGCCAGGCTGGCCGAGACCGCCGAGCGTGACGAGGTTCCACCCGGAAACGGGGATGGCGGACCACCGGCGGACAACGGCGAATAACGTCCCGCCGCCGTCGCCCCGCCCCAGCCCCTCGCAACGTCGCCGCCATGCAAGGCCCATCCTTCCCCGAGGTTTCTCACGCGCCCCCGCAGTCCCCGAAAAAGCTCGACACGGTCGTCAAGCTGGGGCTGGGGGTCCTCGTCGGCTCCTTCATACTGATCGGAGTCGGGATGTTCCTGAGCCGACCCGATCGGTCCATCCCTCCCTACAGCATCGGATCCCAGGAGGGCCCCGTCGTCGCGGTGCACGTGCCGGCCTGGACCAGCGATCCGGGGATCGAGAGTCTCATCCAACGGTTCCGCAAGGTGGGCCGCGAGACACGGGATTTCGGACCGATGAAGATTCGGCCGACGACGCCCGGTGACCCGGCGGGCCCCTACCGCCGAATCTCGATCTATGTCTTCACCCACGATGCGTGGACCGAGCCCGAGATGCTGCACCAGTATGTGGCCGCAGCGGCTTCCAACTCTGAAGCGGATCGGCCAGTCCGCGAGGCGTTCGAGAAAGCGGTCCGAGGGTTCTATCGTCTGGATGAATCCGGCGAGGAGGGACGCATCGGGCCACTGGGGGGGAAGGACACGGCGGCGACCGCGGCCTACGCGCGAGTGCTGTTCAAGGGAGTTATCACGTCGGCCGCTCCCGATCAGCCCGAGTAGCGGGGTCCGACGGACGTGGCGACGGCGCGTTCGCGATCACCATGGTCAGAAGCTCGCGCAGCTCGGAATCTTTGACGGTGGCGGCCCTGGCGGCTGCCTGCGCCACCGATTCCGGGGTGGCCCCGGCCTCGTCCCGGTTGCCTCCTTCCATTGGCCGTTCGCCTTCCCGCGGCGCGCGGGCGAGCTCCCCCACCCGCAGCACGATGTCTGATACGACCGGGCCGCCGGCCGCGGCGTTGATCTTCTCGATCAGCGTCGGCTTGAGAAAGGTGAGTTGCTGGAGCCAGACGGAGTTCTCCACGATCAGGTACAACTTCTTAAACCGGATCAGATCGGGGCGGGTGTGCGCGGCGAGCTGGTCGCCGACGATCTCCGACCAGCGGCGGCGAAGACGGTGCTCGAAGAGCGGAGTCTCGATCCCGTGCCGATGAGCGACGGCTTTGAGGATTGAGGCAACCGGGGCGAAGAAGGAGGCGGGGCGCATGGTGGCATGGTAGGCTGCCTGGAGCAGGCGGTCAAGAGGCGCGAAGTTGGCCTCGGGTGACGGAGGGCGCGCAGCTCCCGGTGCCGCCACGATGCGGCGTGAATCATTTGGTCCGCGCAAACGGGTGCCCGATGCGCAGCGCCTTATCGGATTAGAAGAACGGCGCTGCTCGAATCTCATGATCTACTGGCCAGGCGCCACAGCCTCGACCAATCAGGCTCTGGTGACTTCAAGGCGCATCCCGTCCAGCCCGCCGATCGGGAGAAGAAGTGCTGCGGGCGGTCGCCCATGCTATAGTTCGTCCCATGGCGAAGGAGCGAGATGAGAAAGTCGTGGCGACGAACCGGAAGGCGTTCCACGACTATGCGATCGAGGAGAAGCTGGAAGCCGGCATCGTGCTGAAGGGCACCGAGGTGAAATCCATCCGTGAAGGGCTGGTCAATCTACGAGACAGTTATGCCAGCGTGGATCACGGGGAGGTGGTGCTCCACCATTGCCATATCAGTCCGTACAGCCACGGGAACATGATGAACCACGATCCCCTCCGGCCGCGGAAGCTGCTGCTGCACCGGAAGGAGATCAACAAGTGGCTGGGGAAAACGAAGCAAAAGGGGCTCACGATCGTGCCGCTCCGGATCTACTTCAGCCCTCGCGGCCAGGCCAAGGTGGAGATCGCGCTGGCCCGCGGCAAGCGGCAGTATGACCGCCGGGAGGCGATCAAAGATCGTGAGGCCGGCCGCGAACTGCAGCGCGCGATGAAAAGCAGGCGGGAGAAAAGATGAGAAGGTTGGCCCATATTCTCGTCACCGCTGCGCTGCTGTTGTTGCAGATTCATCCCGTCGATGCTGGGCCAAGCGGCACCATCAACGGGGCTGAGTCCACGGCCGGCACGGGCATGATTCCTGCCGGCCCATTCCTGTACGGCGAGAAGGGGAAGGAACAAGAACTCTCGCTTCCGGCGTTCATGATGGACCTCTATGAGGTGACCAACGCCGAGTATGCCAAGGTCCGCCCGCGCGAATACCCGCCCGAGAAGGCCAATCATCCAGTGGTCGGAATCACCTGGGACGAGGCGAAGCAGTACTGCGAGACGGTGGGGAAGCGCCTTCCCTCTGAGCAGGAATGGGAGAAAGCGGCCAGGGGCACCGATGGTCGACGTTTCCCCTGGGGAGACACCTATGATCCGAAAAAGTTGAATGCGGAAGGCCGGAATAACGGGACCACCCCGGTCGGCCAGTTCCCTGACGGGAGAAGCCCGTATGGACTCTACGATATGGCCGGAAACGCTTGGGAGTGGACGACCGCGGCGGGGAGTACCTATAGACCGCTCAGGGGCGGCGCATGGAACACTGGCATGCAGTTGGTGGGGAACACGGTTCGGATATGGAACGATCCGTCATACCGGGACGAAGCCTTCGGGTTCCGCTGCGTCAAGGACGGGACGAAGTAACCGCTTGCTTGACTCAATACCCATCCCGTCGTCCCGACCCACGGCGCAACCCGGAGGGGTCAGGCCATGTGGACTGGAGGCCGCCTCAGGCGGCTGGTCGTCCATGAGGTTGCAAAAGTCTGGGCCCACGAGCGGCCTCGTGGTGTCCGGACTTTTCTGTCTCGTGCTCGGCGCGTGTCTCCCTTCGCAGTGGGAATATCTCATCGATGCTGCGGATCGAGCGACACAGGACGAGGTGAGAAAACGAATGGGGTCTCCGTCTCTGACAAAGGACATGCCCGATGGCGACTCGGTTTGGACGTATCGGTATGAGGTCAGGAGTTCTCTCGTGGGGAGGCGCGGTGACATGGTCGGAGGCTCGCCCTGCATGGAGTACGTCCTCACCTTTGACGCACAGGAGATCCTCAGGCATTGGGTTCGCCGACCGTGCTGAAAGGTGGAGTGGGGCGCGATGGAGCCCGACGCTCCCGTGCTTCCCGGAGCGACCCTTCCGGACTCTGCCAGGCGGAAGCCTTCGGAAATTCCTTCGCGGACTCAGTCAGTTTCCGCTTTCCATCCTGGCAGAGTCTCGGTGGGTGCCCCGCTCCTCCAGCAAAGTGCGCTCTGGGCTCCATTGCGCCCCACAAGGATGCAAATAGCTCAAGCCAGGTGAATGAGCGAGGGAAGTGTGGCTGGTCTGGAAACTCCGCGGGGCATCGGGTATAGTGAACGGGTGTTCATGTCAACAAAAGGGGGTGACAGGCTTCGACGGGGATCAAGAGGTCAGCGGTGCATGTCGAGCTCTCGGGGTCTCGTAAAACCTCCGGGAAACAAGCAACTGCCAACACAGAGCTGGCACTCGCGGCTTAATTGACCGCGACGTCCCTCCACCTGAGGCCTGCGGGGGTGGAAGGGGCGCGATGCAGCAGGCTGGTCCGAGGCTGGTGCTCAGCGGCTGAGGACGAGAACGCACTGGGCTAGCGGCCGTTCTAAGCCTGCCGATGGGCGTGGGCGGCGGCGAAACTAAAACGATCGGCTAAACATGTAGAGCCGTTGCGCTGAAGTTCTTCGGACGCGGGTTCAAACCCCGCCACCTCCACCAAAACAGGGGCTGCTCCAGTTTTCGAGACTGGGGCGGCCCTTTCTGTTTTTCGAGAGAAGCCGGACTGGATACTTGTTGCGGTCGCGCTTCCAACGCTAGCGTGAAGGGCGGTCAAGTCCTCGGCGACGAAGCCGACTTGGGAAGAGTACAATACCCCCGAGCGCGCAGCAGGACTGCGCCGACCAGGAGGGACGATTCCATGAAAGAGTATCGCGTCAAGCCGGGTACCAAACTCGATCTTGGCAAGTTCGATCCCGACGACACCGGCGACTACACGAAGAAAGAAGAAGGAAAAGCGAAGGCCAAAGCAGCCACGGCCGAGCGCATCGCGAGACTCAGCTGGCTCCAGGAACGACTCTATGCCAATGCGAGCCGGGCGCTGCTCATTGTTCTCCAGGGCATGGATACCAGCGGCAAGGACGGCACGATCAAGCATGTGATGTCGGGCGTGAACCCACAGGGCTGCCGGGTGGCGACGTTCAAGACGCCCACTCCGCTTGAACTGGCGCATGACTTTCTCTGGCGGGTGCATCGGGAGGTCCCGCCGAAGGGGCACATCGGCATCTTCAACCGCTCGCACTACGAGGATGTGCTCATCACGCGGGTGCACGGGCTCATCTCCGACAAGCAGGCCAAGCTACGGTTAGACCAGATCAGGGAATTTGAGGAGCTGCTGTCCGAGAGCGGGACTGTGCTGCTCAAGTTCTTTCTGCACATCTCGAAGGAAGAGCAACGGGAACGGCTGGAGGAGCGCATCCACGATCCCGAAAAGCGGTGGAAGTTCAGCGTGGGCGATCTAGAGGAGCGGAAGCTCTGGGACGAGTATCTGGCGGCGTTCGAGGAGGTGATCTCGGCCACCAGCCTGGATCACGCCCCCTGGTACATCGTGCCTGCCAACCGGAAGTGGTATCGGGATCTCGTAGTCGCCGATACCGTCGTGACTATGTTGGAAGACATGAAACTCCAATGTCCACCGGCCCCGAAGGACGTGGACTTCGATAAGCTGAAGATCACCTAGAGGTACGCCCTCTCGTCTATCGAACCAGGCCTAGAGCCACTTCTTTCCCCATTGACACTTTTCCTCTGAAGGAGTACATAGAATCTGCGGCCCATCATTTCTTGAGCCGAGGGATCGGACAGCGTCCTGCTGTCAACCAGGTCCCCCGGATAACTCCCAAGAGGGAGGAGGTGAATGATGGAAGAGTTAACTCCACCGGGCCAGGCTGGCCCGCCGAGTTGAGGGCGGGCTTCTGATCGGTCATGCTAGCCGGTTCTCCACTGGCTGTGCCTCATGGCACCATAGACCAACCGGGCTCCAGCCCAACAGGACTGTGGGAGAACTGACGCAGGCTTGAGGAACACAAGCGCCTGGGACAATTTGGTCCCCCGAACAGAGGTCTGACGATCTCTTCTTTGGGCGGGTCTTTCTGGGCTCCACAACTCAACAGCGATTTCGGCGTCCTAAGCGCCAGACGCGGGCTGCCTTCAAAAGGCGGCCCGTGTTGTTTTTGCGCGCTGCTGCGCCTCTCAGATTCATCCCTGGTGAGTATGACCAATTCCGTGGTAACCTGGCACCAGCCCACGGGGTCCGTCCTCGCCATGATCGCCAAGGCCTATCGTCGACAGACTCGAACCTGCCGCGCGTTGTTCGTTGCCTCTACTTTGCTCGGCCTACTGGGGCTGGGCGGCTGCGCGACGGCTCCGCGGCTCGAAGGCAACCACAACCAGCAGGCCTTGGTGGGGAAAACCAAGGACCAGGTGCTCTCGTGCGCCGGCTCCCCGTTGCGGCAAGCCACAGAAGGGGAGCTGACGCTGCTCCGGTATTATCGAGAAGCGCCCATATTGGAGGAATCGTTCGCCACTTCGAAAGCGAGTCGGCCAGGCATCCATCACGGCTGTTGGGCGACGGTGATCCTCCAGGAGGGACGCGTGGTCGAGGTGCAATATCGCTTTGCGCCGAGCACTGTGGATGCGTCGAATGATTGCGAGGAGATCTTTGAGCCGTGCGTGCAGTAACGGCCGTGCCTTGTCGCTCCGCTACATGTCGGTCCTCTCCTGCGTCATTGTTCACCATTTCTTGCTTTTAAACCTCGTCAAGGCCTGGTAGAAGTGGCGGTCGGTTGAAGAGGCCGAGAGGGCCTGCGTGGGATTGCTGAGCTGGGACATTTTCCACAGCCTTGTGCGTGCTGTGCGCGCGCTCCATGCCGTGGCCTGTGTCATCTTCATCATGGGCTGGGTCGATGCCGGCCCATCGTACGCCCTCGAAAAATATGGCCGCCCCCTGCCCTCGATGGAGGAGCCCGACAAAGCCGCGCGGGAAGCCGAAGAGACCTTGTTCGGGGGCTACTTCCTCACCGCCGCCTTCGTCTCGAATCCCACCTTTGCCGCCCGTCCTGATAACACCGGCTTGGTCGGCCTGCGGCACATGCTGCACCTCGAGACCGATTTGTACAAACAGTATGTGACCTTCTACACCGACCAGAACTTCTTTTCGGATCGGAATGAGGGGTGGATCAGGCTGACCGAATGGGACGGCACCTATGCGCTGACGGGATTAATCGACCGGTGGGGCTGGCGCATTCAGTACGAGCGCGACGCTCCCTTGGACAAGAGCGGCATCAAGCAAGTCTATGCCGACTCGCTCGTGACCGCGCGCTTTCAGTCGGAGCAGGATGCGCCGTGGTGGCGACGCATCTTCCCCAACCAGAACCTCACGGCCTACGCCGGCGCCGGGTGGCTGTTTCACAACAGCAACTATTTCGCGAGACCCGACAACACAGGCAGGGCCTTGTTTCGATACGTGGCCCACGCAGACCTGGATCTCTATAAAAATAAAGTGGTCCTCTATGGCGATACGAACTTTTTCACCGACCGGGATGCCAGCAATGCCGCGAACCCCACGGAGCTGGACTGGATCGTGGGACTCGCGCTTCGCTGGCGCGCCATGGAGTTTGCGGTGTATCGGGAGCAGGACCAGCCTCTCGATCGTCCCGGGCTTGTTCAAAAGTATGTGGCCGTCCAGCTTCGGTATGCGTTTGATGTACCCAAGCGGTTCGCCAAGACTCTCGGACTTGGGAAATAGTCGAGCGTGTCAGTAAAAAATGCGTTCCACGCTTCCGGGCACGCAGGCAGTGACTTGCCCAAGTGGTCAACACGCAGTGTGTTCGACTCTCAGATCCTGTCAGGGTAATCCGAAATGATGCCGTCCACGCCGAGAGCGCGCATCCGCTGGATGTCCTTGGGCTTGTTCACGGTATACACGAACACGGTGAGGCGCGCCTTGTGGAGCGTTGTCACGAGCGGCTTCGTGGCCGTGTCGAACCGAAGACCGACATGGGTGGCTTGAAGTCTGGCAGCTTCGGCGGTGGGGTCCTTGGGGGGCCGTTTCAACAGAACCATGATGCGGGCCTCCGGGTCGGCCCGGCGGAGGTGCTGCAGTTCGTCGTGGAGGAACGACGCAAAGAGAATTGGGCCCGTGAAGCCGCTCGCACGGACGATGCTGCAGAGGTCATAAGCCAGGCCCTCGGCTTTGACCTCCAGGATCAGCCCGATGCGGCCAGTGGCGGCCTCCAGCGCCTCCTCGAGCGTCGGAATCTTCTGCCCCCCGCCGGCGTCCAACTTTCGTAGGTCCTCCAGGTTCATCTCTGCGACGAGGCCTTTGCCGTTGGTGGTCCGGTCCACGCGCGCATCGTGAATCAGGACGAGGTGCCCGTCTTTCGTCCGCTGCACATCCACCTCGATCAGGTCGCATCCCAGCGCAACGGCCTGGGCGATCGAGCGCAGCGTATTCTCCGGCGCGTGCCCGCAGGCGCCGCGGTGGCCGATGCGGAGCGCTTCTTTCTTGGGGGGTCTTTCTTTTGTCATGCAGCTTCCTTACCATAGCAGCTTATGGCTGGGAAACCATCCAAAAAATCCACGCTCTCCAGGGGCGCCAAGCGGCGGCGGAAACCGGCCGGGGTCTCCACGGGGCTGGCAGCGACGGAGCTGCTGGCAGCGGCGCCGCCGGGCGAGGTGGCTGAACTCCATCGGTCCATCGAGCAGGACGGCGGGCAAGTCCTCTCGGTGTACCGCGAGCCCTATGGCGGCCGGTGGGTGATCATGGCCGCGCTGCCGATCGACCTGGTGGAGCCCACGCCCTACCAGCGGAACCTCTCGGACGCGCATGCTCGCAAGCTGGAAGCTGTGATCGGGAAGATCGGACGATTCCTTGACCCGATCATCACTGTCCGGGCGCTGGCAGAGAGGGGTAAAGGGATAGAGGGGTCAGGGGGTAAGGGAGAAACGGAAGGGGCGGCCAAGTACTGGACACCGAACGGGCATCACCGGCTGTCTGCGATGAAGACCCTGGGCGCGAAGAGCATCACGGCCATCGTGGTGCCGGAGGCAGCCGCGGCCTATCATATCCTCGCGCTCAACACGGAGAAGGCGCATAACCTCCGGGAGAAGGCGCTGGAAGTCATCCGTATGTACAAGGAGCTGGCCGGACTGGCCGAGGTGAGCGAGGAGGCCTATGCGCTGGAGTTCGAGGAACCGGCCCTCATCACGCTGGGCCTCTGCTACCAAGAGCGGCCGCGCTTCAGCGGCGGCGCGTACCATCCGGTTTTGAAGCGCGTGGACGAGTTCCTGAAGCAACCGCTGCGCGCCGCGATGCAGGTGCGCCAGAAGCGGGCCGGGGCGGTCATAGGTTTGGATGACCTGGTCGTGCAACAGGTCGAGGCGCTGAAGGCCAGGGGGATGACGAGTCCTTATCTCAAAAGCTTTGTCGTGGCGCGCATCAATCCGATCCGCTTCCGACCGAAGGAGGCGCCGCCGCTGGCTTTTGATGACGTGCTGGACCGTATGACCAAGGCCGCCGCCAAGTTCAATCCCGCGACGATCAAGCTCGACGACCTCGCCCGGTCCGGCGGCGCGCCGGATGAGGGAGAGTGACACCGCGAGTGGTGACGAACTCGCTGGAAGGAGGATGCCATGCTTGTCCATGATGTCATGTCCACTGGGGTGGTGATGGCCAAGAAGACGGATACGGTGCGCTCTGTGGTCGTGAAGATGCTCAGTCGGAATTGTGGGGCGATTCCGGTGGTGGAGGACGATAATCGGTTGGTGGGGATGGTGACTGTGCGCGACGTGATGCTGCCGCTCTACCCCAACTACGGCGACTACATCCACGACAACGTGCGCAGCCGCGACTTCAGCGAAATGGAGGAAGGCTACCCCGACGTGCTTGCCAAGAAGGTTGAAGAGATCATGAGCACCAATCCGCTCACGGTGTCCCCAAACGACCCCATCCTGCAGGCGGCTTCATACATGGGCCTGAAGAATTTCCGACGGATCCCGGTAGTGGAGAAGGGTAAACTGGTGGGGATGGTGAGCATTGGTGATATCAACCGTGGTCTGTTTTTAGAGAAAGGCGCCAGCCATTGAAGCGTGTCGTCTGAACTGGGGATGACCACTAGGTCACTGGTTGAGAGCGTCCGGGAGGTCGCGTTAGAATAACAACCCTTCCTGATTGATGATGGATTGCGTGCTTTGGTAAGGAGGACACTATGGGTCTGGCGGATAATAAATGTGTGCCGTGTCGAGGGGGCGTGCCGCCGATGGAGCGGGCGAAGGCGGAGGAAATGCTGAAGCAGCTCGCACGCGGGTGGTCCTTGAATAAAGAGGGGCATCTGGAGCGGCTCTACACGTTCAAAGATTTCGCCCAGGCCCTGGCCTTTGTCAATAAGGTAGGTGCCGTCGCCGAGGCAGAAGGCCACCACCCGGATCTGCATCTCGCCTGGGGCAAGTGCAAGGTCGAGATCTGGACCCACAAGATTAATGGGCTGACCGAGAGCGATTTTTACATGGCGGCCAAGGCGGACCGGGCCTTTGACGCCTTCAGGGCGGTTGCCTAACCGGCCCACCGTCCACAGGGCCTGTCTGGCGACGGGGCTGCACCGATGAGAGTTCTCGTGCTTGGAGCGACCGGTCAGCTCGGGTCCAACCTGGTTCGGGCGCTCCTGGCCAGGGGCGATCAGGTTCGCGGGCTGGTCCGCCCGACCGGTAATCCTTTTACCCTGAGAGGGCTCGACGTCGAGCGCGTCGAGGGGGACCTCAACGACCCGGAGTCACTGGTCCGAGCCTGTGACGGCGTGCGCGTCGTCTACCAGACCGCCAGCTACTATCCCCCGCAGACCATCCCGGTTGCCACCGCCACGGCCCGGGCCTTGACCGAAACGCGGAATCTCCTGGGGGCCGTCCGCCGCGCCTCGGTGAACCGGCTCGTCTTTACTAGCACCTTGACGACCATCGGGTTCCCCCCGCGCGGAGCGCGCCATCCCGATGCCTCGGAACGGCTGGCCAACGAACATTGTCCGTTCGTCTCGCTCTTTCCGAACAATCCCTACCTGATGTCCAAGGCCGCGATGGAGAACGCGGTCCTCGACGCGACACGGGACGGGGTCCCGGCGGTGGTCGTCAATCCCACCGCGTTCTTCGGACCCTTCGACAGCAAGCCCACGAGCGGGACCCAGATCCTCATGATCGCCAAACGGCTCATGCCCGCCTACATCCAAGCCCCCGTGAATGCGATTGACGTACGGGACGTCGCGGTAGGTCTGATCAGAGCGGCGGAGCGAGGACGAATCGGCGAGCGCTACATCCTGGGGAACTGGAACACCACGCAGAAGGAGCTGAACGCGCTGATCGCCCGCGTGGCCGGCGTGAAGGGCCCGCTGG
>MNDM01000056.1 GCA_001914955.1 Nitrospirae bacterium 13_2_20CM_2_62_8 | reverse complement strand
GAAGGTGATCTCCGGGCGCGGAATCTCCCAGGGGTTGCCCAGGCGCAACCACTTGTCCGTCACCTCCACCTGCCAGCCGTCCCTGATCTCCTGGTCGAAGATGCCGAATTCGTAGCGGATGCCGTACCCGATGGCCGGCACCTCCAGGGTGGAAAGCGAATCCATGAAACAGGCCGCCAGTCTCCCCAGGCCGCCGTTGCCGAGCCCGGGCTCTTCTTCCTGCGCGAGGAGCTCGTCGAGATCGAGCTTGAGCCGCCCTACGGCTTCCCTGGCGGGGTCGTAGATGCCGAGGTTGATGAGGCTGTTACCGAGCTGCGGCCCCATCAGGAACTCCGCGGAGAGATAGCAGACCACCTTCAGGTCCTTGCTCGTCAGCATGCCCTGGACCGTCTTGATCCAGCGGTCCAGCAGCCGGTCGCGCACGGTACAGGCCAAGGCCAGGTACCAGTCGTTGCGCGTGGCGATCTCAGGCACCCGGGCCTGGACGTAATGCAGATTGTCGGCCACAGCCTGCGCGAGCGCGGCCGGGCTGAGCCCTGTGCGGATGTCCTCGCTGCCCGCGGGTAACGAGCGCCCGCGAGCCAGATCCAGGATTTGTTTCATGGAAGTCCCTCCTCTCGCCGCTCAGACATTGTCGGCTTCCGTGGACGCGGCCTGCCGGGACCCCGGCTCGCGCTGTCCCCAGGTCCAGCCGGTGATGTCGGGCATGTCGTCGCCGTGCCTGGCGATGTACTGTTTGTGCTCGATCAGCTTGTCGCGGATCGCCTGCTTGGCGTAGGCGGCCCGGGCCCCCAGGTGCGGTAAGCGGTCGATCACGTCGGCAGCCAAGTGGAAGCGGTCCAGGTCGTTCAGGACACACATGTCGAACGGCGTCGTGGTGGTGCCTTCCTCCTTGTAGCCGCGCACGTGCAGGTTCTTGTGATTGGTCCGCCGGTAGGTCAGCCGGTGGATCAGCCAGGGATAGCCGTGGAACGCGAAGACGATCGGCTTGTCCCTGGTGAACAGGGCATCGAAATCTTGGTCGCTCAGCCCGTGCGGATGCTCGCTGGGCGGTTGGAGCTTCATCAGGTCAACGACGTTGATGATGCGGATCTTCAGCGTGGGCAGGTGCTGGCGGAACAGATCCACCGCGGCGAGCGTCTCCAGCGTGGGCACATCGCCGCAGCAGGCCATGACGACGTCGGGCTCGTCGCCCTTATCGTTGCTGGCCCACTCCCAGATGCCGATGCCGGCCGTGCAATGCTTGATGGCCTGGTCCATCGTCAACCATTGCGGAGCCGGCTGCTTGCCGGCGACGATGAGGTTGACGTAGTTCCGGCTGCGGAGGCAATGGTCGGTCACCGACAGCAGCGTATTCGCGTCGGGTGGCAGGTAGATGCGGACCACCTCCGCCTTCTTGTTGACGATGTGGTCGATGAACCCGGGGTCCTGATGGCTGAACCCGTTATGGTCCTGGCGCCACACGTGCGAGGAGAGCAGGTAGTTGAGCGAGGCGACCGGCCGCCGCCAGGGAATATGGTGGCACACCTTCAGCCACTTGGCGTGCTGATTGAACATGGAATCGATAATGTGGATGAACGCCTCGTAGCAGGAGAAAAATCCGTGCCGGCCGGTCAAGAGATACCCTTCCAGCCACCCTTGGCACTGGTGCTCGCTGAGCATCTCCATCACGCGGCCGTCGGGCGCCAGGTGGTCGTCGTACGGGTAACGATCCGCCATCCAGGCTCGGTTGGTGACCTCCATCGCGTCCTGCCAGCGGTTCGAGTTGTTCTCGTCGGGACTGAAGAGGCGGAAGTTCCGCTGGTCCATGTTCAGCTTCATGACGTCGCGCAGGAACGTCCCCATCACACGGGTGGATTCGGCCGTGACGGCACCGGGGTTCGGCACCTTGACGGCATAGTCGCGGAAGTCGGGCAGCCGCAGGTCCTTGAGCAGCAAGCCGCCGTTGGCATGTGGATTGGCGCTCATGCGGCGTTCCCCCCTGGGTGCCAACGCGGTCAGCTCGGGGGTGAGCCGCCCGGTCTGGTCGAATAGCTCCTCCGGCTTGTAGCTCTTCATCCACTTCTCGAGGACGGACACGTGGCTCGCGTTCTGGTGCATCTCGCCCATGGGCACCTGATGGGAACGCCAGTAGCCCTCCGTCCGCTTACCGTCGACCTCCTTCGGGCAGGTCCACCCCTTGGGCGTGCGGAGCACGAGCATAGGCCACAGAGGCCGCTTCGAGGCCCCGTCGCGGCGCGCATCGGCTTTGATGCCCCGGATCTCCTCGATGATCGTGTCCAGCGTGCCAGCCATGAGCTGATGCATCGCCTCGGGCTCCTGCCCTTCGACGAAATAAGGCGTGTAGCCGTACCCTCGGAACAGATGGTCCAACTCCTCGTGACTGATCCGCGCCAGCACGCAGGGATTGGCGATCTTGTACCCGTTGAGGTGGAGGATCGGGAAGACCACGCCGTCGGTCGCCGGGTTGAGGAACTTGTTCGAATGCCAGCTCGTCGCCAGGGGCCCGGTTTCCGCTTCCCCGTCGCCCACCACAGCCGCGACAATCAAATCCGGGTTGTCGAACGCCGCGCCGTACGCGTGCGAGAGCGCATACCCCAACTCGCCGCCCTCGTGGATCGAGCCCGGGGTTTCCGGCGCGACATGACTGGGAATGCCGCCCGGGAACGAGAACTGGGTGAACAGGCGCTTCATGCCCGCTTCGTCCTGCGAGATGTTCGGGTACACCTCGCTGTATGTCCCTTCAAGGTAGGCGTTGGCGACAAGGCCGGGCCCCCCGTGTCCCGGACCGGTGAGGTAGAGCATATTCAGGTCGTGCTTCTTGATCAGCCGGTTCAGGTGGACGTAGATGAAGTTCAACCCGGGCGTCGTGCCCCAGTGGCCGAGCAGCCGCGGCTTGATGTGCTCCTTGGTGAGGCTCTTCTTCAGGAGCGGGTTGTCGTACAGATAGATTTGTCCGACCGACAGATAATTGGCGGCCCGCCAATAGGCATCGATCAGTGTCACTTCCTTGTCCGAGAGTACGTTCGCCATGGGTGTGTCCTCCGATGTGTGGTGCCTGCGCTCAGCCCGGAATTCCGAACCGGCCGAGAGCGCGGCATCCTAAGAAATGATCGTGAGCCATGTCAATCAACTGGAGCAGCGTCACGCCGTGAAGCCCCGCCCCGCTGCGCGCACGCAGCGGGCGGTCTCCCGGGCGATCCAGGTCTCCTCGTCTGCCGCGACCACGTAGGCCTCCGGGCGCGTTCCGTCTGCGCTGATGCGCGCCGCCCGGCCGGGTTCGAGCCGGACGGCCGCGTCATTCCGCCCCGGGTCCAGCCGCAGCCCGCACCAGACCATCCCCTCGCAAATGCGGGCCCGAATGACCGGCGCGGCCTCGCCGATCCCCCCGCCGAACACGACCGCGTCGGCGCCTCCGAGCGCCGCCAGGTAGGCGCCGAGATATTTCCGCGCCCGATAGCAAAACAGCTCGATGGCGAGCTCCGCCCGGGAGTCCCGTTCTTCGGACGCCGCGCGCAACAGCTCGCGCATGTCGTTCGTCCGGCCGGAGAGCCCGAGCAACCCCGACCGCTCGTTCAGCCACTGCTCGACGTCGCTGGCCGGCACCCGCTCACGCTCGGCGAGGTAGCTCACGACCGTGGGATCCACGTCGCCCGACCGGGTCCCCATGACCAGGCCTTCGAGCGGCGTGAAGCCCATCGAGGTGTCCACCGATCGGCCGCCCGCGATCGCGGTGATGGAGCAGCCATTGCCGAGCTGCAGGGTGATCAGCCTGGATTGGTCCAACGGCCGGCCGGTGTGGGCGGCGTATCCCGCCGCGAGCGACGCATGGGCGATGCCGTGGAATCCGTAGCGGCGGATGTGATGGCGGTCCGCAAGCTCCAGCGGCAGCGCGTAGAGCCGGGCCGCGTCCGGCAGGCTGCGATGAAAGGCCGTGTCGAAGACCGCCACCATCGGGATCCTCGAGCCCAGCACTGCCCTCGCCCCGCGAATGCCGGCCAGGCAGGCCGGATTGTGCAAGGGAGCCAGCTCGCTGAGCGCATCAATCTCCTTCTCCACCGCATCGGTGATGACCACCGGCTCGGTGAACCGATCGCCACCATGCACCACGCGGTGCCCGACGGCCTCGACCGTGCCAAACGGACCTTCGCCCGGGTGTTCCGTGGGGTTGCCCGACAGGCGTTCAAATACCCACCGCAAGGCCTGGACGTGGTCATGAACCTCCTTGGCATCGCGAACGGGGCGTTGCTCCAGACCCCCGATCTCGAGCGTGGCAGTCCCGCCGATGCCCTTCACCGCGCCTTGGGTGACGGCGCGTCCCACTTGGGGCGACCCTCCCGCTTTTACCCCCGGGACGTCGAAGAGACGGAACTTCAGCGACGAACTCCCGCTGTTGAGTACAAGAACCCGCATGTCTCGTCACCGCCCTGCCGGTCCCGACGTGGTAAAGAACACTTCGCGGTATGACCGCCGGCGGTCTGATGCGGACAGGATCTTCAACGCATCGAAGTTGCCGGTCCCGTCCGCGACCGGCGGGTTCGGTGGGTAGTCAAATGGCTTGCTCATAACAGGACTTCCTGGAGGCGGCTCCGTTCAGGGGCTGGCCTGTCTCCGTCGCGCAGGGGAGAGGGATACACTCTGCCTTTCGAGGGCAACGGGGAAAAACGTCCCGCCTCCGGACAGGTAGGCGGCGCCATCCTATAAGGGCCCGGTGCTGGAAGTCAAGACCCTTCCGCACGAATTTACCGACTCGTAACAGAGGGTCGCCGAATCTCACATATGGAGGTAGTTTTACCGCGGGGCATCCGGACCTCGCCCCACACGCCGTGCGAGAATGGGGATGTCGCGGGGGAACTGGAACCAGGGAGCGTGATCGTGAACACAGAGGTGCAGACGACAGGAAAGGTGGCAATCTTGGTCGGCGGAGGCCCCGCGCCGGGCATCAACGGAGTGATCAGCGCAGCCACGATCCGCTGCCTGACGGAAGGAAGAGTGGTCCTCGGGATCGAACAGGGCTTCAAGTGGATCATGCAGGGCGACGTGAGCCGGGTGAGGCCGCTCACCATCGAGGAGGTCAGCCGCCTCCACTTCCGCGGCGGCTCGATCCTCAAGACGGCGCGGGGGCGCCTTCGCGTGGTCCATGTGCCGAAGACGATCGATAACGACCTGGACTTGCCCGCCGGGGTCTCCACGTTCGGGTTTCAGACGGCGCGCGATCTGGGGGCCCGCATCGTCGCGAATATCCTCGAAGACGCGAGGACCACGTCCCGTTGGTTTCTCGTGGTCGCGATGGGGCGGAAGGCCGGCCATTTGGCGCTGGGCATCGGGAAAGCCGCCGGAGCGACGCTCACGTTGATTCCGGAGGAGTTTCCGGAACGACCCCTTTGGCTCCAGAAGGTGGCGGACATTCTTGCCGGAGCGATCATCAAACGGTTGAGCAACGGGCGGGAGGACGGCGTCGCGGTCCTGGCCGAGGGCATTGCCGAAGTGATGGACCCACAGGAGCTCACGGCCTTGGGGTCGGTCAAACGGGATGAGCACGGCCATATCGAGCTGGCCGATCTCGATGTGGGGGAGGTGCTCAAGGAGGAGGTCCTCACGCGCCTGACAGCCTATGGTCTCGCCCCGAAGATCCGGGTCAAGGATCTCGGGTTCGAGTTGCGGTGCACCGATCCGATTCCATACGACATGGAATACTGCCGCGACCTGGGATACTGCGCCGCCGACTGCCTGCTCAATGGGGGGACTGCCGTCATGGTGGCGGTCGTGAACGGGCGCTTCTCGCCCATCCCGTTCGACCAGATCCTCGATCCGGTGACGAAGCGGACGCGGGTGCGCATGGAAGTTCCGGGAACGGTTCGGCTATGTGGTGGAACACGAAACACCGAAGGAGGGCTGACCAGCCTTCACTTCATGTAAGATAGCGTGGCTGATCAACTATCGTGACCGTATTCATTTCTCTGAAAATCCGACAGGCTCCTGGGGAGGAATTTCACCACACCAATTCGCCATAGGAGGTTCGCGATGAAATCTCATAGCCGTATCGTCTTGTGTCTGTTTGCGCTGCTCGTGGTCGCTGGGTGCGCCTCAACCGAGGTCTCTAACCGCCGGATACTCGTGACCGAAAAGATCCCTCGGCCCGGTCACATCTGGGTCTACGACTTTGCTGCCACGCCCGCCGACGTACCAGCCGAATCCGCACTTGCCGGGAAGCCTGTCGAGCATGCCGCGCCCCAAACCCCCGAGCAGATCGCGACCGGCCGTCAGGTGGGCGCTCAAATTGCAACGCAGTTGGTCGAGGAGATCCGCGGCATGGGGCTGCCGGCAAAGCGGGCTTCGAGTCAAACGACGCCGGAGATCAACGACCTTCTGATCCGGGGCTATCTCCTTTCGATCGATGAGGGTGATGCTACCAAGCGCGTCGCGGTGGGATTTGGCTCTGGGGCATCTGGGTTGACGGTGGCGGCCGAGGGCTTCCAGGTGACAGCTCAGGGACTACGAAAACTCGGATCCGGCAACGTAGGTGCCGCCGGAAGTAAAACCCCGGGGGGTGCGGTGGGGGTTGCCGCCTTGATTGTCACGGGAAACCCGGTGGGCCTCATCGTCGGCGGAGGGGCGAAAGCATATGGGGAGTACAGCGGCAGCAGCAAGATTGAGGGCAGAGCTAAGGCGGTTGCCAAGGAAATCGCGGACACGATCAGGCCGAGATTCCAGCAACAGGGCTGGATCAAGTAATGAGCTGGCAAAGGCGGACAGCGTCAGCACCGCAACCTGAATTCCTGAGTTCCCCGGCCACCAAGGATTGGGAGAAGCCGCGCCTACTATTTGTCGCGAAATTGCAGCTCCATCGCGACCAATCGCGCGATGAGGACGACGGGGTAGAGCTGGCCCACGAGGGATTCGAGGTTGCTCAGCGCCCTGGCGACCGGGTTGACGGGCGTAAAATCGCCATATCCCGTCGTGGTCAGAGTGACGAAGCTGAAGTAAACCAATTTCGGCTGGAGCGCGGCCGCCATGGCCGGGATGGCCGGCTGGAAGGCGTCCGGGTCGTGCAAGAGGACGAGCGAATACGCCGAGGTCCACATCAGGCCCAGCAGCAGATAGACGGCCAGAGAGCCCTGGACACGGTCCATAGTAATGGGGCCGGCTTGGAACACCCGGCGCAGCACCACCCATGCCAGGAGGCCGAGGCACGCGAGCACCGACGCCGCACGAAGGACCGACGATGAGTGACGCGGGGCCACGTGCTCCGCCCAGATCGAGAGAAGTGCGAGCAGCGACAGGCCGGTGGCGAGCGTCAGCATGGCCCGGGACTGGGCGACGGCCGCGACACCGGACACAAGCAGGAACGAGAAAACCAGTCCGATCCAGAGGCGGTTCAGGAAACCCAGGTCCCCCAGCGGATGGAGCACGAAGACGATGACGAGGAGAAGAATGAGAAAGACGGTGAGACTTCGGTCCGTGGACCAGAACCGCGAGAGGTGTACCCTGGCCGGGCTCATGGGCTCGCGCCTACTTCCGGGCCGGCGCCTCGCCCGTTGCGCCCGCCGGGGCTTTCAGAGCCGCATCAAACTCCTCTCTTGAAATCTGCTTCGCCTTGGAGGTGTAATAGGTGGGGGAGCCGGCCACGCCAATCATCACGCCCATCATCAAGCCGAGCATCGACCATATTGCCAGACGCGCCGTGCTCATTGCCAGGTCCCTCCTGTGCGGAATGTCAGGCCCCGGTTTACGTCCCCTGCTTGAACCGGTCATCCCCTCTCTCTCTTCAGTTCGTCGAGGGTCAGCGCTTCTGGACGCGACCCCGAACGGATTCGAACATATCCTTGAGATACGGTGCGGCGAGCGTGCGCGCCACCGGATGCTTGGCGGACGATCCGAACCCCCCGACCTGATCGGTCGAAACGCGGCCGACGTATAGCAGAAGCGTGCCGTCCTGGGTCGGGAGCGCGGCCGCCAACTGCTGCATGGAGTTGTACTCATGGCTGGTGTAAAACTGGCGCTCGACGGCGACATAGGCGTCGCCGACCTGCAATGCCATGCGGTGCATCAGCACGAACGTCGGGCGGTCGAAGAGCTCGAGGTTGACCCAGTAGAATGATTCCTCGAGATTCTTCAATTCTGCTTTCTTCTTGGCGGCTGGATAGTCGAGCAGGAGGTCATAGAAGACGGGGACATACTTGGCCAGGTAGACCGACCCTTTGGCGGCTTGCAGCAGTTCGTCACCGGCCAGCCGTTGGGCTCCCTTGGCGCGCGCGTACGGCGCGATGCCCGCCAGCCCCTTCGCCCGATAGGCCTGGTACCGAGCCAGCAATTCCTGACGCACGAGCTGTTCCACCTCTTTGACCGGGACAGGGTTCTTTGCGCCGGCGGACTTCAGAGCTTGAAACGCGGCGATCTCCTTCGCCTCCAGATTCAGCTCCTCGCCCGGTTGCGCGTCCAGATAGCGCTGGGCTTCTTTTTCCGGGTTGGGCTGCAGCGCCAGCCCGGCGAAGTCGGCCAGGGCGCCTGCCCCCGAAATGCGGCCATGCGCTTTGACCTGTTGGACCACCTCGAACACGGTGGCCTTTCGATAGCTCTCGGCGAGCTTCTCCGGCTTGGCCTTCACCAGCAAGGCCATGCCGAATGCCAGTTCCCGCTCCGACCCTTCACCGATCGTTCGCTCGACGATCCTGCCTTCCCGGACGAGCTGTTGCTCTTTGTCCGAGAACCTGATGTCCAGGAGGATCTCTCCGACGGGGGGCGGCTTGAGCTCAGCCTGGACCGATACGCCGACCAGCAGGCAGGCCCAGAGGCTCACGACGGCCCCGATGAGCCTGATACGTGCGTCGAGCCACGTTCTTTGCTTTTTCCTGAGTGCCTCTCCTTGTCGCACAACCGACCCCGTGCCCGCGCTAGCGACGGCTCCCGGTCTCGTACCGCTCCGCAATGGCTACTTTGAGCACCTGGCCCTCGTGCAGGCGATCCGTCAGCGTGAGGCCATTGGCCACCGCCACTTCCTCCTTCTTCCACGCCGAATGAGTGCGGGATGTCAGGTCTTCAATCGTCTCGCCCGCGCGGGCCTTGGCCAGGCGAACACGTTTTTCCGTGACATTGGCCCGTTCGGAAGCCGACAGGGGGCGAAAACTCCCGGCGACAGCCTGGAACTGCGGTTGAAGCGTCTGAAACCGTTTGGCGGGGGCCAGCCCGACGACTTGATAGATCACCCCTCCGTGGGCAATCCAGGTGATCTCCAAGTGCGCCTTCGCGTCGGCCTGGAGTTCCGCGCGGGCTGCCGGAAGACCGTTGATCGAGAGCGTCTTGGTCTTCGAGACCAGGTCCACTTGCGCCGCTTTTTCCGCCGCACGCGGCCCCTCGAGGGGGTCATCCCCTTTGGCGGCCGTGCCCACGATGATCGCCGCGTCCCCGTCCGGCGAGACCGCAACAATTTTCTGCGGGGAATTCTCGCGGGGCCACTTGTCCGGGAATTCCACGAAGAAATTCAAATCCGGATGCAGAAACGCATTGCCCTGGAAGATCCCGTCGGCCGCGCGCGGGCCGACGACGATGCCATCAAGCCGGGCCAGATAGGCCGCTCGTGACGGGCTGATCGGCTCGCGCGACGCCCGGGTCAGCGTCTTCGCATGTGCGGCGGTCTTGGCGACCCGGTCCGGCGTCGGAGGATGGGAGTCAAAAAAGCTCGGCTTCCGCGGTTCCTTCTGATGAAGCTCCACCTCGCGTTCCAGGCTGTTCAGGAACGTAGACAGTTCGGCGGGGTCCCATCCGGCGCGCGCGGCGATCTCCTGACCCACCT
>MNDM01000080.1 GCA_001914955.1 Nitrospirae bacterium 13_2_20CM_2_62_8 | reverse complement strand
AAATCCCGGGGACAGCCTTCGCGAGCAACGGCTCCAGGACCGGCATCATATGGTCCACGACCACGCGATAGCCCGCACCGGTGGGATGGATGCCGTCGGCCTGATTGAGCCCCGTGTGGGTGGCGACCCCTTCCAGAAAAAAAGGCATCAACGCGAGGCGGTATCGCCTCGCCAACTCCGGATACATGGCGGCGAAGCGCCTGGTGTACTCAGCCCCGTAGTTGGGAGGAAGCTTTAACCCCGTCAGCACGACCGTCACTCCGGCTGACTGCAAACGTGTGATGATCTGCTCGAGGTTGGCCCGCGTCTGCTCGAGGTCAATCCCACGCAACCCGTCGTTGGCGCCCAGTTCCAGAATGACGACACTGGGCCGACTGCTGAGGACCCAGTCAACCCGCCGGACCCCGCCGGCGGTCGTATCCCCGCTGACGCCCGCATTGATGATTCGAAAGCGAAAGCCGGTGGCATCCAGCCGGCGTTGGAGGTGAGACGGGTAGGCCTCTTCAACCGGCACACCGAGACCAGCCGTGAGGCTGTTCCCAAACGCGACAATGACCGGCCGGTCGTCGTGAGACGGTGCGCTCCCCCGTCCGGGCTGACTCGTGACATCGGTGCCCAATCTCGGTCCCAGACCCTCGCGAGGGGAACCGGCCGTCGCAGGTGGAGAGGCTGGCGATGTCTGATGACTCGGCGAGGCGATCGGCTCCGAAGCCTGCTCACACCCTAGCACAGCCAGACAGACCGCTCCCAGGACCAGACCCCGGCGCGGGAGTCGCCAATGATTTGACAGCGGGTGAGAGGCGAACAAGGCCATACAGTATAATATAGCCTCCATTCCGGCCTTGCACCTCTCAAATGTAGGGAGACCATGATCGCCGTTCGAAACCTGACGATGCGCCTCAGCGCAGGCGGACATTCCGTGACGATCCTGGACGACGTGACGGTTGAGGTGCCTGAGAAGCAGATGGTGGCGATCACGGGACCGTCCGGCAGCGGGAAGTCCACGCTGCTGGGCTTGATCGCCGGGTTGGACAAGCCGACGGCGGGGTCCATCCGCCTGGATGGGGTGGAGATCACTGCCCTGCCAGAAAACCAGATGGCCCGGTACCGGCGCCAGAAGATCGGCTATATTTTTCAGTCCTTCCATTTGATCCCCACTCTGACGGCTCTGGAGAATGTGGCGGTCCCGCTGGAATTGAACGGCGACGACCACGCCAGAGCGGGGGCAGCAGAGCTCCTCGCCGAGGTAGGCTTACACGATCGGCAATTTCACTATCCGGTGCAGCTGTCCGGTGGAGAACAGCAGCGCGTGGCGGTGGCCAGGGCGTTTGCCTGCCGTCCGCCGATCCTCCTGGCGGACGAACCCACCGGGAATCTCGATTCCGCCGCCGGCCGCCAGGTGATCGACCTCATCCTCTCCCTGCATCGGGATCACGGGAGCACGCTCGTGCTGGTGACTCACGATCCGGCCCTGGCCACCTACGCGGAACGGATCATCACGCTGCGCGACGGGCGGATTGCATCCGACGTACCGGCTACCGCCGGACCAAGGGGCGCGGCCTCAGGACCTCGATCTCCGGGAGAGCAGCCATGACGTCCTTTCCGCTGCGCATGGCCTGGCGGGAGACGCGCGCGGCCTGGCGGCACTTCCTCTATTTCTTTCTCTGCATCGCGCTGGGAGTCGGCGGGTTGGTGGGGGTCGCCCTGTTCGCGAGTAACGTCGAGCGGACCGTCACCCGCGAAGCCCGGGGGTTGATGGCCGGGGATCTGGAAATCCGCCTGTCCCGACCGATGAGTCACGGCGGGGAGTCCGTCGTCAAGTCCCTGGTGGACCGTGGAATCGCCTCGACTCACGTCAGCGAGCTCGTGGCGATGGCGGCGGCGATGGAGGGAGGACCAACCCGACCGACACAGATCATCGAGCTCAAGGCCGTCGAGGCGGGATACCCTTTCTATGGGACTCTGCGGCTCGAGCCGGAGCGGCCGCTGGCCGAGCTCCTGGCCCCCGATCCGGCTTCTTGCAACGCTTCCGCCGGCCCCCCACCTCGCTCCTCACGCGGCTCGACTGAGCTCGTCGCAGGCCTCACGCCTTACGGCACCTGTCACGGCGCGGTCGTCCAGGAGTCGCTGTTGATCCGGATGGGGCTTTCGGTCGGCGATCGGCTCAAGATCGGCCAGGCCCTCTTCACGATCACGGGCCTGCTCCGCAGGGAACCGGACCGAGCGGTGAACCTGTTCAGCCTGGGACCGCGCGTGATGATCTCACGGGAGGGACTGGCGGCGGCTGAATTGATCAAACCAGGCAGTCGCGTCCGGGAGCGGTATTTGCTGCGCGTGCCCGAGACCAGAGCGACCGAGGCGCTGCTGTTCGAGCTGCGCGGCCGCCTGGCCAGCGAGTCCGCCCGCGTGATTCCATTCCGAGAGGCCCAACCCCAGCTCCGGCGATTCCTGGACCAACTGACGAGGTACCTGGGCCTGATCGGCCTCACCGCATTGTTCGTCGGCGGCATCGGCGTGGCCTGCACGGTCCATGCGTTCCTCAGGGAGAAACTGCACACGATCGCGATCCTGAAAACGCTCGGGGCGGGTTCGGACACGGTGCTCCGCACGTATCTCTTCCAAGCCATCCTGCTCGGCCTGATCGGGAGCCTGGCCGGGGCCGCCCTGGGGACCGGCTTCCAGGCCGCGCTGCCGACGCTCCTCGTAGGCCTCTTGCCGTCAGACCTCATCGGCGTCACGACGACCTCCTCACCGCTTCCGCTCCTGAAGGGCATTGCGATGGGAGTCCTGACCACGCTGCTCTTTACGGTTTGGCCTCTGTTGAAAATCCGCGACCTGCGGCCCGCCCTTATTTTTCGACGGGGCGTGGCACCCATCGAACACGACCCAAGCTCCGGCAAGACGACGCAGCGGTCCGGCTGGGGACTGAACGACGCGCGGGGCTCGATCGCCGGAGACCCGTCGCGTTCGCTGGCGGTTGTCGGGATCACAGCCGGTCTGGCCAGCCTCGCCGTCTGGCAGGCCGGGTCGTTCAAGATCGGACTGCTGTTCATCGGGGCGTTGTCCCTCGCGGTGGTCATCCTGATGCTGGCGGCGGGGATGCTGGTCCGCACCTTCACGCTCTTATCCGTCTCGCGCTCGCTTGCGGTCCGCTACGCCATCGGCAACCTGTCTCGCCCCGGCAGTCAGACCATCGGTGTGATGGTCTCGATTGGCATCGGCGTCATGGTCATCGTGGCCGCCTCGCTCGTGGAGCGCTCCCTGGTTCGCCAGCTCGGGGAAAGCCGTCCGATGGACGCACCGACGTTCTTCTTTATCGATCTCCAGCCTGACCAGAAGGACGCGTTTCTACACCTGATCCGCGACCGAATGGCGGACTCCCGTCCAGAGATCACCCCGCTCGTCCGTTCACGGCTGCGCACGCTCGACGGGAAGCCGGTCCAGCCGGACGATGATCGCGAGGGTCACCAGGATGGGGAGCGAGAGAGCAGAAAGAGTTGGTACTTCACGCGGGAATACGTGTTGACGTTTCTGGATCAAGTGCCGAAGGACAACGCGATCACGAAGGGCGCCTGGTGGAGTCCGAGCGAGGTCGCGTCGGGCAAGTCCGGTCACCGACCACTGGTATCGGTCGAGGAAGAGGCCGCGAAAAACCTCGGGGTGGATCTGGGGTCCATCATCGAGTTCGACATCCAAGGCGCGACGGTCTCCGCGGAGGTGAGCAGCCTCCGCAAGGTGGAGTGGGGCAACTTCTCCACGAATTTTTACATGATCCTGTCGCCCGGCTCGCTGGAAGGCGCCCCCTTCACTTATGTCGGGACCGTGCGCGTGCCGCCGGACGGGGAGGTCCCGCTGCAACAAGCCGTGGTGGCCGCCTTCCCCAATGTCACGGCGATCAACATCGGGGACGTACTGGACAGCTTCGTCCGGATCCTGGAACGCCTCTCGCTGGCCATCCGGGCCGTCGCCGCGTTCTGCATCCTGGCCGGCGCGATCGTCATGGCCTCGGCGCTTGCCACCACGCGGTACCGGCGCCTCTATGAGTCGGTGATCCTGAAAGCGGTGGGCGCCACGCGAGGCCTGGTCGCAGGCTCCTTCGCGATTGAGTACACCCTGATGGGAGCGGTCGCCGGGCTGATCGGGATCCTGTTGGCCAACGCGCTTGCCTGGGCGATCCTGCATTTCATCCTGGACCTGCCTTGGACGGTCCAGCCCGTCATTCTGAGCATCGGCTTTGCGCTCACCGTGCTCCTCACCCTCGCCGTCGGCTTCTTCAGCACCTTCCGTATCCTGGGCCAGCGCCCGTTGGCGGTGCTCAGACAGGAGTAAAACTCTTCCTTTCCTCGCGGGCATCCGTTATTTCTGTTTTTTCTTCTTCGGCTCATGCAGAGCATCCAGCAGAGAGTGGCTCGACGTCATGAAGCTGTCCCATATCCATGCGTTTCGTATATTCTTGAGTCCGAAGGCATAAGATCCCTTGTGTTCAAGGTCTGAAAATTCAAGATGCCAATATTGATCGCTCAGCTTTCTAGAGCTGCTGGATCGATGATCAAAGCGTTGTGAGGCTGCCAGAATGATAGGCCCCGCTTCCTCAGGAGGTAGTGACCAGAAATTATCGCTGTTTTTCGCACCGACGATGAAATCGCAAGATGCTAGGTTCGCCAGAACACATGATTCTTTTTTCCGAAGGGCTTCGCGAATGCGGTCTGCGAGCACTTGAGGATCCGTGGCAGAAAAATCAGCCGGCCTTCGAGCGCGGCAGGCCATAACCTTGAGACGATCAAGCGCCCAGGTGCCGTATTCCTCTGAACTAATTTCATCCTCCTTAATGTCCTCGGGATATTCTCGAATGATCCTCTCGTACAAGGTCTTAGCCTCGGCGTATCTTCCCTTTTCCTCGAGGTCCGTAGCTTTTGAAAAAAGTCTCTTGACCGCAGGGCCTTCCTCAATCCCGTAGGCCTTCAAGAAGCTCTGCCAAGATGGAACCGGATAACTGCCTAGCTCTTTCCGGAAAGCCGCGTTCACACAGTTCCACCAGTCATGGACCAACAGGTACTTTTCACTTTGGGTAGAAGCATGCTCAATTTTCTTCAATATCGAATTACAGAGACGAGTGGGGTCGATACCGTGACTTTGGCGTTTGAGAAGGTTTGAGTCCAAAGTCTTGAAAAATTGATACCGTGTCTCTTGGATCCACAGACTGAAGGAGAGCGAGTCCTTGTGGTAGCGGACCACTTTCTGAAGCTCTTTGGGGAAACTCAGGGTTGATAGGAACTGCAGCGCCTCCCTCCCACGATCGAGGTTCACCTCAGCATTCGAAAAAAAGTTCGGAGAATCTAGCTTGCGAGAGCCGCAATCACGGTATCTGGGATCACGTGTTATGCACAATTCCAAGGATGGAGCAAACATGTAATCTGAAGGGGAAAGTGCTGGGGAGAGCAAGACGAATTGCTTCATCTGCTCTTCAGGGATTCTAGACGTATCAAATGTTACGTCATACTTCCCATCCGCCGTATCATACGGACCGAGAGTCACCTGCTTTGCAGCGGCATTGTCGCCAAACACAAGAGCCGAGAAAAATACCGCAAGGACCACAAGGTAGTGAATGCGTCGAACGTTTGAGCTCATTTCGAGATGGGCTGCTCCGGAAAATTCAGAACTTGCCATTCAGCAAGGCTGCTCAAAACGGTCTTCCAACGAGGCCGCAGGGAGGCCGGCGACCGAGGCGTACGATTTTCGGTACGTCGCAGGGAGACGGGCGACCGAGAACAAAGTTGGAGGCCGTTTTCAGCAGCCGTCACAGGATGAGCACCGTCGCGAGCCACAGGAACATTCCCATACTGACGATATCGGTGGCGGTTGTCAGGAAGATGCTGGAGGCCGTGGCGGGATCGGCGCCGAGCTTCTTCAGCGCCAGGGGGATCAGCGCCCCGGACAGCCCGCTGGTCACACAACTGGCAACCATGGCCAGAAAGACCACAAATGCCAGCATCAGGCCGTTCTCGTGGTGGTGGATGGTGGTATAGAGATACATGCCCAGGGCTGCGGTGACGCCCACCAAGGTTCCGTTCAGCAAGCCCAGGCAGGTTTCCTTCGTCACGAGCCGCCTTCGGTTTCCCTGTTTGAGTTCACCGAGGGTCATCCCGCGCAAGGTGACCGCCAGGGCTTGACAGCCTGTGTTGCCCGATTGGCCGGCCAGGACCGGGAGGAACACCGCCAGGGCCACCACCTGCTGAATCGTCTGTTCGAACAGACCAACCACCGCCGCCGCCAGGAAGGCCGTGAGCAAATTGAGTTGGAGCCACGCGTGACGCAGCCTGAGGCTTCGGCGCCACGGAGTGGTCAGCCGGTCTTCGTTTTCCACACCGACCATGCGCCCCGGCTGGGCGCTGATCTGGATCGTCTGCTCCTGGAAGAGGACATACCCGCGCACCAGACCGACCAGACGTCCCGCTTCATCGCAGACCGGATAGACCGGATAATGGCGGGTGACCACGAGCGGCATGGCGTCGGCCACGTCCATCTGGGGGCTCAGATGGAATGGTTGCCGGAGCATAATCTCGCCTAAGCGTTGAGTCGGGGCCGCCAACAACAGCTCGCGCATCACGATGACCCCCAGGAGCTTGCCCTCCTGATCGGCGACGTAGCCATAGGTGATAAACGCCTTCTTGACAAGCTCGCGCAGTTGCTCCACCGCCTGCGTGACCGTGAGGTTCGGGCCGAAGACGGCGATAGGTGGCTCCATCAGCCGGCCCACGCTCCCTTCGGGATACGCCTGGTTGCGGATCAACTGCTCGCGACGTTCCGGAGAGCCCGCCAACAGGATGGCCTTCCGGCGGTCCTCCTCGAATCTCAACAGGATATTCAGCGCGTTGGAGGGGCCGAGCATCATCAACACCTTCGCGATCACCGCGTCGGACACCTGGTCCAGAAGTTTGATCGCATCATCAGGGGCGCGTTGCGCTACCTCGACCGCCAGCTTCTTGAGCTGATACTCATCGGTCTGGTCAGGAGCGGTGGGTGAGGGGACGAGGCTGCTCTCGGTCATGCTTTGGCTCCTCTGTGCCGTTCCCTGCGGGCTGAACGGCTGGTGAAGAGACCGCTTTGGACGGTCTCACGGTGCAGCGAAGCGAGTCAGGTAGTGGCGGAGCACCGCTCGATCGCGCTCGCGCCAGACCACGGCAACGTGCAGCTGCTCGAGATACTGATCGCGCGTTTTTCCGCCGAAATCGATCTTCCGCTCCGCAAAAAAGGCCAGCACATCGCGTTCGAGCTCGGGAGTGGCCAGCCCGATCACGCCCTCGCACAGGCGACGCAGCCCGCTCTTCGGGTACATCCGGTCCATCGTGTCCCAGTTCGCCTTGACGAAGTTCCACGCCCGCTCGCGTCCGTACACGCTCATCAGCAGCGACCTGATGACGAACGGCGCGTCCTGCGTCCGGATCTCCCCGTTGATCGCGCGGGCGAGTGTCTGATCAAGAAGGGCCGGCGGCTGGAAGGCGGCCAGGGCGTAGAGATAGCGCCGCTCTTCCTGCGGGGTGGCCGCCGTCCGAAAGCGACGGAGGAACTCATCGTATCGCGCCGCATCCCCCACGTGGGCCAGCACCGCGATGAGCGCCGGGAGCACGTTCGGATCAAGGGTGCCCGAATCACGCTCGCCTCGCTCAAGGCCATCATCGGCATAGAGCTCGGCCGCGCGGGCCTGGACCGCGCGGTCATTCCCGATCGTGCCCAGGGCGCGGAGCAGATCACCCCGGAGCTGCCGGATGAGCTCGCTCTCGCCCGGTCGAGTGACCCAGCCCAACTCGGCCACGGCCGGTTGGATCCGATGGCGCACGAGCGCCTCGAGCGCCGGCCGATCGGAGGGATCGATGATCCGGTTCAGCGCATGGAACGAGTCGATCAGGATCGCCCACACATTCTTGTCCCGATCGGCGCGCAAACTGGCGGTCAGCTCGAGGTAGTCGGAGAGCGGCATCAGCCCGGCCACTGCCGCCGCCCATGCATCGTTCACGACGTTGAACCGCTCGATCGCCGGCAACCCGCCAGGCATCACACGCATCAGGCGTTCCAGAAGCGCGGGCCCGTAGCGTACGCGATAGAAACCGTGGCCGCCTTCATTCACCAGCGCGGATTCAAAGCCATCCGGCAGGTCAAGTCGCGCTTCCGGCTCCGTCAGGAGTATGCGGTGCGTGCGGGACTGCCCGCGCGCCGTGATCCGGATCAACAGAGGGGCATGCCATCGCTGGTCGCGCTCGTTCTCCGGGTCCGCCGCGCCGAGGGAGGAGGAGGGGAGGTAGGTGAAGCGCTGCTGGGCGATGAGTAATCGAGAGCCTCGGGCAGGATCCTGGTCGAGATCCACGTTGATCAGGGGGTACCCCGCGCGGAAGATCCAGCCCTGCATCAGGTCCAGCACCGGCTGCGTCGCCGTGCGTTGGAGCGCGGCCCACAAATCGCCGGTGTCGGCGTTGTCGTAGGCGTGCGCCCGCAAATAGTCGCGGACGCCGGCGCGGAAGACGTCGGGCCCCAGGTACTGTTCGAGCATCCGCAGCACGGAGGCGCCCTTCTCGTAGGTCAGCACATCGAACATGGCATCGGCGTCATGCGGCGCGCGGACGGGGTACTCGATCGGCCGGGTGCTGTGCAGGCCGTCAACCGAGAGTGCGGCAGCGCGCGAGAGATTGAAGGTCCCCCATCGCTGCCACTCAGGCTTCCAGGCATCCACCGCCAGCATGCCCATGAACGTGGCAAAGGCCTCGTTGAGCCAAAGCCCGTTCCACCAGCTCATGGTCACCAGGTCTCCGAACCACATGTGCGCGTTCTCGTGCGCGATCACATCGGCCACGCGCTCGAGTTCCGCGTGAGTCGAGGCCTGCCCGTCAACCAGGAGGGCGTTTTCACGAAACGTGATCGCCCCCAGGTTCTCCATGGCCCCGGAGGCGAAGTCCGGAATGGCGAGCAGGTCCAGCTTGTCACCCGGGTACGGCAGGCCGTAATAGTCTTGGAAAAACCGGAGCGAGTCGGCCGCGACCTCCAGCGCGAATCCGGCGAGGTGGCGTTTCCCCGGTACGCACCAGACCCGCAACGGTGTGCGGCCGACCTGAATCGCGTCCGTTGCCTCCAGGTCGCCCACGATGAAGGCGACCAGGTACGTGGACATGCGGATCGTGTCAGCGAACCGCAGAATCTTCTTTCCGCCTTCGACCCGTTCCGAGACGATGCGTGTATTGGAAACCGCGGTCAGGCCGGGATCGATCACCAGGGTCAAGGAGAACACGGCCTTGAATGCCGGTTCGTCCCAACAGGGGAAGGCCCGACGAGCGTCTGTCGCTTCGAACTGGGTGGCAGCCAGGACGCGTGGCGCGCCGGTCTGCTCCCTGTAGGTGCTCCGGTAAAAGCCTCGAAGCTTGTCGTTGAGGATGCCCTTGAATGCGAGCCGCAGACGCCACTCGCCGGGCCTGAGCGTTTCCGGGAATCGCACCCGACCACGCTCTGTTGACTCGTCGAGCTGCACGAGACCGTCAAGAACACGGCCCCCCTCGTGTTCGATCGCCGCCTCCGAAATCTCCAGTTCAGCCGCGTTCAGCAGGATCTCCGAGGTCGGCTCGTGCACCGTGACCGTGATGGTTTCGACACCCGCAAAGACAGATGTGGTCAGGTCCGGGACCAGCCGGATTTCATAGCGCGTCGGCACAACCTGGCGCGGCAGCCTGTACGGATCCATGGTCCCCCTCAATACAGCTATCATCTCACCGCTGTCTCAACCTGGACCCCCTGGGGAGTTCCCACGAGCAGGACTGTCGTCCGGCCCACGAAGAGACCGTTCTCGACCACCCCGGGAATCCGGTTCAGAAGGACCTCGAGGCCGGCGGGATCCTCGATCCGGTCCACATGAAGGTCCAGGAGATAATGCCCGCCCTCCGTCTTGAAGACGTGTCCCCCCCGCTCCCGAAGGACAGCCTTACCACCCAGTTCCTCAACCCGGCGTGCGGTGCTCCGCCACCCGAACGGCACTACCTCGACAGGCAACGGCACCGGATGACCCAGGACCGAAGCCCGCTTCGTGTGATCCACGATGACGATGAACTGCCGAGCCGCGACCGCCACGATCTTTTCTCGAAGGAGCGCACCGCCGCCGCCCTTGATGAGATTGAGCTGCGCATCAACCTGATCGGCGCCGTCGATCGCCAGGTCGATCGTCCAGGCATCCTCAGTCTCAAGCAGAGGAATGCCGTTGTTTCTCGCCAACTTTGCAGTTTCCAGGGAAGTGGGCACCCCTCGAATGCTCAGCCCTGCTCGGACCCGCTCGCCCAACGCCAGAATCATGAGTTTCGCAGTCGAGCCGGTGCCTAGGCCGACTACCATCCCCCCGCGGACATACTGCACCGCCTTCTCCGCCGCCGCTTGCTTTAACGCCGCCAGATCACTCATCCGGTGGTCAACCCCCTCATCTCCACGTTCCTGGCTCATTCAATCCACATACCAGTGCCATTTAATCCCCCGTACGGTGCCACCTTGGAAGGAGAAGGAAACCGAAGAATTGTCGTCTTGGTACACAAACGCGCCACCCTGAGACTTGTGCGGTTCACCTAAGACAGTCCGGACGCGTTCTTGAGACACACCGACCTTGAGCCCCCATTTCATATCAAAATTGTCTCGAGTGATCGCTAAACTCATAAAAAGGTCGCGCGGCTGCTTTTCATTCACTCGGTACACGACCAACACCAACCCGTTGTACATCAATGTATGGATCTCATCGGTCTGGCCTGCCACGTGCCGATTTTCATATTTCTCGATCTTTTCTGAAAGAGGCTCACCCAGGCTCTCTTTGACCTCCTGAATGGTTTGGCCCAATTTAAACTCCCAACCCTGGCGCAGGAAGTCTGCAATCTTATCGTGAGCCGCCTCTTCTACGGTTGGTCCCTGCGTCTCCGGGCTTTTCCTCTCCTCGCAGGCGCCTAGTGAAAGCGCAAACAGCAGCGCGAGAGCAAGGGCGACGCGTGCCGGGTTCACACCGTTCATGGAGGCACCTGCGTACTGGAGTGGATTACATCTCTCGTCGCTTTCAACTGAAAGACCTGCCGACCCTGCTTCGGAGCGCCGTGCTCACCCGTTGCAATACGAGAGCAACGGGTCCCCGGTGCCGCGAGAGGCGCGGAAGCGGAGGACCGCATGCCACCCGCCGTAACTATCCGTTGCTTCACGCCTCTGCCCTCAGTCGCGCCGCGACTGACGCAGCGCCCAACAGAGCTGTCTTCTGGTTCAGGATGACGCGCACCGGGATCGTGCTCATGAGCCGCTTGTAGCGTCCCTTGCTCACGAACGCGCGCATGAAGGTGCCATCCTTCAGCTTCGCGAGCAGCTTGGGCGCGATCCCGCCGCCGAGGAAGACACCGTCCAAGGCCAACGCTTTGAGCGCCAGATTCCCCGCCTCCGCCCCGTAAACCGAGGCGAAGAGGTCCAGCGCCTGTACGCAGATCTCCGCTTTCCCGCTCAACCCCAGCTCAGCGATGATGGCAGCGGGATCGCCGACTTTCAGACGTTCCGCCAGCCACGTGGGTTCGTTTTTCTTGGTGTCCCGAATGAATTCATACACAGCATGCAATCCGGCCCCGGTCAGCACCCGTTCATAGCTCACATGCATGTGGCTCGCGCGAAGATACCGGAGCAAGTCGATCTCGACGTCGCTGGTGGGCGCAAAGTCCGCGTGTCCGCCCTCGGATGGCATCGGGCGGTACCGAGCGCCGTCCCAGAACAGGATCGCTTCGCCCAACCCTGTACCCGCCGCAATCAGCGCCATGGCGCTCTTGGCGGAGGAAGGAGCTCCCGCATTCAAGACCTCGGTTTCATCCGGCCTCAGGACGGGGACCCCATGTGCCGCGGCCTCCACATCATTCAGCAGGCGCACCGTCGGGAGCTCGAAGCGCTTCGCTAACTCGGCGCCATCCACGACCCACGGCAAATTCGTGGTTCTGGACCGATTCTCGACGACCGGGCCGGCAACGCCGAAACAGGCGGCCTCGATCCGGGTCGGTTCGTCCGTGGAGGGAGAGACCGATGGCTCGGACGAGCTTTTATCAGGTGGAACGGTGGCCAACTCCTGCACAGGCGGGTTGAGAAATCTTACCAGGACGTCTTCCAGCGACCCGAAGTCCGCGCTGGCAAAGGTCTGTTCCCGCGCCGGCTCGACACGCTCAGTCTTCCAGTCGAACAGCGCAAGATTCGTCTTCGTGCCGCCGATGTCTCCGGCGAGAATCATTCACTCCTCGTGAGAGACGACGCCTTGCTTGGCCACGGTGAGTCCGGACGCAGCCGCGCGATCCAAGATCCAGATGACCCGTCCGCTGACCGGCCTGATCAGCTTCGCCGGGACCCGGCCGGTCTCCCGATCCTCGATCACCGCGTGGACCGCCGCAGCCTTGATGATCCCGCTCACGAGAAACAATACCACGCGCGCCTGGTTCATCGCTGGCACCGTCAGCGTGAGCCGATTCTTCACCCCACCCGGCGCCCGGCTGGCCACCACCAACCGCGCTCGTTCTTCCAACGCCGGCGTCCCGGGAAATAACGAAGCGGTGTGGCCATCCTCTCCCAGTCCGAGCAGGATCAGGTCGAAGCTGGGCCATCCCGGGGCCGGCACGCCAAACTGCGTCCGGAGGACGGTCTCGTACTCTCGAGCGGCCTCGTCCGGATCGTCGGCTTCGCCGCGCATCCGAAAGATGCGCTCCGGCGCGATCTTCAGCGGGCGCAGCAGGGTCTCGTCCGCCATGCGGAAATTGCTCTCGGGATGATCGGGGGGAACGCAGCGCTCGTCACCGAAATAGAATTCCACCCGGGGCCATTCGAGCTGTCCGGAGAAGGCCGGACTCACGAGCATCGCGTACAACAATTTGGGCGTGGTTCCGCCGGACAGCACAACCCGAAACCGGCCACTGGCCGCCACCGCCTGCTGGCCGAGCCACACGAAGAGATCGGCCGCCTCCTGCCCCAGTTCCTGGGCATCCTCCGCGATCCGGACTTCAGGTGCTCCGCTCATCTCACCCGTCTTGACCGGTGACCGCGAGGCGTGATCGCGCGGCTGGTGCGGGAACTCGCGCCTTCAGGCCGGCTGACCATCCGCGCCAGAGTTCTGACTGTCACAAGCCCCGACCCGCCGAGTCGAACCAGGACGACCGGCCGCCGGCGCGCCTCAAGCGCTTGGCGGTCCCCCACTGCTTGAGACTCGGCCAACGTGCCGAAGGTATAGGACGTGTCCGGAATCTTGAGATCCGGGGTCATTTCCTCGAGGAGCTGGAGAAACAGACCCGTCTCCGGCCCACCCTTGTGAAGTTGACCGGTAGAGTGAAGATATCGGGGCCCGTACCCTGCCGTCGTGGCAAGGCGGGACCGGGCCAGCACCGCCTTGCGGAGCGCGCTGAGCGCCGCATCGGCCTGCACGGACGGACGCAGATAGGCCAAGATCGCGAGATACCTGCCGGGGGCCGCCTGAGCCAGAAGGTCAGCGAGCTGGCCGTCCGATTGCACGCGAGCCACCCGCCCCGGGACCTGCATTTCTTTGAGAATCCGGCTCGTGTTCTCTTTACTCTCCTGCACGTTGGGCTGATCAAAGGGATGGACCCCCAGAACATGGCTCGCCACAGCCGTGGCGAATTCCCAGCAAAAGAACTGGGCGGCCACGTCGTACCGATCATGGAGCGTCAGCCGGAGCACCGGCTGCCCGGCTCGTTCCAAGGCTCTCAGATGGCGATCACCATCGGCATTCGCGTCGCCGTCGAGCCGCAGATGCACGAACAGGCGATCATTCCCATAGCACGTCGGCGGGGCTATCGGTTCGCCGGCAATCGGGATCAACCCCTTACCCTCTTTGCCGGTGCTCTCCGCCAGCAATTGCTCCGCCCACAAGCCGAACGCCCGGACTGTTGGAGACGCGATCAGCGTCACCTTATCCCGGCCGGACCGGCCAAGCTTCCCCATCACCGCCCCGAGGCTGGCTCCCGGGTTCAGGGCCGGGGCCACGTCCGGGCCACAGGCCCGCGCCATGTGGACCCCACGACCCACGAGCCTGTCCAGGTCCAGGCCCAGGAGGGCGGCCGGCACCAACCCGAAATAGGACAGCGCGGAGTACCGCCCGCCGATATCAGACGGGTTGATGAAGGTGGTGCGAAAGGCGCGCTCCTGCGCCAAGGAGACCAGGCTCGTGCCGTGATCGGTAATCGCGATAAACTGCGCTCCACCGGTGTTTCCGCGCGTGCGCATCACCAGATTCCAGAAATAGGAGAACAGGGACATGACTTCCACGGTCCCGCCGGACTTGCTGGCCAGGATGAACAGCGTCCGGGCAGGGCGGATGGACTTCGTGACTTCGCGCACGGCACCGGGGACGGTGGAGTCCAGGACCCAAAGACGAGGGAACCCGCGCGCAGACCCGAAGGTGGAGCGAAGAACCTCGGGGCCGAGACTGCTCCCGCCCATGCCCAGCAGCACGACGTGACTGAAGCCGGCCTCGCAGACAGATTCCGCAAACTCGCGGAGTGGACCCACCTGTTTCTGCATCTCCTCGGCCACCGTCAGCCAGCCCAGCCGATTCTCAATCTCTCTCGGCTCCGGCTTCCACAACGTGTGGTCCTTTCTCCAGAGGCGAGCCACCACCCGTGTTTGCGCCATCTCCTCAAGAGCCGCGTCGACCTCCGTCTGCAAGACCCCCAATCGTGCACTCAGTTGAGTCGCGGGCATCGTGTTCCCCTGGACCACACAAGCCTCCTGCGCAGGTCGACCGACGTTGAGAAATTCTCTGAGGCTGGCGGTATCTTAGGCTGGCGCAGGGTGAAAACGCAAACCGGCTTCCGAGACAGCAGGCACAGGGTTCAAGGCGGAACAGCGCTCTTAATCACAACCGGCATGCCCTCGGTGCCTGACCAGGCGAGCGATTGCGCCGCTTCTCGGGACAGGGTCAGGCGAAGTCGCGGTCCAGCGGCCTTCTGGCTCGGCACGAGCACGGAACGACCCCAAGAGGCGAAGCGCGCGAACCATTCGCGCAGACGGCTTCTCGCCCAGAGCCAAGGTCGCTCATGAGCCGGGGGGGCTACAAAGAGCGTGAGAGGGGGATCGAAGACCAGCTCATATTCTGCCGGCATATCTTGCAGTTCGATGAGTTCCTGGGAAGCCTCATCTCCAGAGGTTGCCTTTGGGCGGGCGACCGACGGATGGGCACGCAGCCGAAACAGCTCGGCCACCGACCCTCCTCCGGCCATGTGCCACGCGAGGATGGGGAATCGGTGGAGCTCGACGCCACGCCCCTTGATGGCGATCACTCCTTCCGATAAGTCCAGCAGCCAATACACCCGCGGTCGCGAAGCCAGCTTGATCTCTTCTTCAAGCACCCGATTGGCCTCGCGTAGCGCATCGAGGTCATTCCCTTTCACTGATCCGTGAGAGGACGGCTCCACGGCGAGCGCGGGCGTGGAGAGCGACAGGGCGACCCAGCAGGCGAGGCGGAAGATTCGACCAAGGTCTGGGCTGGTAGGAAGACTGCGCAGGGTGCGCCGCTGGAGGAGAGCGGTGATCCGGCCAGATCCCATTAGAAAATCATGAGCGGGGTCCCGATGTCCGCGAGCCGGTACACGCTTCGGAGATCTTCGTCATTGAGTCGGACACAGCCGTGGGTGACGTTCTTGCCCAGCAGCCTCGTGTACAGGGTCCCATGAATAAAAAACCCATTGCCGAAACCCAACGCATAGTCCCCAAGCATGCCGGCCTCGACACGCTGGGCTGGATCCGCCGGCACTTCCAGACCTTCTTCAACAAACGCCCAGTCGGGCTTGACCCAGACGGGATTCATAAACTTCGATTGGATCATGAATTCGCCCCGCGGGGTGTCGAACACCCACCGCGCACCGGGACGGTCAGGATAATCCAGGATCGTGCCGCTCCCGGTCGAGGCGACAGCCGCTAACAAGACCTCCGAGCGGCGCCGCACGTACAAACGGTTGCGGGCCGTGTCGACGACGATATAACTGCCGGTGGGCGCAAGGGCGGCCAGTTGCCGTCTCAGCGCTGCCTCTCGAATACGCAAGCCCTCGAGGTGGACGGCCGCCTTCCGTGCTATTCCTGAGGGTTTGACTTCTTGTTCACGCGGCGCCTCGCTCTCAAAGCCGGCAATCGGCAGGGCGCCCACGAGGACCAGAACCGCAGCCCACGCGTTCTTCTTCAGCCACCCGTTCCGCACGACTTCCACAGACCGCTAGCTCCCTTCGACGGCCGACGCTTCGACCACATCCTGCACATCGGCCCCTTCGGCATCCTGGTCCTCTCCGACTCGCTCGATTCCGGCCAACGCAAGCGCCACGGCATTGGTCACATTCATGGCCCCCACGATCGTCACCGGAGTGCCCACCGCAGTCGCCTCGAACACGGCATCGATCTCCCGGTTGTCGAGCATGACACAGCCGAGTGTCTGGCTCAGAAACATGTCCTCTTTCCCGTGAATTTCAATCTGCCCTCCGATGAACGATTCAGCCGGGATGGCTCCGGCTGTGCGGGCGAGTTGGAACCGACGGCGGTCCTCGGAATTTGGATAATCGAGCAGCAAGGCGCGATAGAACTGCGTCTGGCCTCGATCGCGTTTCTTAATCACCCAGTACTGACCTTCCGGGGTCGCCCCGTCACCTTGATACCGCTTCTCGAGCACGCCGTTAAAGCCGAGACGGACTGGGTACGAGACCGCCCGGCGGCCGTTCCTGTAGAGCGTCAGAAGACGATCGGCCTTGCTGACCACGATGGCAGCCGCTCCATGCGCCCGTGACCACTCCACGGTCCGTTGCGCCATTCGACGCCACATCTCCACCTTGCTTGCGTCGGCATAGCGTCCCAGTTCCGCGTTCAACAGCGCCGACTGAACCTCCAGCAGACGGGACGCCTCCTGGACCGCCCGCAGAGAGCGAGCATACAGCCCCTGTTCCAACAAGGAGCGCGCCTGGCTCACCAGCACCTCGGTCTCGATCGGTCTCTGCCCCAGCACCACCCGGCTTCCCATCTGGTCTATCAGACCGTCGAAGACGCGTAGCCGCTGTTCCATCACACTCAGGCGCGCTTGGGCTTCGAGGCGCTTGGCCTCCTTCCTCTGTGCGGCCGTCGCCGCGGCCCGCCTACCATCCTCCTGAAGCTCGTGCAGATCCGTCACCAACGGATCGGCTTCCCACGGCCAGTGAATCACATCCTCTTCGGCCAGCAGCCGCCCTTTGACGGCGACCCAGCGGTCAACAAACCGCGCATACTCCTCGGGCGCGAACTCCGCCCCTTGGACCTCCACGAGCTGCCGATCCAAGGCTTCCACCGCCTGGAGAAGTTCCGGGGGAGCATTCTGGACGCAGGCCGACAGACCAGCGACCAGCCACCAGGTCATGGCCACGATGGAGAGGGCCGCCCGAACTGTGGTCGTGAGAGACATCCTACTTCTTCTTCGCCAAGGCACTCTTCTGGCCCTTCGCAGCACCAGTTTTCGCCAGCGCGGACTGAATCTCCGCCGAGACCGAATGACTCTTGTCCTGGATCGCCTTGGCCTTGGATTGGGCCGCCTTATAGTCACCGGCTTCAAGAGCGGCGGCCACCTCGGTCAGAGAGGCGTTCAAGCCTCTCACATCAGCCTTAATGGCCTCCAGCGCCGCCCGGTCCTTCCCGACCGGGGCTTTCGCGACCAACTGCTGGGCGGTCTTGACCGCCGCCTGGGCGTCTCGATGCGCTTGGATCGCTGCCGCCTTCATTTCCTCTTTCTTCTTGCCTACTTCGCCCATGACGCGGGCCGATTCCGTTTGTGCGGCCACGAGGAACTGCTCGGCCTTTTCGTAGTCCCGGAGCACGGCCACCTTGTCGTTCTGTTGAGCAATCTCGGTCTTCGCATTGGCCAACATGCCCTCTATCTTAGCAAAATCTTCAGCCATGTAGTCTGCCGCGCCGGCCGTTCGAGCCTCAGTGACCGCTTGCTCGGCGGCGGCGAGCTTGTCGGTTGGAGCTTTCGCGCACCCGACGACCAACAACAATATCGGTGCGACTGCAAAGGTGAATACATGTCTCATCAAAGATGTCCTCCTCCCTCTCCCGTCAGTAAAGACCCGACGACCCAGTTCGTGATGACAAACTCCTGCGTCCCTCGCGGGATCAAGACCGGCCCTCCCTCCGATCGAGCGCGAGCCCGACCGAAGGGCGCCAGTCTCTCGTCCACAGCCCGCATTACTTCTTCTCTGTCTTCTTCTTGGCTACCTTTTCCGTAGCCTTCTTGCCCTCGTCCTTCTTCGCCTCAGCCTTCTTCTCGGCCGGTGCGGCGGCAGGAGCCGCGGCAGGAGCCGCAGGGGCTGGAGCCGCCTTCTCGTCGGCCTGTACAAACGTCACCGCGCCGAAGCTCAGGCCGATGACCAATGCCAGCATAGCTACAAGCATCTTGCTCATCTGGTTCTCACCTCCTTTTAATTTAATCTCGCTCACTTCAAGCGGCAAGTGAAACCTGCAAACCAGTCAACGGGGTGGAAGGTTGAGCAAGCTCGATGCCAGAAAGTGCAGTGAGCGATAAGCCTGTGTCTCTCTTTAGTTCGATGACATGAAGGCCGCGGACAGCCAGCGGTAGCTCCACAGTCATGGGGCAGAATTGCTATATGCAAACAAAACTGCCTCACTATCGGTCATCGAACCTGCTCCATGCAGCGATCGATGGCAGTGTCTCGAGCCGGAGCGACGCGGCACGTGCGATTGACACACTGCGAAACCGCACCTATAATGACGCTCTTGCGTGAATCGAATTGTGCGGAAGGAGCATGCCGATGTCCTTCACCTTTAGACAGCCATCGAACTTGAAAAGAAAAAGGGACCACGGGTTCCGAAAGCGGATGAGCACGAAACACGGCCGAAAGATCTTGGCCAGACGGCGGGCCAAAGGGCGGGCGAGACTGACTGTGTGAGGGATGTCCGGAGTATGCCGAGACCGCCGGGAGATCGTCACCTCTTCCTGCGGAGCAGCGCCGAGATCGAACGGGTCAAAAAGGACGGCCGCAGGTTTCAGACCCCTCTCTTCAACCTGGTCTCCTTCGCCTCGGGGGCCCCACACACCCGCATTGGAATCATCGTGGGCAAGCGGCTCGGCATGGCCGTGACTCGCAATCGAGCCAAACGCATGTTTCGGGAATTGGCACGCCAGGTGCGGCAGCAATTGGTACAGGGACAAGACCTGCTGGTGTTCCCAAGACGCGAGTCACTCTCCGCCCGCCCGCCGCAGCTCCGTGATCTCTGGCTCTCGGCCCTGCGGCACGAAGGATTGTTGGTTTCCCGAACGGACCTGCGATGCGACAACTCTGTCTCGGTTTGATCACGCTCTATCAGCGATGGGTCTCACCTCTGTTTCCACCTGCCTGCCGATTTGACCCCACCTGCTCCCGTTATGCCTGCGAGGCGATCCGGCGGCACGGTGTCATTGTGGGACTGGGTTGGGCAGCGCGCCGGCTGCTCAAGTGTCACCCCTTCCACCCAGGCGGGTCCGATCCCGTTCAATAGCATGCTGCCACTGCGCCGCGGCTGCGCGGTGTACCGTGAAGGCGGTTTGTCCGGGAAGGCGAAGGCCGGAGACCCAGAGGTGAGCCAATGCGCCGGGAGTTCTCAGCCGACCTGATCATGGAGCGACCGCGCTGATGGAAAAGCGAGTCATCCTCTTCTTGCTCCTCTCCCTTGCGATCCTGCTTGGCTACGATTATCTGCTGCGGGAGATGGGGATCACCCCGCCTCCGACTCAGCCGGATCAGTCGCGGCGCGGCACCGGACCCAGAGGAGAGGGATCAGCTCCTGCCACCGCGCCCGCTGCAGGCGCTGGATCGTCCGCCGCCACGTCTGGCGATTCTTCTCCGTCTTCCCTTTCCTCCGGCCCGTCCGGAGGGCCAGAGGCGAGGGGGGCGTTGTCCTCTTCGGAGGAGCAGACTGAGGAGGTGGTGACGGATCTGTTTCGCGCTGTGTTGACAACCCGTGGCGCCGCGATCACGAGCTGGCAGCTGACTCGCTACACGATCGCCGGTCCGGATGGCCACCAGCCCATTCAACTCATTCACACAGAGGGCAAGTTTCACAGGCCCTTGTCGATCCAATCAGCGGACGCGGCGCTGAACAAGCAGCTGGCGGACGGTCTGTACCAGGTCGATCGCGATTTTATGACGCTCGATGCCTCCCATCCCGTGGGCCATCTGACCTTCGCCTACCGCGCCCCCGGAACCGGCATCACGGTTGAGAAACGGCTGACATTCCGCCACCACAGCTACGTGGTGGATGTCTCCGTGAAGACCGAGGGGCTGGCTGCCCCTCTCGACATTCAGTTGGGCACGAACTTCGGAATCGTGGAATGGGGCGAAGGGTTCATCGGGTTGATCGGGCCAGCCTCGCTGGTGGACGACAAAATCGAGAAAGATACGCCCGACACCGAACTGGAACGGAAGGGAGCCGTCCGGTGGGTCGCCCTCCAGGATAAATATTTCCTGAGCGTCTTGATGCCCACCACCGTCGCCGCGGCCACCGTGATCAAGAAAGAAGGGGAGAAGCTCGTCTCCGCCGGCGTGCGGTTCGCGCCACCCGCCGGGAGCGCGGACCTCTCGGTGCAGTTGTACGCCGGCCCCAAAGAGTTCGATACGCTCAAGTCCTTGAACGCAGGCCTGGAAGATACGATCGACTTCGGCTGGTTCATTTACGGGAGTTGGGACATTGTCAAGGCGGTCGCCAAGCCGCTTTTTTACGTCCTTCGTTTCCTCTACGACTATACCCATAACTACGGACTGGCCATCATCCTATTGACCGTCGGCGTCAAACTCCTGTTCGTCCCCCTGCAGTACAAGAGCTACAAGTCGATGAAGGACATGCAGGTCGTTCAACCGAAGGTGGTCGCCCTCCAGGCCAAGTACAAGGATGACCGCGAGCGCCTCAACCGGGAATTGATCAAACTCTATCGCGACCACAAGGTGAACCCGGTGGGCGGGTGCCTGCCGATGCTGCTCCAGATGCCGGTCTTCGTGGCGCTCTTCAATATCCTCTACATGACCATCGACCTTCGCCAGGCGCCCTTCCTGCTCTGGATTACCGATCTTTCCGTCCAGGACCCGTATTACGTCCTGCCGGTGATCATGGGCGCCACGATGGTGCTCCAGCAGAAGATCATGCCCACGACCATGGATCCCATTCAGGCCAAGGTCATGCTGCTGTTGCCGGCCATGCTGACCATCCTGTTTCTCACCTTCCCGGCTGGTCTGGTGCTCTATTGGCTCACGAACAACGTCCTCACCATCGGGCAACAATTCATCACGGACCGATATTTCTTCAAGAAACCCACCTTCTCGCTCGCGTTGGAGCCGGCCGTAGACGCTGGATCGGACGATGGGGAGAAGCAGGCCGGCAAACGGAAAAAGGACAAGGTCGGGCCGAAGCCCGAGGCGGACACGCACGTGGAAACGTGAGGTGATCTGGCCATGAGCGGACAGCTTGAGGATACGATCTGTGCCATCGCCACGCCGGTTGGAGATGGCGGGATCGGTATCGTGCGGATCAGCGGTGAGAAAGCCATCGAGGTGGCGTCAGGGCTTGTCCGTCTCCGGTCCGGCCGTTCGCTCGTCTCGGTGAAGAGTCACACCCTCTACCAGGCCGACATTCTTGACACGGCGGCGGCGCGAGACACCGGTCGCGCGGTTGACGAAGCGCTGGTCGTCGTCATGCGCTCCCCGCATTCCTACACCGCCGAGGACGTCGTGGAGATTCATTGCCATGGCGGTCCCCTGGTTCTGCAAACCGTATGCGAGGCGGTGATGCGCCGGGGAGCCAGGCTGGCTGAACCGGGCGAGTTCACGAAGCGCGCGTTTCTCAACGGACGGCTGGACCTGACCCAGGCCGAAGCGGTCCTGGACACCATCTGCGCCAAGACCGCCGGCAGCCTGCGGATCGCCCAGGCGCAACTGCGGGGAACCCTCTCGAAGGAGATCGACCGGATGCGCGACCGGCTCATCCGCCTGCTCGCGCATGTCGAAGCGGCCATCGACTTCACGGAGGAGGACATCACGTTTATCCAGCCGCAGGAACTCACCGCCGGTCTCCAGCAGACCCTCGCGGAGATCGCCCGCCTCGTCGACAGCGCCCAACAGGGCCGGATACTCCGCGAGGGCGTGACCGCCGCAATTATCGGCCGCCCGAACGTCGGCAAGTCCAGCCTGTTGAACGCCCTGCTGAAATCCGATCGGGCCATCGTGACGCCGGTGCCGGGGACCACCCGCGACGTGCTGGAGGAAGTCCTCAACATCAGAGGCGTCCCGATCCGCCTGCTCGACACCGCGGGAGTCCGTCACACGGACGACCCCGTGGAACAGGAGGGCGTGCGCCGCAGCCGGACGGCCATGGCCGACGCGGAATTGTTGCTGGTCCTCGTGGATGGCTCGGTCCCGCTCAACGAGGAAGACCGAGACCTGCTGGCCCAGCACACGGAGAAGAAGCGGCTCGTGGTCGTCAACAAGAACGATCTGCCGCGCCGCCTTGACCCAACCGATCAGGCCTTGCTCGAGCGCGGCGCCCCCGCCTGTCCCGTCGTCTGGATCTCGGCCATGACCGGTGCCGGGCTGGATGACCTGCGCGACCGCATTCGGACGATGATCCTGCGACCGGACTTCGAGCCGGGGGAGGCCGCCGTGGTGACGCGCTTGCGCCATCAGGCCGCCTTGGTAAGAGCCCATGACGCCTTGACCGGCGCCGCGGGCTCTGTCGAGGCGCGTCTCTCCGGCGAGTTCGTGGCCGTGGACCTGCGCGCCGCCATCGACGCCTTAGGCGAAATCACCGGTGCGGTCAGCACCGACGATATTCTCGATCGCATCTTCCGTGAATTCTGCATCGGAAAGTAGTCAGGCCACCGGCGAGGGGCAAGGCAGGAGGGACGAGGGTGTGGGGATGGCCATCCGTGTTGACGTGATCGTGGTCGGCGGAGGACACGCGGGGTGCGAAGCGGCGCTCGCGGCCGCCCGCATGGGCGCACGGACTTTGCTGCTCACCATGGACGAGGACAAGATCGCCCAGATGTCCTGCAATCCGGCGGTCGGTGGGATCGCAAAAGGGCACCTGGTGAATGAGATTGACGCGCTGGGCGGAGAGATGGGCCGCAACACCGACCGATCCGGTATCCAGTTTCGAATGCTCAACACCAGCAAGGGGCCGGCCGTCCGGGCGCTGCGCGTGCAATGCGACAAGAAACTGTACCGCCGCGCGATGCAGGAGACGCTCCGCGCCCAACCCGGCTTGGAGATTCGTCGTGGCACGGTCGACCGCATCGTGACGCGCGGGGGAGCGGTGACCGGCATTGTGACGGACTCTGGCGAGGAGATCGGCGCCGGCTCCGTGATTTTGACATCAGGTACATTCCTTAAGGGTCTGATCCACATCGGTTTGAGCCACTTTCCAGCAGGGCGGGCCGGCGAAGCCCCGGCGGAGCATCTCTCGGACTGCATGCGCGACCTCGGCTTCGAATTGGGCCGCCTGAAGACCGGGACTCCGCCTCGCCTGGATCGGGACACCATCAACTTCGACGCCATGACCCCTCAGCCGGGCGACGATCCGCCCCGGCCGTTCTCCTGTCGGACCGAGCGGATCACCACTCCCCAAATGCTTTGCCATCTTACCTACACCAATTCGGAGACCCATGCGATCATTCGGGACAACCTGGACCGGTCGCCGATGTACAGCGGCATCATTGAGGGAGTCGGGCCCCGCTACTGTCCTTCCATCGAGGATAAGGTGGTCCGCTTTGCCGACAAGCCTCGGCACCAGATCTTCGTCGAGCCCGAGGGCTTGGACACCAACGAATACTATCCGAACGGGATTTCCACGAGCCTCCCCGTCGATGTCCAGGCGGCGTTCCTCCGGACCATTCCAGGTTTGGAGCATGCCAGGATGCTGAAGCCCGGCTACGCCGTGGAGTATGATTATTTCCCGCCGCGCCAACTGCAGCCCACACTGGAAACGAAACTCGTCGCCGGGCTCTATCACGCAGGACAGATCAACGGCACCTCGGGTTACGAAGAGGCGGCCGCGCAGGGGCTCATGGCGGGCATCAATGCAGTGCTGAAGCTGAGGGGCGAAGCGCCATTGATCTTGGATCGGTCACAGGCCTACATCGGCGTGCTCATCGACGACCTGATCACCAAAGATGCGCGTGAACCCTATCGGATGTTCACCTCCAGGGCCGAATACCGTCTGCTCTTGCGACAGGACAACGCGGACCTCCGGTTGACGGACATCGGGCACCAGCTCGGTCTTGTCGCGGATCGCGTCTATGCTCGAGCCCAAGCCAAGCGCTCCATCATTGACAAAGAACTGTCACGTCTGACGGAGACCCGACCAACCTGGACCGAAGCCGTGCGAAACAAGTTTGCGGCCATGGAGTTGGAAGGGGTGACACCCGACCTGACCCTTGCGCAGCTTTTGAAGCGCCCGGAACTGAGCTACGAAAAACTCTGTGGCATGCTTGGCGAACCCGGAATTACAGATGGAGAAATTATAGAATGCATTGAAATTACAGTGAAATATGACGGCTACATCAGACGACAACTGCAACAAGTGGCCCGGTTCAAAAGGCTGGAGGAGCGCCAGATTCCTGCCGCGTTTAACTATGACCGAGTCACTGGGTTTTCCCGTGAGGTGCTCGAGAAACTCAAGCAAGTTCGGCCGGCGTCAATTGGTCAAGCCTCTCGGATTTCAGGAGTCACGCCAGCGGCGGTTTCCCTTCTGCTCGTGGCGTTGGAACGCGACCGGCGGCAAGCCCATGCGCACGTCGTGGCTTCACGTTCGACGATGCAGTGAGATGTCACTGACTCCGGTGACGCCTGGCGGAACTCCTGCCCCGACCGCCTCCATGTTGTCGGGCCCCTCCTTTCACGAAAAAAGCGCTTGACGCGGGTGACCGTTTGTCGTAGATGTGCCCCGTGCATCAGGAAGGACGGTGGGGCAAGGTCTTACTCGAGGGGGCCGCAGAATTCGGGATTGGGCTCACTGCCCGTCAAGTTTCCGAATTGACCGTGTATGCTCACGAATTGATCGCATGGAATAGCAAGATCAACCTCACCGCGATCAGACACCCGGACCAGATTGCCGTCAAACATTTTGTTGATTCGCTCGTCTGCAGCCAGGCGATCATGACGCCGCCAGGTCATGCCCTGCTCGACATCGGGACCGGAGCCGGATTTCCCGGCCTTCCCTTGAAGATCCTGTATCCGGAATTGGATTTGATTCTGCTTGAGCCCAGCCAGAAAAAGACCGCGTTTCTCCGGCACCTGATCGGCACCCTCGACCTGAAAAGAGCGACGGTCCTTCCAAAGAGAATCCAGGACATGGTGACAGAACCTGAGTACCAAGGTCGGTTTGCTTCGATCGTGACGCGAGCCCTTGGCGTTGGCAAGCTTCTTCGGTTCATTCCCCCTCTCCTCAGCAAGCCAGGCAAGGTGATTCTGTGTCGTACAAGACCGCTCGAAGACAGGATGGACCTGTGTGGCCTCAGAAAAGCGAAAGAAATCGAATACGAGCTGCCCCGAGGGTATGGGCACAGGGTTCTGACGGTGTTGGAACCGGCTCTTCCAACCTAAGGATTCGGCACTGAGCGCCTGTTCCACGTGGAACAGAATGATGCTTGGCGGTGACAGTCGTTCGCAGAGGGGGGATCGTGGGTAGAATTATCGCGGTCGCTAATCAGAAGGGAGGCGTAGGAAAAACAACGACTTCCGTGAATCTATCGGCCTCGCTCGCCATGGCCGATCACTCCGTGCTGTTGGCGGATGTTGATCCGCAGGCCAACGCCACCAGTGGGTTGGGCTTTGATGCGCTCATGGTCGGACGAACCGTCTATGATTGCCTGACGCGAGGGGTACCCGCCAAAGAGGTGATTCAAGCCAGTCCCGTCCCTCGGCTTTCCGTCCTGCCATCCAGCGCTGACCTCGCCGGAGCGGAGGTTGAACTCGTCACCGTGCCGGGTCGTGAGACCGTGCTGAAGAGTGTCTTGCAGGAGATCCAAGATCACTACGAATATCTGATCCTCGATTGTCCGCCGGCGCTCGGTCTGTTGACGATCAACGCGCTGGTCGCCGCCTCGTCTGTCCTGGTCCCCGTCCAATGCGAGTACTACGCAATGGAAGGTCTGGGCCGGCTGCTGGCCAATGTCCGGCGTGTGCAAGAATCTTTCAACCCCGCGTTGGAGCTGGAAGGCATCCTGCTCACCATGTATGACTCACGGAATACTCTATCGCGCCAAGTTGCGGAGGAAATCAGAGGACATTTTAAAGCAAAGGTCTTCGAGATCTCCATTCCCAGAAACGTCACCCTCGCTGAAGCCCCCAGCTACGGACGCCCCGTCATGCTCTACAATGCCGCATCGGCGGGATCCCAGGCTTACATCGATTTGGCAAAGGAGTTTCTCAACCATGGAGAAAAAAGCGCTCGGTAAAGGGCTGGAGGCTCTGCTGCCTGAGAGGAGGCCGCTGCACACCTCTCCCGCTGGAGAGGTCCAGGAGCTTCCATTCGATCAGATCATGCCAAACCGCTATCAGCCGCGACGAGAGTTTGCGGATTGGGAGTTGGCAGAACTGGCAGAGTCCATCAAGCAGAACGGCCTGCTCCAACCCATTCTCGTTCGACGCAAAGGAGATGGCTTCTTTGAGACGATCGCAGGCGAGCGCCGCCTGCGAGCAGCGAAACTGGCCGGCCTCCGGAGCATCCCCGCCATCGTACGAAATTCTACCGATGAGCAGTCCATGGAGCTCGCGTTGGTGGAAAACCTCCAGCGCAAGGACCTCAACCCGATGGAAGCGGCCCGCGCGTACCACCGCCTGATCAACGAATTCGCCTTCACTCAGGACACCGTCGCACAACGTCTCGGGAAAGACCGCTCCTCGATCGCGAACATCGTCAGGCTGGTCAATTTACCGAATGAAATCCAGGTGTTAATTGAATCTAGCGCGATCTCGACCGGCCACGCGAAAGTGATATTGGGGTTGCCTCGACCGGAGGGGCAGATCAAGCTGGCTCGCCGCATCGTGGAGGGTCAGCTGTCAGTTCGCCAAGCCGAGAAGGCGGCGGCCGGTGAATCACGGGTCAGCAAGGTCAAGACGGGAATACGCCAGCAGAAAGCCTACCCCGACCTCGAGGACCGGCTTCAAAAGCGGTTAGGGACTCGGGTCTCCATCCTGAAGAGCCGCAGAGGAGGAAAGATCGTGATACATTATTTCACGTCCGCGGAACTCGATCGTCTGTTGGAAGCGATCTTGGGATAGCGCTCCCCGAGACCTCCATCCCTGACATAACAGGATTTTCTTGCAATATAGGCATAAGGCCTTTATTGTTTTTAGTCTAAGCCCGGGGAGAGCGGGAGCCCATCAGTCCCGGGCAACCAGACTCGAAGCCGGTTCGAAAGGAGGAGGCATTTCGAAACCCTGGCATGAGACTCAAGCTGGAGGAGGAAGACATGTGGGTTAACGGACACAAGAAAGACGGCCCTGACGACGAAGAGAACTTCACCTTTCTCGGAAGGGGCGTGAATTTCAAGGGTGTGGTGAGCTTCGACGGCACGGTCCGGATCGATGGACGCCTCGAAGGCGAGATTCACACCAAGGGTACTCTCATGGTAGGAGAACACGCGGTCCTCAAGGGGATCATCACTGCGGGGACGCTGATCAGCGGCGGAAAGATCAACGGCACCATCACCGCCATCGAGAAGGTGCAGCTCCTCAAATCCGGCGTTCTCATCGGCGAAGTCCACGCGCCTTCCTTTTCGATGGAAGAAGGCGCCCACTTTCAGGGGATCTGTGACATGGGTGCCCCCAAGCTGGTGGAGGAAGCCCACGTCCCGGCAGAGCTTGAGAACATGCATGAGTTCGCCGCGCACACGAGCCTCGCAGATGTCCAGGGCCTGCCGGACTGAGAAGGCTCCGACCATGACACAGCCCACAGTGATCCTTGGGATGAGCGGCGGAGTCGACAGCTCGGTCGCGGCCGCCCTCCTGGTCGAGCAGGGCTTTGAGGTCCAGGGCGTCACGCTCCAGGTCTGGGAGCCCGAGGACGAGTCGGTGGCCGTCTCAAAGCGCTGGCAGGACAGGGGCTGTTGTAAGGTCGGCATCGCGAAGTACGTCGCCAAGCGTCTGGGGATCGCGCACGAGGTGATCGACGCACGGACGGCCTTCCGGGCCGGAGTCATCGATGACTTTCTGTCCGGCTATCTGGCCGGCACGACGCCGAATCCCTGCGTGCGGTGCAACGAGCGGGTGAAGATCCGCTCCCTGTACCGAATCGCCGACGAACGAGGCGCCGACTTCGTGGCCACCGGGCACTATGCCAGAATCGTTCAGAACGGCCACCAATACAGCCTCCGACAAGCCCACGACCTCCGCAAGGACCAAAGCTATTTTCTGTACCGGATCGGTCCGTCCTGGCTTCCCCGGATACTCTTCCCGGTCGGGAGCATGCAGAAGTCGACGGTCTGGGCTCGCGCCGAGTCACTGGGATTGCCGGCCGACGAACTGAAAGAGAGCCAGGAGATCTGCTTCGTGAGTCAGGGCAGTTACCGCACATTTATCGAGCGCGAAGCGCCGGACTCCAGACGGCCCGGTCCGTTCACCGACACGGAGGGCCACGTTCTGGGGCAGCACGACGGGATCGCGTACTACACCCCGGGGCAGCGCCGAGGGCTCGGTCTTGCCGTCGGGCAGCGCCTGTACGTCCAGCGCGTCGTGCCGCAGACCCAGACCGTCGTGCTCGGTCCGGAAGACGGCCTGTTCCAGTCGGAGTGCCTGGTGGCGGACCTGAACCTCTTCGACGACTCTCTGGTAGCGGCCCCACGTCACGCGCATGTCAAGGTCCGCTACGCCACGCCCGCTGCCCACGCGATGCTCGAACCCCACGGCGACGGGACTCTGGCCATCCGCTTCCGCGCCCCGCAGCGAGCCCCCGCCCCAGGGCAATCCGCCGTCTTCTACGACGAGGACAGAGTGCTGGGTGGCGGCATCATTCAATAGGATTGGGGCCACCTTCCCGCTTGACACGTCCCGCGACCGGATGCTAGTCTGGCGCGCTTTTGTCGTGCCCTCCGCACGAGAAGTTTCCCTGATTATCACCGGTTTCGCCGGCTTCGTCGGTATCAATCGTGATCAAGGCTTCGGTCGCGCGCCGTTACGCCAAGGCCCTGTTTGAACTCCTGGATGCTCCGAGCATCGAGCCGACCCGTGCCGGGTTGGCCGGCCTGGGGCATGCGCTCTCGGCGTCCGCATCGCTCAAACACCTGCTGGCCTCGCCG
>MNDM01000013.1 GCA_001914955.1 Nitrospirae bacterium 13_2_20CM_2_62_8 | reverse complement strand
ATCGTGGCGATGTGGTGCTGCGCGCAGGAATTATGGCAGCCGCTGATCTTGACGCTGACGCCCGTGAGGTCCTCAGGCACCCGGCCGGGAGGGAAGATCTCCGCCATGGCGCGAGCCAGGCCTTTGGAGGAGGTGATCCCGAGACCGCAAGTATCCGTGCCCGGACAGGCGATGATGTCCTCCACCAGCTCGGCGCCCGGATCAGCCAGGCCGTGCTTGATCAGCTCCTCGTACAGGGCCTCCACGCGGGATTCCGGCACCCATCGAATGATGAGGTTCTGATTGATAGTGGTCCGGAGGTTGCCGTTCGAATAGGCCTCAGCCAGGTCGGCCACCACGTACATCTGCGCCGCAGTGATATCACCCATCGGAAGCTTGATGACCACGGCGGCATAGCCTGGTTGCTTCTGGGCCACGACATTGGTCCGCTTCCACATCTGGTAGGCGGACTCTTGGTTGAGAGGGGCTTGGGCCGTCTGTCCGTTCCCCGTCGCCCCGTTCCCCTGTACCACACCTGTCACACCGGTGGCCTCAGGCCTGGTCGGCATGATCAGGGGGACGGGTTCGTCCTGGTGCTGAAGCAGTCTGATCGGCTCGCGGTCGGGGCGGGCGTGGCCCATGCTGACATAGGCTTCCTCCCAACGCCGCTTGAACTCCTCAAAGCCCAGCTTCTCGATGACGAACTTCATCCGGGCCTTGTGCCGGTTCTTGCGGTTGCCGAGCGTATCGAAGACCTTGATCACGGCCTCGATCGTCGGGATCAGATCGTCCATCGGGACGAACTCGCGCAGGACCTGGCCGATGCGGGGAGCGGACCCGAGTCCGCCGCCGACGGACATCCGGAAGCCGATAGTCCCGTCGTCACGGCGAGCGGCCAGCAGGCCGATGTCGTGAATGGGGGTCAGGGCGCAGTCGTGGCGGCAGCCGGAGAAGGCGATCTTGAACTTTCGGGGCAGGCTCTGGTTGAGCGGATTGCGCAGCAGGTGCAGTGCGACGGTTTTCGCGTACGGCGTCACGTCGAACACCTCGCCCTTGCAGACTCCCGCCAGGTGGCAGGCGGTCACGTTGCGCACCGTGTTGGCGCAGGCTTCACGGGTCGTGACGCCGACTTCGGCGAGCCCGCGCATGATGGTGCCCACGTCCTTGAGCAGGGCGAAATGGAGCTGGATGTCCTGGCGCGTGGTGACGTGGCCGACTCCGGTGGCGTAGGTGTCGGCCATCTCGGCGATGCGACGCAACTGATTCGCCGTTAATCCTCCGAAGGGGATCTTGATCCGGACCATCTGGACGCCCGGCTGACGCTGGCCATAGATCCCGTGCTGCAGGCGGAACGGTTTGAAGATGTCGGCCGACACCTCGTCCGCGTTCAGGCGCCGGACCTCGCCTTCGAAGGTCTCGATCTCTTCCAGAACCGCCGGCGGGATCGGCATGGTCTGGACCTCGGGGTGACTCGTCCCTGGAACATTCATAAGCGTCCCTCTATGCCAGGATCATCAGTAACCAATGAATCGCTCTCAACGGGTGAGAGCTTGTTCTCTGCTTCACGGTTCACGTACGACGTATTGCGCATCTCAGATGTGGTACATCAAGGTCCGCTCTTGTTCGAGTTGTTGATGGTGCTCCACCAATTCCTTCAGGGTGACGGAGTTCAGGACGCCGAGCTCCGCCTGCCGAACCCGTTCCCACACCCCGGCAAGGAAAGAGTCAGGCTTGCGCGGCTCCCGACCGCTGCGCCCGGCCATCCGCCGGGCAGGCGAGGTGGTGAGCGGACCGTCCAGCGCTTCCACGATCTCGGCCAGGGAGATTTCTGCCGGGAGCCTGCCGAGCAGGTATCCCCCGTGGGCTCCGCGTAAGCTCTCCACTAACCCGGCTTTCTTCATCGCGTGCAGGACCTGCTCAAGAAACCGAAGGGGCATCGCATGCCGACGCGCAATCGCCTTCGCCTGCACTGGAGATATGCCATTATGCATGGCTAAATCCAGGGCCGCCAGGATGCCGTACGTGGCTTTGAACGAGACTTTCATCTATTGTCTAGTATTCCGATAGGAAATAAATAACACATAGTGTATTGTATACAACTAGACGTAACCGGATGTCAAGCACAATGTTGCGGTCAGTCGATCAGACTGCTCGTACTCGCGATAGCCCCTCGTCCGATCATCTGTCTCCGCCCCCCAACGTCCTGACTGAAGGACGCAGAGGACAGTCGGTGTACTCTCTCCACTACAGTGGTGCCTGACATGGTGATGTCATGTTTTTTATCTCAGTGGAATGGAAGTCTGCGGAGCAAGCGGTCCACTGAACACCTGATCGCACACTCGTATTCAAGGGGTCGACCTGGTGTTCGTCATGATCCCTGTGACGTCGACCTACTCTGGTTTGCGAGCCATGGTTGCATTCCTGCACTCACCGCACCATCTGTAGGCCACAAGGCTTCCGCCGAAATTTTGCTCAGATGCTTGGCATCCTGGTTGCAAGAAAATAAAAAATATTTGGAAGATTTTCCGATTGACATCAATGCACCCATGGAGGATAATCCCGCCCTCTTCATTCGCCCTGGTGGCTGCATGACGGCTCGATCCTCCGTGTTTAGCGTCCTCCTGCTCAGCGTGGACCCCGACCTTCAGGCTCAACTCGAGCAAGACCTCAGGAAGGCCACACACACGCTGAGCATTACTGCGGCCAAAGACTTGGCATCCGTGCCGCGGGCCGCTGCAAAACGCTCGTTTGACGGTGTGATTCTCGAAATGAAACGCGGCCATCGTAACGAGCTAGCCGAGGTCCAACGCGCCGTGGATCCGGCGCATACCTTCATCCTGGCGGGGTCCCGCGCAGTCCTGCGGAGTGCTTCCGGGATCGTGGAAGCCATGGCCAACGGCCACGGCCGACTCTCTCACAGCTATCGTCTTGAGGACTATATTGAGTCAAAGCTTGGCGATTTCGTGAAAGGGATGAAGAATGGCTCCGCCCGGAACCTCTATCCTATGCTGATCAGGGCGGTGGAACGCCCACTGATCACCCTGGCGCTCAAAGAAACCAACGGCAACCAGATCCAAGCCGCTCACTTACTGGGGATGAACCGTAACACCCTGCGGAAGAAGATCACCGACTTACGGATCCCGATCAAGCGGGAAAAGGCTCGGGTAGTCTGACCGGGTCTGATACAGAACGCCGGCCGGGATCGTGACGGGAAGAAGGCCCTGACTGCCGGTTCCCGAGGGTCCACAGCTGAGGGTCGGAAGACGGCGGGGCTTCAAGGATTTCAGGTTCTGACGGTCAACCTACGGGGAGGGACACCATGACCAAAGAGGAAGTGATTGCGAAGATGTCGATGTCAGCCGGCATTACCAAAGTCGCCGCAGGGGATGCGCTACATGCCTTTACCGGTGCCGTCACCGCTTCCCTCAAGAAAGGCCAGCGGGTGAGCCTGGTGAATTTTGGCACCTTTACCGTTGCCAAGCGAAAGGCGCGAAACGGTCGGAACCCCAGGACGGGGGCGGTCCTCCGCATTCCCGCCGCTCGGGTGCCGAAATTCTCCGCCGGGAAGGCCCTCAAGTCTGCGGTGAAGTAAGGCTCGTCCGGGTCCGCGCGCGTTCGTTGGTTGGGTGTGAAAGGCAGCACGGCATGCCGTGCTGCCTTTTTCTTTGCCGTGCTGGCGGCGATTCTTGACACTGCCGGCGGGGCTATATTAGCATGGCCGCGGACGATAGGCGCGTAGCTCAGGGGGAGAGCGCTACCTTGACACGGTAGAGGTCGACGGTTCAAGACCGTCCGCGCCTACCATCCGGGTGAGGGCATCGGGCCGCCAGGAGGGGCCTGTCGGAGAATCCCTTCGCCATGAGGTCAAGGAGACAAGGGCAGATGCGGAGCCGCAGGCTGGGAACCACCGGAGGCGTATCGGGGACCCGTTGTTCGGGGCGCCCGTTGCTCTTGAGATTGCAACGGGCCACCTGCAACGGGTGATCAATACGTTGAGGATGGTTCGGGTACCCATTGCGTGACGTCGTCGGGTACCCATTGCCAGCCCCGGTCGGGCCCCCATCACCAGCGTTGGTCGGGCACCCGTTGCCAGCTTTGGTGCAACGGGTGGTGGTGGTGGTGCTGGTGACGAGCACGTCGCAGATGGCCTTGAACTCGTTCGCCGCAGGGGAATGGGGATGCTCCGACCGGTTCGGAGTGCGGTCGTGATGCCTTTTCTTGTTTGTAGCGAATGCCCAGAGATTCCAAACAGATTCAGGTGACGCTGCCTGACGGGACATCCCGGATGGTGCCGGTCGGGTGCACGGCCGCCGAGGCGCTCAGTGGCTCCGGCGGGGCCGCGAGCCGTGAGGTCTTGGCGGTCAAGCTCAACGGTGTCCTGACCGATTTGAGCACCGTCTTGACCGGGGATGCCTCGCTCGCGCCGATCACCTTTGAGTCGCCCGAAGGGCAGGATGTGTATCGGCACAGCAGCACCCACATCATGGCCCAGGCGGTGAAAGAGGTCTTCCCAACCGCGCAGCTCGCCATCGGGCCGGCGATCGAGGAAGGATTCTATTACGACTTTGCCTTCGAGCGTCCGTTCACCCCGGAGGACCTCGACAAGATCGAGGCGCGCGCCCACGAGATCATCAAAGCCGACCGTCCGTTCAAGCGGATGGAGATGTCACGCCAGGACGCCATCCGCTTCTTCAGGCAACGGGGGGAATCCTACAAGGTGGACATTCTCGAACACATCGAGGACCAGACGGCGTCCCTTTACAGCCAGGGTGAGTTTGTTGATCTGTGCCGGGGCCCGCACGTCCCCTCGACCGGCCGGGTGACGGCGCTGAAGCTGCTGTCTGGCGCCGGAGCCTATTGGCGGGGCGACGAGCGGAACCCGATGCTCCAGCGAATCTACGGGACCTCGTTCCCGACACAGGCTGCGCTGGACGCCCATCTGGCCAAGCTGGAGGAGATCAAGCGCCGGGACCACCGCAAACTGGGGAAAGAGCTTGATCTGATCACCATGCAGGATGAGATTGGGCCCGGGTTGGTTCTGTGGCACCCGAAGGGCGCGCTGATTCGTCTGCTGATCGAGAATTTTTGGCGGGAGCAGCACCTGCAACAGGGCTATGAGTTGGTCTATTCGCCGCATATCGCCCGTCTCGACCTGTGGAGGACGAGCGGGCACTTGGACTACTACCGGGAAAATATGTTCGTCCCGATGAAGGTCGAGGCGAGCGAGTACCAGCTCAAGCCCATGAACTGCCCGTTCCACATCATGATTTACAAGTCCCATCTCCGCAGTTACCGGGATCTGCCCATCCGATATGGAGAACTCGGCACCGTGTACCGCTACGAACGGACCGGGGTCCTGCACGGGCTGTTGCGGGTGCGCGGGTTCACCCAGGATGATGCCCATTTGTTCTGCCGTCCCGATCAGATTGAAGCCGAGGTCGGCCGCGTGCTGGATTTCACCTTCTTCGTGCTGCGGACCTTCGGGTTCTCGGAGTTCGAGCTGTATCTCTCCACCCGGCCCGAGAAGGCGGTGGGATCCACCGAACGCTGGGCGCAAGCCACGTCGGCGTTGGAGGCGGCCCTGAAGGGCCGCGGGGTGAGCTACCGGATTGATCCGGGGGAGGGCGTGTTTTACGGCCCCAAGGTTGACATCAAAATCAAGGATGTCCTGGGACGGGCCTGGCAATGCTCGACCGTTCAGGTCGATTTCAACAATCCCGAGCGGTTCGAGTTGGCGTACATCGGCGAAGATGGCAAACCGCATCAGCCGATCATGATTCACCGGGCGTTAATGGGATCGATCGAGCGCTTTTTCGGCATCCTGCTGGAGCACTATGCAGGGGCGTTTCCCACGTGGCTGGCGCCGGTCCAGGCCAAGGCGCTTTGCATCACCGAGAAGCAGCGGAACTACGCCGAGACGGTGGTGGGGCAACTCAAAGCGGCAGGGTGCCGGGCGGAGGCGGACCTGCGGAATGAGAAGATCGGGTTCAAGATTCGGGAGGCGGAGAAGGCGAAGATTCCGTATATGTTGGTGATCGGCGACCGCGAGGTGGAGCAGGGCACGGTGGCGGTCCGCGGGCGAAGCGGTGCAAACCTGGGCAGCATGGCGGTGCCGGCGGTCATCGATCTGATTCGGGCTGACCTCCCGCAGACCATGTCAGCTCGCTAACCTTTCACAAGAGGTGCAGTATCGTTCCCAAGCTGCGTGTCAATCGGGAAATCCGGATTCGGGAAGTTCGTGTCATCGGCCCTGAGGGCGAACAGTTAGGCATCCTGCCCACCGTGGATGCATTCCGGAAGGCGCAGGAGTTGGGCTACGATCTGGTGGAAGTGGCGCCGACCTCTCAGCCGCCCGTCTGCCGGATCATGGATTACGGGAAATACAAGTACGAGCTGAGCAAGAAGGAGCACCAGAGCCGGCGGCATCAGAAATCCACCCAGGTGAAGGAGATCAAGCTGCGGCCGCGGACCGACAAGCATGACCTCGAAATCAAGATCCGTCAGATCAAGGGATTTTTGGCCGAGGGCAATAAGACGAAGGTCACGGTGATATTCCGTGGGCGCGAGATGGCGAACCAGGAGATGGGGCGGGCGATGATGGCCACGGTGGTGGAGCAGTTGGCGGACTCCGGAACGATCGAGTATGCGCCTCGCATGGAAGGCCGCAGCCTGATCATGATCGTCGCACCGAAAAGCTGACCGCCACGGGAGAACCGGAAGAGGGAGTCACGATGGCAGGACCCAAACTGAAGAGTCATAAGGGTGCGAGCAAACGATTCAGCCGCACCGGCACCGGCAAACTGGTGCGGCGCAAGGCCGGCAGACGGCACATCTTGACGAGCAAGGCTCGGGATCGGAAGCGCCGGCTCAAAGGGGCGGCGGCCGTCGATCCGACCATGGTCCTGGCGGTGAGCCGGATGATGCCGTACAACTAACAGCGAACAGCCAACAGCTTGCAGCTAGTAGCTCTGAGCTATTCGCTACCGGCTGTTCAGCTACCAGCTAGAAAGCGAAGAAGATGCCACGCGTCAAGGGCGGTCCCAAGACCAGACAGCGGAGAAGGAAGCGGCTCAAGTTGGCCAAAGGGCAGTACGGCGCCAAGAGCCGGTTGTTCCGGAGCGCCACCGAGTCGGTCGACAAGGGCCAGACGTATGCCTATGCCGAGCGGAGGAAGCGCAAACGCCATTTCCGAAGTCTGTGGGTGGCGCGGATCAGCGCGGCGGTCCGCCAGCAGGGGCTCACCTACAGCCGATTTATCAACGCGCTGAAGAAGGCCAATATCCTTCTGGATCGGAAAGTGCTCTCAGATATGGCCATTCAGGATCCGGCGGGATTCGGCAAACTGACCGAGATCGCCAAGCAGCAACTCGCGCCCGCCTGATGAAGAGCAAATGGCTTATGGCTGATGGCTTATAGCTGAGCGGAAAAGACGCTCTTCTTGGTCCTGACCATTAGCCATCAGCTCTTGCCTTCGTTCACCAGCGCATCCACCTCCAGCTCGAAGACCACGCTCGGCATGCTCACCTGCCAGTGCTCGAGCACTTCCGGATGTATCTCTCCGATCAGACCGACGGCGCGACCGTTGGACACGATCCGTCCGGCCCGGCCGTCGAGGAATGAGCGGTGGCTGATCGGTTCCAGCGTGTAGGGACGGTCCAGATAAAACAGCAAGAGGTCCAGGCAGGAGTGGGCCTCGGAGAAATTCGCGTTGGCGTGGGCGATTAGCGCGCCCAGGACCATGAGGGTGCGTACGCCTGTCTCCTCCGTTGCGTCCGGTACCGCCACCTCGCCGACCTCGAACAGTCGATGGGGGTAGAACGCGCGGGTCGAGGCCGCTTCCACCCGGAGCAGGGAGGGGGTGATCCACTGTCTCAGGCAGGAGTACGCCTGGGTCATGACGTTCTCCACCTCGACGATCTGGTCCCGGTCACTCCCGGCGAGGTGCATCCGGTCAATCAGTTCCTGCCGCGACGCCATGATATTCGAGATGATTTCCTGAAAGCCCATCCCGACCATCATGTCCCGTACCCTGTCGGACATCTCTTCCAGTCGCGACAGGCTCCCCACCGTGAACTGGGACGGCATGATCGGCGTGAACTCGCCATAGCCCCGGCTGATCGCCACGTCCTCCACCACGTCCAGAGGGTGCATCAGATCGTTCCGGTAGGGCGGAATCTTCACCGAGATCGCCCCCCGGTCTTTGCTGGCGCTGGCTTCATAGCCGTAGGCCAGCAACGCTTGCCGAATCCGTTCTGCGCCGAGCGGCACGCCGAGGGCATCCTCAATCGTCTTGATCGGGATGGATCGGGCTTTCTGGAAGTTGAACGGTGTCCGGACGGTCTTCCCGAGTTCGGTCGCGTAGGGATAGGCCACCTCGACCGCCTCGATCGTGGCCCCACGATCCGCCAGGTTGACCGCCAGGATATTGAGCGTCAGCAACACCATCGGGAGGTCCGTGCCCGTGACCTCCACGAACAGCTCACGGTCCCCCACACGGACTTCCCCGATCTCCCGGCTGTTGATGATCGGGGGGAGCGACAGGACCTGTCCTTCCTCGTCCATCAGCAGCGGGAGGCGGTCATGGCCGGCGAGGATCGGCCCGTACTCCAGCCCCTTCGGGTGCACGGCGAGAATTTCGCGCGGGGACATTTTCTCCTCGACCCCCAGGGGCGTGAAGCGGACCTCCTCCGGTTTCACGAGCGTGTACGTCACCGGAAACACGATTTGCGGGAGCCGGTAGAGCCCGATCGAGATGGTGCGGCGCTTTCGCCCGAAAATGTCGGCCAATTTCTCCTGGGTCTGGACGAGTTGCGCCAGCCCTTCGCCTGTCATCTTGTAGCCGACCGCGGTGCACGCGGCGATGTAGGGCCGCACGCGCTCAAGGCCCTGCATAACCTGAATTCGGCGTTTCGGACGCGGCGTGGGTTTGAAGAACGGGTAGGCGGAGGCGGCCCCCTGCAGCTTGATCCGGATCTGGCGCGCGATCCCCTCGCAGGACCAGAGGTCAGGGCGGTTGCTGTCATGCAATTCGAGCCGGACCTCGCCACTCTCGCTGTCCTGGTCCTTCAGCTCTGCCTTGACTAACGGGAGCCAGGCGTCCAGCGGCTCGGCCGCGATGGTCGGCCGACCGACGAGCTGTTCAAAGTCCTTCTGATTGATTGAGATGGTGGGCATTCTTTTTCAAGGTTAGGCGTAAGGCGCTAGGCGTGAGGTGAATAATGGCCGCGATACCCCTTACGCCTCACGCCTGCCTAGAAATGGCCGCGCGTGGTTCTGATCATTTCCAAGTCGGTGGAGAACAGGTCGCGGATGTCATGGATTCCCAACGCGACCATCGCCATGCGGTCCAGCCCGAGCCCCCAGGCGATCACCGGGACATCGACTCCGAGCGGCCGCGTCACCTCCGCTCGGAAGAGGCCGGCGCCGCCCAGCTCGATCCACCCCAGGCGCGGATGGCGGACCTGCAGCTCGACTGATGGCTCCGTGAACGGGAAATAGGTCGGCAGGAACCGGCTTTCCTTGGCCTGCGCGACCTCCCGTGCGAACAGGTCCAGCAGCCCGAGCAGTGTCCGGAAGTTGATGTCCCGCCCGAGCACGATCCCTTCCACCTGGAAGAAGTCGGTGGCGTGGGTCGCGTCCACCTGGTCGTAGCGAAAACATCGCGCAATCGAAAAATATTTGCCGGGCACGTTCGGCCCGGAGGCCAGCGTACGGGCCGAGACCGCCGTGCCCTGGCTCCTCAACACCAGACGGCGCGCGCGGTCCAGGTCATACTCGTATCCCCACCCCGTGGACCCCGTCCCTCCGCCGTTTCGGTGGGCGGCCGCGACCTGCGAGAGGAACGGCTCGGCAATCTCGCGGGCATGGGTCGGCTCTTTCACGAAATACACGTCGTGGATGGCCCTGGCCGGGTGGAACTGGGGCATGTAGAGCGCATCCATATTCCAGAACTCTGTCTCGACGAGCGGGCCGCGCATCTCCAGAAACCCCATGCTCACCAGCTTGCGTTTGACCAGGTCTAAAAACTCGCGATAGGGATGGCGCTTGCCGGCCGCGAGGCGAGGCGGCCGGAGGCTGATCGTGTACTTCCGGAACCGCTTGGTGCGCCAGGCCCCGTCTTTGAGCAGGTCCGGCGTGAGTTGGGAAACCTCCTCTCCTGTCCCCTGTTGAGTGATGGCTTGCGCGATCGTCATCCCTTCGGGGGTCAGGGTATACCGCCGTTCGACCCGCTCGTCGATCCGGAACGGCTCGCGCGCGTTCCCGCGCTTCACGGCATGCTGCTCGATGACGCCGCGCATCGGCTCCGGAAACGCCTGCAGCTCCTTGGACGTGGCGCGCAGTTGCTGGAAGAGGGAACGCAGCGATTCGGCCGTTCGGCTGGGAGTCCCGGTCGCTTCGACTTGTCCCCCTTCAGCGATCCGGATCGCGCCATCTTTCTTGAGGGAGCCGATGGCGCCGCTCATCTCCGTCGGCTCCAGCCCCTCTCGAGACCGGATGTCCTGGATCGTCAGGCGCCTGCCGGCCTGGCTTGCGTCTCGGACCGCCGAGAGGATGCGCTCCACGGGCGAGTATTTTTCGAAGTAGTGTTCACCAATCTTGGTGAGGGACACGATCTGGGTGACGCGCTCGGATTCCACCCGGATGAGGGATTTGGCCAGCAGCCACTCCACCGCCATGCTGAGCTGGGCCGGCTCGAGCGCCGCCGTCTGCCCGAGTTCCTCCTCGCGGAGGGCCACATGCGGGGACTGCGACTGGTGACGGCTGAGCGCGGTCAGGACCTTGATTTCCAGCGGGTGCAGACGGTCGATGAGAGATGCGGCGTTCACGAGACCTCATGACCGTCGGGCGGCTACGGCTCCGGCGGCTCGCGTCGCTTTGTGCATGGCCTGCCCGGCTTGCCGCATCGCTTTGATCGTCGCGCCATAGTCGGGGCTGGAAAAGATGGCGGACCCGGAGACCAAGATGTCGGCTCCGGCTCGGACGATGTCAGCCGCGTTGTCCACCTTGACGCCTCCATCCACCTCCAGCGCGGCGCGGCTGCGGAGGCGATCAAGGAGCTCGCGGGCGCGAGCGATTTTCCCGAGAGTTGAGGCGATGAAATGCTGGCCACCGAACCCCGGGTTCACCGACATCACCAGGAGCAGATCGACATCCGGGAGAATTTCCTCAATGGCGCTGAGCGGAGTGGCTGGATTGAGCGTCACCCCGGCCTTGACGCCGCGTTCTTTGATGGACTGCACCGTGCGATGGAGGTGAGGACAGGTTTCCACATGGACCGTCAGGTAGTCGGCGCCCGCCTGTGCGAACTCCGGGATGAAGGCGTCCGGGTTGGTCATCATCAGGTGGACGTCGAGGGGAAGCTTCGTCACCTTGCGGAGGGCCTCCACGATCGGTGGCCCGACGGTGAGGTTCGGAACGAAATGGCCGTCCATGACGTCGATGTGGAGGAGATCGGCGCCCCCTTTCTCGACCCGGGACACCTCGTCCGACAGACGCGCAAAGTCCGCCGAGAGGATCGACGGCGCGATGCGGATGCTCGGGCGGCTCATGAACGGTCGGACTTTCCGGGCCATGTGACCGACGCTGGCTGGGTCCTCTCCATCGAACGGAGGTCGAACTTCATCGCCGTGACTCCTGGCTCCTTCGTCGGCAACTCCGCGTGCATGGGACAGCACCGCAGGCCAACCCGTGCGGGCGTTGCGCTCGATCGAGCCCGTACTATAGACGAACGGGTGTGAGGCCGCAAGTGGAGTGGCTGCCCGTTGCATGCGGTCTTGCCTCGCTGATTCATCATGCCATGCGCCCCAGGATCAGCCCGGGCGACAGAGGGTGCCCGGCTAAATACTGAGACACGGTCATCCGCCGGCTGCTCGCCGGTTGTAACTCCGTAATGGCCAGCAAGCCGCCGCCGGTCGCCACCACGAGCGCGTCTTTGCTTGCCTGGATGATGGTGCCCGGGATTGCCGCGCCCGCCGGCCGGTCGACAGCCGATACACGGCAGAGGACCCAGCGATCCTGCCCGGCGAAGGTGTAGGCTCCCGGCCATGGGGACATCCCGCGCACCCTGTTCGCAATGTCGGTCGCCGTCAATTTCCAGTCGATCAGGCCGTCCTCTTTCTGCAGGAGGGGAGCGAGGGTCGCTTGCGACTGGTCCTGAGGCTGCGGGGTCACCGTGCCGTCCTTCAAGCGGCGGATGGTTTCCACCAACAGTCTTCCACCGACCTCCGCCAGTCTGACCGACAGGGCTCCGGCGGTTTCGTCCGGTTGAATCGTGACCCGTTCCTGAAGAAGAATCGCGCCGGTATCCATCCCTTCGTCCATCACCATGGTGGTGATGCCTGTCTCGCGTTCGCCGTTGATGATGGCCCACTGGATCGGTCCCGCGCCGCGGTATTTCGGAAGCAGGGAGGCATGGACGTTGATACAGCCGCGCGCAGGCATCCGGAGCATGGCGGGCGGCAGGATGCGCCCGAAGGCGGTCACCGCGATGAAGTCCGGCTGCCATGCCCGGAGCGCCTCAAGGAAGGCTGGGTCCTTCAGCTTGACCGGCTGCAACAGGGGCAGCCCTTCCCGCTCACACGCGAGCTTCACCGGTGCCGCCGCCACCGCCTGTCCCCTCCCTTTCGGCCGGTCAGGCTGGGTGACCACGCCGACCACGGAATCTTCCGACCGCAACAGCGCTTCCAGCGAGGGGACCGCGAACGCAGGCGTTCCCATGAACACGATGCGCATGCGGTTGCTTTAACATGCCCCTCGTGGAAATTCAACCTGACCAACTTCGACGACGCGCGTCGCCCAACACCGCTCAACCCTGCTCGTGCGCTGCGATGAACCCCGCGTCTCTCGTTGCCTTGACTTCACCCACCCCCTTTGTTACTATCCCGCCGCGGGGTGGAGCAGTCTGGTAGCTCGTTGGGCTCGATTTGCGGGATTAGCACAAGGGAAGGCACTGACAAGCGTCAACGAAACCCTGGTTCCGCCCAGGATCGTCAGTGGACCTAATCCTGCGCTGGGCTGCATACGAGGAAACTCGTGTGCGATCACCTGTCAAATTCGGGGAAGCCGTTGGCGGGGTAACCCCGAGCCAAGCCCCGAGGGCGTGATCGCCCGAAGGGAAGGTGTAGAGACTTAACGGCAGGCACCCTAACGCCGGACAGCCGGGCCGAGGGTGAAGAGAAAGTCCAGACCACGAACTGGCTTCATCCAGGCAGCGAAAGCTGACGTGGTACGCATAACCCAAAGGTCGGTGGTTCAAATCCACCCCCCGCAACCATCCGGACTTGTCACGAACGAGGGCCCTGGCTCACAGTCAGGGCCTTTTTGCTTGATTAGCTGGGACCTGCTACAGCGGGCTTCGGCACTGGTGGTCCGGAGCGGTAGGCCGATCGGGCCGGGGCACCGCCTCAAGAGCACAGGAAGGTCAGCGATTCCCGCGAGTTTGAAGTTTCGCCAAGAGGGTGCGTCGATTACGGCGCGAACACGCGCTATACTGTAGTCTTGGTAGGTCTCTCGATGGTAGAACACGGACACCCCACGCCTGAATCCCGATCGCAGACCGTTCTCCTCGTCGATGACGATCCTTCGATGGTCGCACTTTGCCGCAAGAAGCTTGAGGAGCAGGGCTTCAAAGTGCTGCAGGCGAGCGAGAGCCCGGAGGCCTTGGAAACCTGTAGCCGGCACAGCGGCCCGATCCATCTCCTGTTGACCGACCTCCTGCTGCCGCCGAAGAGGCTCCAATTGGCGGCAGGCCCGAGCAAGTTCCCTCGCATGCACGGCGTCGAGTTGATGCGTCGTGTGGTGAAGATGCGACCGGACATTCGGGTGCTCCTCATGTCCGCCCACTCAGATGATGTGCTCAAGGGCTACGGCATTAAGAGAAAAGAGCACTGGCCGTTCTTGCGGAAGCCCTTCAATCCGGATACCCTGGTTCGGGTGGTGCGCGAGGTGATGGCCGGCCCGCCCATTGCTCCCGAGGTCAAGGGCAAAGGCGGGAGCGGGGAGGAAGAGGAAGAGAAAAAGAAAAAGCCCGACTGGTATGGCTAGGCCCGTCGTGCCGTAGGCCACTCCGAACGAGTCACCCCGAAACACCCCCTCCCGGCCCTCCTCCCAGTGCTACATCCTCAGGCCGGATTGATCCCTTCGATCGTTCCGTGGAACAACGTGGGAGCACGCGGTCACTCACTCTGCTGCCTGGCTTGCGACCATCCGGACGGTGAGGGTTGTTGGCGGTTCCTGCGCATGACGGGATCCACGATATGTCCGCAGTTGAGGCACCGGAGCCCCCAGAACCACAGCCAGCTGCTTGGAGATTCGGGGAAAACCTCGGCGACGAGTAATCCGCCGCAACGCGCGCACGGCCGGGTATCCCTTCCAGTGATTCGGAGCTGCTGGCTTGGCACGGCCGGCAGGGATCCGTTCTTCGTGGTCCGGCTTTTCGGCTTTCTCGGCATGAGAAGGCTGATTGACTTCGATCCGTCCCGTCAGGGCTAGGAAGGAGATTCAACCGCGCTTCGGGGCTCTCTGACAGTTTCGGGCGCTGACCCTCCGCCTCGGGGGAGCGATCGTTGTCGTCGCAGGGGATCGCGGCACATGAGGCAATGGCCGCCTGTATACTGCAGTTCGCATCCACATCGGAGACATCCCCGGAACGATCGAAGACGCCTGGCGAGCCACACGAGTCCCAGGAAGACGATCGCCCCGATGAAACCGGAGGCGACCATCAATTCCGGAAACAGCACGAGCTTTTCAGCACTGCTCGTCATCCCGCTCACGTATCCGGCCCTGACACACAAACCGGTAGCCGGCACATGTTTTCCTCTGGTGAGCAAGGGAAGTGCCGGAGGGGCTGGAGCGCTCAGGAATCATCTATCCTTCTCTTCTGTAATGAGTTTCCGTCAGGTGCCGACATCAGATGGGGAAGGGCGGAGTGCAGGACTCAGCCTACAGAGGTACACGGTATACAACCTGATCTTGTTGATTTACAATGCCACGGGCCAGTAGGGATTCTCCTACGGTGTGACGGAGCGGAACGTCGGATAACCTCCCCTGGAAATTGCCCCTGAAGGAACGAGTGGCGTGCGGCTTTCGATCTTCTGGCGGTTAGCCCTGGGATCCCTGGCCATCATCACCGTGTTGGCGGGCGTCAACATCTACGCGCTCGTCCAACTCCGGCAACTGACGGCCCTGAGCACCCGACTCGTCTCGTACCACTATCCCGCCATCGAAACAGCCCAACGGCTCGACGCCAGCCTCTACGCCCAACTCAAGAGCGAGAAGAAATACTCCGCCCTGCACGACGCGGTGTTTCTGAAAGACTTCGACGACGAGGCGGAGGAGTTTCGGCGGACGCTCAGGTCGCTCCGGGCTCAGGAAACCGCCACCGATGCGCAGAAGCAGCTCGAGGACACGGAGCGCCTCCACGCCGAGTACCAGTTCCTCTTCCGCGGTGAGGGCGGCGGGACAACGGCCGCGCCACCCAAGCCGGGTGCGGGATATCTGGCCCGGCGGGACGCGCTTCTGGCCGGAACGGCTAGCACCCTGGATTCGTACATCGGGATGCATGAGGCCAGAGTGAGCAGCGTCGTCAGCGATTCGCGGGCGCGCTCGGCGCGAGCCGAAGGCATCATGCAGCAACTGGTGATCGTGGCGATCCTGGTCGGCTTGGGGCTCGCCAGCGTCGCCAGTTACAGTATTCTGCGGCCGCTGCGCCGCGTGCAGGAGTACATCCGTCAGATCGGGCAGGGGAAGTTCGGCGCGTCGGTGGAAGTGGCGGCCCCGAGCGATCTGCGGGAGCTGGTGGAGACGGTCAACTGGATGGGGAAGAAACTTCAGGAATTGGACGATATGAAGGCGGAGTTTCTGGCCCACGTCTCTCACGAGCTGCGCACCCCACTCGCCTCGATTCGGGAGGGGACCCAACTCCTCTTGGACGAGATTCCCGGCCCCTTGAGCCAACAACAGCGCGAGACGCTTCAGATCATGACGGACAGCAGCCAGCGGCTGATCCGTTTGATTTCCATGCTCCTGGACCTTTCCAAAATGGAGGCCGGGATGATGGAATACCGCATCGCTCCGACGGACCTCACGCGTGTCGCGGAGGGCTCGGTGAAGAAAATCCGGCTGTTGGCCGAGGCGAGACATATCCAGATTCTGACCGAGAGCCCGCGGAGCAGTGTGCGGCTCTCCCTCGATGCGGCCCGGATTGAGCAGGTTCTGGACAACCTGCTCTCCAACGCGATCAAGTTCAGCCCCGAAGGGGCCGCGGTGAAGCTGCGAATGGAATCCGATGCACAGGCAGGCGTCGTGCGCATCTCAGTGTCCGATACGGGACCGGGCATTCCGCCGGAGGAGCTCCCCCACATCTTCGAACGCTTCTATCAGGGGCGGGTGCAGGGAGGGACCATGCTGGCGGGCAGCGGACTTGGACTGGCCCTGGCCAAGAAGGTGGTCGAGGCGCATGCGGGACGGATCTGGGCAGAAAGTGAATTGGGGAAGGGCACCACGGTCCACGTGATCCTTCCCTTGACGCGGTCGGGGGCGGCGGCGTGATGATCCCCTCTGTCCCGATTGGAACTCTCCGGCTGATCCTGGCACTCAGTCTGGCGGCCTGCTCTTCGATGCACGGTACTTCGGCTTCAACCTCCCCGTATTTCATCCCTGACCGCCACGACGTAAAGCGCTATCAGGCGCTCGCCCGTGAACAGGAGAGCATGCTCGCCCATTGTAGCCAGCCCCACTCCTGCGTGCTGCCGCATTTCACCCGTGCCTTGGTGGCCCTGTATGAAAATCGAGAGGTCGCCGCCCAGCATTTCCAGCAGGTGGTGGCTGCTGCCCCGACCAGCCATCTGGCCTCGTCGAGCCGCTTCTGGCTGGGACTCTTAGAAGACCCTCTTGCCGAGCCGGGGCAAGACGGACCTTTCGCCCAGGCCACGGAACGGCTCATCCGCGACCTGCTCGACCGGGAGATCAGGATCCACCAACTCACCAAACAGATCAACGCCCGGGATAAGAAGGTGGAGCAACTGACCAACCAGCTTGAGGCCCTGAAGAAGATCGACCAGGAAATGAAGGAACGAAGCCGGCTCCCCAAGCCGTCCACGAATTCATCGCCCCCGCTAACGAAAGACGATCTCCCATGAAGGACACGGTGGAACGTGAACGAATCCTCGTGGTGGACGATGATCAGGGATTGCTCCACCTGCTCAAGATGCGTCTGATGGCGATGGGGTTCGACGTGGCCTCCTGTACGAAAGGCGAGGAGGCCATCGCTCAGGCCCGGCGTGAGGTCTTTGACCTGGCCATCACCGACCTGTGCCTGCCGGGACTGGATGGGTTGACGGTCATGGAAGAGCTGCGGCTCATCCATCCGAACCTCCCGGTCCTGATCCTCACCGCGCATGGGAGCATCCCCAATGCCGTTGAGGCGATGCAGAAGGGAGCCTATGGCTACCTCACGAAGCCCTTCGACGACAAGGAACTGACGGTCTATATCGAAAAAGCTCTGGGCCAGCAGCGGATGAGCCGGGAAATCAAACGGCTCAAGTTGTTGGTGAAGGAACTGTACGGGTTGGAAAACGTGGTGGCCCGAAGCTCCAAGATGCAGGTCCTCTTGCAACAGGTCGCGCAAGTGGCCGACACGGACGCCACGATCTGTTTATCCGGCGAGACCGGAACAGGCAAGGAAGTGATCGCCCGCGTCATCCACTGCAACAGCCGGAGGGCCCGCGGGCCCTTTCTGGCCGTGAACTGTGCGGCCATTCCGGACACCCTCTTTGAGAGCGAGCTCTTCGGTTACGTCAAGGGAGCCTTCACGGGGGCGCTTGGCTCGAAACGCGGCCTCTTCCAGAGCGCGAATGGCGGCACCCTCTTTCTTGATGAGATCAGTGAGATTCCGTTGGCCCTCCAGGTCAAGCTCCTGCGGGCCTTGCAGGAACGAGAGGTGCGGGAGGTTGGATCCGAGCACCCCACGAAGGTGGATGTCCGCATCATGACCGCGACCAACCAGGACCTGGTCCAGGCCGTGCGGACGGGCGCATTCCGGGAGGATCTCTATTATCGGATCCAGGTCGTCCCGCTCAACGTGCCTCCGCTCCGGGAACGCCGCGATGACATCCCGCTGCTTGCCCAGCATTTCCTGAAACAGAGCGCGCAGCGGATGAAGAAGGACATCCGCGGAATTCTTCCGGACGCCATGCAGAAGCTGATGCTCTATCCCTGGCCCGGCAACGTCCGCGAGCTTGAAAACCTGATCGAAAAAGCGGTGATCATGGCTACGCAGGACATGATCACCTCGGATCTCATTCCCTTCCTGACCCAATCAGCCCAGGGCCGGCCCAAGCCGTTGACCGAGGCCAAGGAGGATTTTGAGCGGGGCTACCTGAAGGAGATCGTGCAACTCACCGGCGGCAACATCTCGCGTGCCGCGCAGATCGCTGGCCGCTACCGAGCCGACTTTTACAAGCTGCTCAGGAAATACGGCCTTCACCCGGGGGACGGCAAGGGTGCCCGGGCCGCAGACCGTGAGACAGCGTCTGAACGCGACCACGGGAGCGGAGAGAGTTCCGGCACCAGAGCGACGTGATGGAATACCGCCGGTTGGGAAAGACGGGGTTCACAGTCTCTGAGATCGGGTTTGGCGCATGGGGCATCGGAGGAGGGTACTGGGTCGGGGCGCGAGACGCCGAGTCTCTCGCGGCGCTGCATGCCGCCATCGATGCCGGCGTGAACTTCATCGACACCGCGTTGGCCTACGGACAAGGCCACAGCGAAACCCTCGTGGGGCAGGTGGTCCGGGGCCGGGCCGAGCGGATCTACGTGGCGTCCAAGGTGCCGCCGTTGAGCCGGCATTGGCCGGCGCTTCCGGGCGATCGTGTGCAGGATTTGTTTCCCGCCACCCATATCATCAAGGCCACGGAACGGAGCCTGCGCAACCTCAAGCTGGACCACCTTGACCTGCAGCAACTGCACGTCTGGCGGGACGACTGGCTGCCGGAGGAAAGCTGGCTGCACGCGCTTCAGGAATTGAAGGCGAGCGGGAAGGTCCGCGCGATCGGCGTGTCGCTCAACGATCACGACCCCGATTCGGGACTCCAGCTCGTGGCGAGCGGCGTCGTCGACGCGGTGCAGGTCATTTACAACATTTTCGATCAGTCCCCCGCGCGGGCTCTGTTGCCGGCCTGTCTCCGGCATGACGTGGGCGTCCTCGCCCGCTGTCCATTCGATGAGGGTGGGCTGACCGGCACGATGACGCCGGAAACGAGCTTTCCCGCGGGCGATTGGCGGAACGACTACTTCAAGGACGATCGCAAGATGCAGGTGGTCGCGCATGTGAATCCGTTGAAAAGCTTGCTGGGGCCGGAGGCCCGCACGCTGCCCGAATTATCACTTCGGTTTTGCCTGGCCAACCCAGCGGTGAGCACGGTCATTCCGGGCATGCGGACGCGCGAGCATGTGGGCACGAACTCGGCCGTCTCGGATGGTCGCCGGCTCAGCGGAGTCCTGCTGGCTGCGCTGGCGCACCATGCCTGGGAGCGAAACTTTTACGACTGACGGTCCACGTTCACGACGGACCGGCCGCCCTCCGAGGCCCGAAGTCTGAAAATCCCTCACGGGAGCGGCAGTTACGCGCTCTCTTTTCCCGTCGAACACTCAACGGTCCACCACGTGGTTTTTGTTACTTGCGGTACGGTATGATGAAACTAAGATATCAAACGTGCCGTACATCGGAGCGCGCGCCGTGGCTCGGCGATGGGGCGTCTCGAGCAATTCGATCGGACTCTTCCTCCTGCCGCTGGTGGTAGCCTGCCAGACTGCGCCGCCGACTACGACCTCGGCCTCCCTGGTCCGAAACACCATTCATTCCTCGCTCCAGGTTCCACTCAATGTGGAGCGTCTGGCGGTGCTCTACCCCAAGACGTATAGCCGGGAATTGCTGGACGCCTATGCGCGCCTCGAAGGCGCGGTGTTTCAGCTCAAAGAGCAACGGCCGTTCCTTCGGATCGTGGATCGGTTCGATCTCCCGACACTCCGCGGCGAGCAGCGCTTTCAGCTCGGCGGGGCGGTGTCCGACGAGTCCGCGATTCGCCTGGGTCGCCTGCTGGGTGTGGACAGCGTCCTGTTCTTCCGCATCGAGGGTCCCAACTTCAGGGATCAGGTCTTTGCCAAGTTCTATGGCGATCTGCCCCCGTTCACGGTCACGAGCAAGATTATTCTGGTCGAGAGCGCGGAGGTGGTCTTCCACAACGTCGTCACCAGCCCAGTGGAAGGATTCAGGGGACCAACACCGTTCTTCTACAGCGACTTCCGCGTAGAGCCGCAAGTCAGGGCTGCCTTGGACCGTGGAGTCGTGCAGACGATCGCTGATCTTTCCAACGCATTCCGGTGACGAAGTCTGGAGGCGGGAAACCTGCCCCGGGGGGCTCCCGCGCGCGCGGGAGCGGCGCCACGGCATCCGGTGTCGGGAGGAAGGCCGCCATCCGGACAGCCGGGGCCTATGCGGCGCAGGCGAAGACCTTTGTGCGCCACTGGGGCCGGCGTTCAGACCGCCAGCCCAGGCTGCTTCGGGACTCGCTTCGGATCTGCCGACGGGATGCGGTCGTTCTGGATCTGGGCAGCGGCGCGGGCCAGGATATCCGGTCTCTTCGGCGGAAGCGCTATCGGGTGGTGGGGCTTGATCTCACCTGGCCGCTGCTGGCTTACGCGCGCCGGAGAAGTCGGCGCGCCCGATTGGTGCAGGGAGACATGCGGTCTCTCCCCTTCCGCAGCGGGGTCTTCGACGGCGTCTGGGCCGCGGCCTCGCTGATCCATCTTCCGAAACCGGCGGTCCGCACCACGCTCCGCGACTTGCACGGGCTGGTGCCTCCCGGAGGCGTGCTGGCAGCCACCTTCGTGCAGGGCCGGAACTCCGGCTTCCTGCGGGCGGGCTGGATACCGGGCCGGTTTTTCTCCCGGTGGCGCAAAGCCGAGTTGGAGGGCGCCGTTCGTCAGGCCGGGTGGGCGATCATCAGTCTCAAGACCGTCGCGAACCGAGAGCGGAAAGGACGCTGGTTGAACCTGCTTGCCCGACGACCTGCGCGATAACCAGCCGCCGGTGCTCCCCAAGGGCCCTTGCCCCTGAGAAGGCCACTCTGCTAGACTCCACCTGTTTGCAGAACCCACGGAATGTCACACGAGGAGGCGAAATCCCATGGGAGAGGTGAATACCGCCCCTGAGGTGGCTGCCAAGGCCGTTGAGGATCTCACCGCGATGGAGGTTGATCCCGAGAAGGGAGAGCGCCTGTTCAAGGCCGCGATCATACAGTCCAACAAAGGAGCGACCTATCGCATGCTCTCCAAATCGCTGAAGACCGGCAAGATCGATCTGGTCCACTACGGCTGCGATCTCGATGAGGATGGCAAGCCTACCACCAAGTGGAGTATCAGGCGCATTCTGGAACAAGTCCCGGAGAGGTTTGACAAGGAGATCGCGGCCATTCAAAAGACGATCAAGGACGGTGGAGAGGAGGTGCAGGGTCTCCGGGTGCATGACATGACGGGCATGCCCGACCTCGTCGCCCAAGGCAAGAGTCTTGAAGAGTGGACGAAGAAAATGGCGCAAGAGGTTCGGAAAAAGCCCTCCTGAACGCCTCTAGCATCTCCCCTCGCCTCAGACGCTGAAGGCCCGAATGCGGGGCCTGGCCTCCTTGTCCGCTCCGCCCGTAGGGGTGGCGCGGATCTCAAATTCCAGCCTGCGATGCGCCTCGCGGAGCGACGCTTCGACCTGCTCGGCGGAATCCGCGCGCGCGATCAGAAAGCCAAGATAGCGGGTCCCCTCCGGAAGCGGCACCAGCTCCTCTCCCGGCTGCGCGGTGATGGCCAGTTCCTCGATCCCCGGAACGTTGAGCGCCTCCGTTTGACCGCGGACCCGGCTGAGAATTCCGGCGCGCGGGATCGGGAGCATCATGACCCCGGCCGGTCTCCGCTCGCGCTCGAGCGAAGGCAGATCCATCCGCAGCGCGTGCCGCAGGATCAGTTCCTCCAGCGACATGTCGGCGCCGAAGCGAAGCGTCCTTGCGCACCGGCCGCCGATCGAGCGCGCGGCCACCTCGATCACCCACACGCCCCTCTCATTCACCCGCAGCTCGCCGTGCACGGGTCCCTCTTGCAGGCCGAGCGCCCGCGCGGCTCGGCTGGCGCAGGACGCAATCTCGGCTTGGACGCCGGCCGGCAGCCGGGACGGGGTGACATAGATCGTTTCCTCGAAGAACGGGCCATTGAGCGGATCGGGTTTATCAAAGAGGGCGAGGACGCGCAGCTCACCGCGCGTCAGCAGCCCTTCCAGCGCCACCTCAGCCCCCGGCACGAAGTCCTCCACGAGGAGATGGCGAGAGGCCACGCCCAATCGTGTCAGGAGCGTCGCCACCCGCCGGAAGGCGTCACCAAACTCCGCGGCGTTGTCGGCCCGGATCACGCCGCAGCTCGAAGAGAGGGCAAGCGGTTTCAGGACACAGGGGAACGCCACGGACGCCGCGATGGCCGCCGGGTCCTCCTGGAGGGAGAAGCGGACGAAGCGCGGCACGGGGACACCGTGCTCGCGCAGCAGCTCCCGCATCTGATGTTTATCGCGCGCCGCGGCCGTGGCGGCTACGGAGTTGTGCGGCAGACCCAGCGCGGCCGAGATCGCCGCCGCCACGACCGCTGTCGTGTCGTCCACCCCGACCACCGCATCGATCGGCTGATGCCGGGCCACCGCGACCACCGTCCGGGCCGAGCCTTCAGGGTCTTTGAAATCGAGCGTCAGGCCCTCGGTCGGGAAGGGTCCCGTAGGCGGGGCGACTCCTTCGGACGCCACCGTGACGTCCAGGTGCAACCGTCGGGCTGCTTCGAGGAACGACTCCGCGCGGTAGGTCGTGGCCGGGAGGAGGAGCAGCACCCGTGGCATCTCAGTGTCTCATGAAACGCTAGGATTCTGGACGCGGCGGGCGAGGTGGAAGACCTCCAATTGGCGGTTCGCCTCCGTGATCACCGCCAGCTTGCTGACCACCTCGGCGACCTTCGCTCCGGGGATGGCATAATAGCCCTCGTCGTCTCCCAGCCCGGTATACACGCGGTTGCCAATACAGCCGAAACTCGTGGCCGTCTTTCCGGACTGCATGGCTTCCGGCAGTACCGCGCAGGTGGGCCGTCCCATCGTCGCGCCCCCGCCGGCGACGCCGGCGGCCTGCGCCGCTTCCGCCAGCAGCATGAGTTGCTTGACGGTCCCGCGCACCAGGACGATATCCGGCTCACACGGCGCGTCGGCCAGCGGGGCGTAGACCGCGACACCAAAGGCCCCCTGGCGACGTGGGATCGCGGGGATCTCCTCCAGCTTGATGTACTGCAGGCCCACCATCGTCTGCACGATCGCGTTGAGTTCCTTCGCGGTCTCGGGCGGAAGTTCCACGCCGTGCGTGTGCGCGCCCACCGGGCAGGAGTAATGATCCGGCGCCTCGGTGTAGAACAGGTTCCCCTCCGCGGCGAGGCGCCAGTACCCGCATCCAGCCGGCGCGGGCCTGTCGATCCGGGGCACGCCCCGGGGGGGCGCGTCCCGGAAAGCGATCGCGACCGGCCGCAAGGCCAGTCCGAGAAGTCCTTGCAACTCTCTGCTCTGTGTCGCCCGCTCCATCGGCTCATCCCTCCCGTGGTTCGTTCGACGCCCGTTTAGGTGCCCGTGCGCAGCGGCCGGAACTGTCCCTTCGTCGGCTCCGCGCAGCAAAACCAGGGCTCGGTGAGCCGTGGGGGCCGGGGACGCCTGCGCGGGCGCGCGCCGGACGAGCCGGAGACGAAGGGCTGGCGACCGGCAACGCCATAGGCAATCGCCCGCAGGCGGTCGAATGTGACTGCCGGGTCGTCGCCCGTTCGAGCCGCCTCCTCCACCGACATGCTGACCGCTTCATGAAGCCTGTCCATGCGGGGGTCAGGGTGGGCCCACGGATGCTGGAACCCTGCCTGGTCCAGCGGGCCCAAATTGGTCCGGATTGGGGCCGGCTGCGATCCGGCTTTGGCGAGCAGCGCCGACCCAGGCGGGATCAACAGGCGGATCGTGTACTGCACCGGGTCTATCGCATCAATGAGGTCGTGGGACTCGACGAGGGCGAACATGTCGAGATAGTCCTCGAGGGTCGTCCATGGGGTGAACGCCACCAGCGACGGGCGCAGGGTGATTCCTGCGGACCGGACGATCTCGAGCGCGGTCACGACATCGGCACGCGTGTGCCCTTTCTGGAGATGCGCCAGCACGGTGTCGCTGAAAGATTCTACGGCCGACACCACGAAGAGGCAGCCGAGGGCTCCCAGCTGGGGAACGAGCGCCCGATGCTTCAGGAGGTGCTCGATCTTCGCCGTCACGTCGAAGGTCAGCCCGGGGAACTCGGCGTGCATCGCCCGGACGACGCCGAGTGAATGTCCCGGTCCGTTCAGAAAGTCGGGGTCGCCGAAAGTAATGTGGGTCGCACCGGCCCGAACCTGCCGCCGGATATCTTCCAGGACGGCCTCTGCCGGGAAGACGAAGAACCGGCCCTCGTATACCGGGACGATGGGGCAGTGGAGGCAGTGGTGCAAGCACCCGCGGCTGGCCTCGACATATCCGACCAGGTGCAACGCGCCGTTGTGTTCGAGGCGGGCGTAGCGATCGAGCGGGGGCAACCCGGCGCGGCTGGGAGCCGGGAAATTCGACGGGGGACGCTTGAGGACCGGATCCGTCCTCCGGCCGCGAGTGTTGACCCCCTCGAGGGCTCCGAAAACCGGGCCCGTGTCGCCCGCAGCAGGGTCAAGCGACCCTCGCCGCTCGATGGCCTCGACGAGGTTGACCAGCGGGATCTCGTATTCCCCACCGATCACCGAGTCTGCCGCGTGCTGCAACAAATACTCCGCGTTGATCGAAGCGTAGAGGCCGAAGAAGCAGATGTGGCTTGCCGGGTTGATCTCACGGATCAGCTCGGCCGCGCGAGCGCCGAGACGCAGAGCCGTGTGCATCGGCACAGAGATCCCGACGAACCGAGCGCGCCGGACGCGCTCAGCGTCAAACTCCTCCACCGCGATATCCAACCCGGCCGGCGCGTACCCCGCCTGCTCGAGGAACGCGACCGGTTGGGCGAGGCCGATCGGCTGGTGGCCGAGCTCGTAACACGAGATCAGCAGAATCGCGCCCGCTTGCCGCAGCGACTGTCCCTCGTCCGCCGCCGTTCGCGGGATCTGGTTGACGCTCAGCTCCACCGGGTTCACCGCTCCTTCTCTTTCTCGCTGCCGAGCCGCACGGCCTTCTTCGCTACGATACCACACCGCCCTCTCGAGTGGGAGCCCTTAGCGGCCGATCTCGCCCAACGGTTGTTCCGTCACCATGAGGGCGCCACGCGGATTGGGGTCCAGGGTATTGGACGACGCGAGTTGCTCGCGCGGTGGGGAGGTCTCGCATTCGGGGGTGGTGACAATCCCCCAGTGCTGGTTCTCGCGGCAGATGTTGCCTAACAGCAATGCGCTGGCGTGGTGAAACATCAGGATGCCGCTGAGCATATTCTCCCGGCACATGTTGCGCACGAGATCAGGGTGACTGCCGGGGTCACGAACCGCGATTCCAAAGTGATGGTTCGCATAACACAGGTTTTGGGCCACATAGGGCCTGGCTCCCGCGAACACGAAGATGCCCGACTCGCGGTTATGGCAGACCTCGTTGTCTAGCAGCGTCGGCCGACCCGTAGGTCCGTACACCACAATGCCGGACAGAATACCCTCGGTGGCCCGGCAGGAGACCACGGTGCAGGTGGAATCCAGAATATTCATGGCCGCATGCTGGTCGCTGCCGACATAGCGAAAGGTGATCCCGGAAATGCGTCCATCCGGTACCCGCTGGAGGTAGAGCGGCCCGCCGCGCCGGCTGAAGATCTGGACGGCCTCGCGGCCAGCTCCGATCAGCAGAATCGGGCGTTCCGCGACGAAAATCTTGTCCTCGTAGATCCCCGGCCGGATGAAGACTTGATCGTCCGGACCTGCGTCTTTGACAGCGGAGCTGGGCCGAGCATAGGCGGAGGGATCGGTCGCGTCCACTACCAGCGTGTGGCCGCCGGCCGGGTTGGGAGGGGGATCCTGCCGCAGCGGCTCGGGATTCGCCGCAAGGTGCTGTTGGACGTGGATCCTATCGGCCTGCAACTTGTCGGGAGGCTCTATGGGCACGGTGGAGGGTTCCACACAATCCTATGGGACCGGCTCCGTCAGTCCGGCCCATGGTATCAGGTTTCTGCAGAGTCCGTCGCTATTCCGCGGGCGGTTCGAACCCCAATAAGTTCGCCAGGGCGGCAACGGTGTATGTCATCCCGGCCTTGGGTCTGACGACTGCAATCCCAGCCTCTTTGAACAGCGTGTCAACGACGAGGTCCCGCGCTTCCCGCTGAACTGAGAGCTGCGAAGGATCTCGAAGTTCGACGACCCTGACCGCCGCCAGCGTTCCCGGATGCACCAGGACAAAATCGACGCGCCGCAACGCGATCTTATTGAGAAACGCCGCCCGGACCTCGGGATTGTCTGACTTGACCTCGACCAGGCACCACACCGGCACCTGAGCAAAGACCAGATACCGCTCCTGCACGGTCAGGCGCAGCGCATTGTAAAAGGCCACTTCGGCCTTGGTCATCAGTGGTTGGGGGCGTAACGTGATCCCTTCGGGAACGATCGGTTCCTGCTCGTCTGGCTCCCTGAACGGTTTCGCCAGCCAGAGCCAGGCGATCACCAGAATCAGCAGCAGGCCGACCGACGCGATGACTAGTGTGTCCACATTCCCCTCCCTGTTTTCTGATGTCCTGTCAGCGCAGCTGCGTCCGCCGCCGTTCTCCCCCGGGTACGATGGTGCCCAGCAGGACAGGGTGAGCAGCCCCGGTCACCGCCGGGACGTTGGCGCATTCCCCATGGATCGTCTGGTACGCCAAGACCGCGAACGCCGTCGCTTCGAACGCTTGGCTCTTCCATCCCAACTCTTCCACAGGCCGCACCGGTGCAGGTTCAAAGATGGCTGCCAGATCGGCCATCACCGTGCGATTGCGAACGCCTCCCCCTGCGACGATCACCTCATCCACCGGTCCCTTGACCCACCGACGTGCATTGCCGACCGCCATCGCGGTGAACAGCGAGCAGGTGGCCAGCAGATCCTCGGGCGCCAGCCGCCACTTCCGCGACAAGGCCAGCACCCGGGCCAGAAAGGTCTCGCCGAATTCCTCCCTGCCGGTGGACTTGGGCGGCTCGCGCCGGAGAAAGGGATGGGTCAGAAGCGTCGCCAGCAGCCTGGCATCCACCTTCCCCTTGGCGGCCCTCCTGCCGTCTCGGTCCAGGGATTGTCGGCCTCGGGTCAGGTGGTGCACCAGCGCGTCCAGGACCATGTTTCCCGGCCCCGTGTCGAAAGCGCGGACGGATTTCAGGTTTCCGGAGGCCGGCAAATAGGTCACGTTGCTGATGCCGCCCAGGTTGACGATCAGGCGGGCGCGGCGCGGGTCCCTGAGCAACAGATAATGGACATACGGGGTGAGCGGGGCTCCCTGACCGCCGGCGGCCAGGTCCCGCGGCCGAAAATCGGCGACGGTCGTGATCCCGGTACGTTCGGCGATGACGGCGGGCTCGGCGATCTGGAGCGTTGAACGGATGAGTCCGAGACCTGGTTCCCGCCTCGGCGTGGGGCAATGGTGCACGGTCTGCCCATGTGAGCCGATCACCTGGACGTCGGACGACTTCACGCCTGCTTGCCCCATCACTCGGAGCGCGGCCTTGGCAAACCACTCGCCGAGCACGGCGTTGAGATGGCAGATTTCCGAGACCGTGCCTCTGGTGGCAGCCGCCAAAATCCTGTGACGCAACGCCGCGGTGTAGGGTGCCGTGCGGAATGCCAGCGGCGTGACCCGCAGCCCATGGCCGGTCCCGCGGATCTGCACCAATGCCGCATCCACGCCGTCTCCGGATGTGCCGGACATGAGCCCGATCGCCTTCATACCGATCACCTTGCCACCACGGATCGCGAGCCAGGCTACCCGAAGTCTTCCAGCCGGTCAAGCTAGACACGGTCTGCCGCTGAATGGGGAGATCTCAGTGTCCCGCCTTCAGAGATCTCGCCCCCCGCGTTCGACGAGCGCAGGTTGAACGGAAAGCCGCGCGTGGTCGCGTTGACATTCCGCATGTGCGGTGTTACGGTCGCGGCCATGCACGCCAGACGCATGGCCCTCGCGGCTATTTTCGCGCTCACGGCGGGCGCGTTTTTCTCGCGAATGCCGGCGCAGGCAGCCGAGCCACCCGGCGCGCGCCCCGCAACGCCGCTCAATGTCGTGGTGACGATCCCCGTGCTCAAGGATCTGGCGGGCCGGGTCGGAGGATCTCACGTGAAGGTGGTGTCCCTGATGTCCGGCCTGGAGAGCGAGCACACGTATTCACCGAAGCCGAGCGATCTGGTGGAGATCCGGAACGCGCGGGTGCTGCTGGAGGTGGGGGTGGGCCTGGAAGTGTGGGTCTCCTCACTGGTCAAGAATTCCGGCAATCCCGGGCTCCTGGTCGTCACGACGTCACGAGGGATCGCGTTGATCCGAGAACACGAGCCGCAGGGCGGAGCCACCCCGATGCTGCAGGACCGCCATCGCTCCGGCAACCCGCACGTCTGGTTGGACCCGGAAAACGCGAAAATTATGATGCGGCACATTACAGAAGCCTTTATCACACTGGACCCGGACCATGCCTCGGAGTATCGCCGCAACCAGGCGGACTACCTGCTCCAGCTCGACCAATTGCAGCGTGAACTGGTCGAGCGTCTTCGCCACCTCGCCGACCGCCGGATTGTCGTGTACCATCCGGCCTGGCCGTATTTTGCCCGCCGGTTCGGATTCCGGATCGTGGGGGAGATCGTCACGCAGGCCGGCGCGGAACCGTCAGCCCGTCACCTCCAAGCGCTCATCTCGCGGATTCGCGAGGATCGTCTCCGCGTCATCGTTTCGGAGCCTCAGATGAACCAGAAGATTCCTGAAGCCCTGGCGCGCGAGACCGGCGCCCGCGTCGTGGTGCTGACGCCGCTGCCTGGTGGCGTTGCGGGCACCGAGACCTATCTTGATATGTTGCGGTACAATGTCCTGCAACTGGCGCAGGCGCTGGAAGCCGCCTAGCCCTCCATGGCCAAGACCATTATCCGGTTTTCACACGCCACCTTCGGGTTCCATGACGTGCTCGCCTTGAAGGATATCTCACTGGAGGTTTCCGAGGGGGAGTTCGTGGGCGTCATCGGACCGAACGGGTCCGGGAAAACGACCCTCTGCCGGGCGGTGCTCGGGCTCCTGCGTCCCCTGGAGGGCAGTCTGCAGATTTTTGATTGCGCCTGCGAACAACTCCGGTGCCACCACCGGGCCCGCATCGGGTATCTCCCGCAGAAGGGAGCGCTGGATCGCAACTTCCCGATTACGGTCCTGGAAACGGTGATGATGGGCCGGTACGGCGTGCTGGGGCTGTTCCACCGGCCCAGGAAACGGGACCGCGAGATTGCGCTGGAAGCTTTGGTCAACGTGGGGATGCAGGATCACCGGGACACCGCGCTGGGCGACCTCTCGGGCGGCCAGCAACAGCGAGTTCTAATCGCACGGGCGCTGGCGCAGCAGCCACAGGTCCTCCTCCTCGACGAGCCCACCACCGGCATTGATATCACCACGCAGCACAGTGTGCTGGAGCTGATCCGACGGCTCCATCAGGAACTGGGGCTCACGGTCCTGCTGATCACCCACGACATCAATATGATCAGACCGCTCGTTGACCGGCTGGTCTTGCTGAAGACACGCTTGTTCGCCGCCGGGCCGCCGGACGAGGTGCTCAAGCCGGACCTGCTCAGCCAGGTCTACGGGAAGGAGTTGGTCATTACGGAGAAGGATC
>MNDM01000081.1 GCA_001914955.1 Nitrospirae bacterium 13_2_20CM_2_62_8 | reverse complement strand
GCGAAACCCGTCACGTAGGCGTTCCCCACGGCGTCGACGGCGACGCCGAAGCCCTGGTCACCGCCACTGCCCCCGAGGTGGGTGGAGTAGGCGAGCACCGGGTCGATGACGAGCGGCCTGCTCCGGTCGTAAGACGCGACCTGAATTGCAACGTGAGGCGTGAAGGGCACCCGTTGCTCCGGGGAATGCAACGGGTCCCCGGCGCGAGGCGAATCGGTGGCCAGGAGGATATAGTTTCCAGCCACGAGCTGTTTACGCCCTTTCTCGTCTTGCTGGTACACGAGAGGTTTTTTGAGATACAGGTCAGCGCCGGAGACGGTGAGAGTCACGTCGCCATTATCGGCAAGCCTCGGATTTTCGGCGCCCTCGAAGGCGAGCGTGATCTGATTCGGATCCGCGCCGGGGGACACGACGAAGTCGTATTCCAGTTTGCCCTGGTTGCCGTAATAGACCACGTCGATGCCGGGGTAGATGTTCTTGTACTCGACCTTCTCGTAGGTGGGAATGTGTGTGCGCCACTTCTTGGGGTCATTGCCGATGAAATAGTTGACGACGCCGGGTAACGGCGCAACGCCATGCGCCATAGGCGAACGGTTCGCTCCTTCGAGTCGCATCCGCAGAACGGCTTGTTTCGTCGGTTGCGTCCGTTTGGTCCGTTCAGACAGTTCGGCGCGGAGATGGGATGACTGCTCTTTTCCGGGAACGGACCCAACTGACTCAACGGACTCAACTTCAGCGGAACGGAGAGCGAACACGGCTTCATTTTCTGCCAGGAACAGCGTGTACGCCCGACCTCGCGCGACGAAATTGACCTGACGATCCGTCTGCCCCTTGTTGGCCTCGAACCTGAGAGGCAGCTTGCCGTAGGACTCTATGGCCTGAAGCTTGCTCAGCGTTCGCGCCGGTAACGGACTCGGCGCTTTCGAGGCAGTCACCAGACTGGGACCCATGATGAGTGCCAGTGCCGTCGCGAGTAGCCAACACGTCCCTGTGGACTCTCTGCCCATACGGGTCATCGTGCATCTCCTCCTTCGACGCGAAGACCACAGCAAAAAGCCGCTGCGGTGCATGAATAAATAGTTCTCCGGGCAAGCTAGGTCGGTGGTGCTATGCCCTGCGGACAAGGCGGTGGGAGTATGGACGTACCCTTAACGAAGCGCAATCCCCCCAAAAGTAGGGGGGGTCTGTCGGCTGGGCTGGAAAACTGGGATTGGCCGTACAGGTTTTATCCTCCTCCCGATTCCGCTCGCACGGTTTGCCAATCTGTGACCGCGCCATCTTCGAAATACACCCTCAATTCAGCCGTGCTGCAGGGATTTTTCCCACCGGGCGGATACAACCACACTTCAACTGCCCTTCCTTTGTGCTGAATGGTTTTCTTACAGATCGGCTCTCCGAATACGAGATAGACCTGATCGTGATCCATCCCGTGGAGGGGGTAGCCAAGGTCTATAGCTCGTTTGATCCGATCGGGGTAGGTCGGATAGTTCTCCTTCATCAAACGAGAGCGTTCGGGGTCACATCCTCCGAAAATGAAGAACACCACAAGGAGGAGGCTCACCAGTCTCAAGGGTTGCATTGAATGCCACTGTAGGTCGCGGACTTACTATCTACTGCGTCACTCAAATTTGGATAGGTCGTTTCTCGTTTGTGACCATCTGGTCCTCATAACCAATTATCCCTGTCCAAATGTTACGAGGGGCTAGCTCACAACACTTGTTCCTTACAGATACCCTTCCGTTCCAATACTTCCACAAGGGCCGCCATCTCCCACATGGTGGAAATCGCCAGCTCCTCGATCGTCGCCGGTTCTTTGGGGGCGAGTTTTTCAGCCATGTTGTCGGCAAGGCTAGGCCGCCCTGCGGGCAGGTGTCAAGGGTGGCTTCTGGCACCGAGGGGGAGCTTGACCTAAAACCGCCAAGAAATCCCTGCGAGCAGATGATGGGTGTTGAGATCGGACTGCAACGGCACCCGAAGGGATGAGAGTGCGCTATTGAGGACTGGTTCCGCGCGGAAATGTGTGAACCGATATTCCCCAAAGACGGCCACATGTTCGAAAAGCTGCCAGGAGGCACCAGCTCCTACCTTGACCCCCAGCGAGGTATCCGTGGCTGTCTGAGTGGTGAGCTCGGCATTCGTTTTGTTGGTGGCTCGTGTCAGGAAGAGCGCGGGACCAACCGTCAGGTACGGTTGCAACTGCCCCTTCGGAAATTCTGGACTGACCCGGAGCGGGAGGCGCAGTCGGATGACATCGAACGCGATCGCGGTGATGGAAAAATCGATCTCCTGAAGTGTCGCTGGTACAGTTGCGCCTGGGATAGTGAGAGAGACTGTCTGTGTCGGAATGTCTGCATTGAAATGAAACACGTCCAACCCAATGCCGTACCACGGAAACCTCTCAAACCAATAGCCAGCACGACCTCCAACGGTTGCCGAGATGTCCCACTTCACGTTATGGAACGTGTGGTTTGCCGGGCCGCTTGGTGGATTCACAACGAGTGTCACGTCACTGCGCTCCGTGCCTGCCGCTCCGCCATACAAATCCGCAAACCATTCAGCTGCTGCGGGGGGAGCCGTCATGAGAAACCAGGCTAACCCCACGAGCCCAAGTATCAATCTGTGGAAGGAGCGATGATCGATTGACATGAGCTATGTAGAGTCCAGTTTCTCGACCATGTTGTTTGGCAACGCTAGGCTGTCCGTGGGGAGGTGTCAAGGGGGACCTTGGTCAGCCTGGAGAAGTGTGCAGAAGCTCGAATCTAGTTGAATAGAAAAAGGGTGACAGGCTATTTCAAAAGTCCACTGGAGGCAAAGGAACTATCCGCCGCGATGTGATCGAACGCCGCGGATCAAGCGAAGCTTGGTATGGCGGGCAGCCTTTGCTTCCAGCGAAGGCTGGTGCCGAAGCGATGTTTAAAGACAAGGCCCCAGCGGGTCGCCGCTGAGGCTCGACATTATGGTATGAGAAGTGGTACTGGCTCTTATTGCGGCATGTTTATAAGTCAGCGGTTCGGGGGGGTTAGAACTCTCTCTCGAACCGAGCGAGAGTTGTATACGATGATGTTAAGTCTCTAGGGGGATAAAGTTGAACATTGTAGCGGGGAGTGCCACATGATCTATGATGCGGATGCCCCGATCCTTTAATCTCTCCAACGATTAAATAGCCACTCGAAGTCTCGCAGCATGCGAGCGTTCTGCCGTTCTGCTCTTCGCTGTTTTATGAAGCCTTGGGTCACGTGCCAGTACTCCAAGACGATTGACCGGAAGAAGCGCTTTGCCGTCTCTTCATCTGCAATGCCCATCTGAATCGCTCCGCTCAAGCCCTCAAACACATTCAGCACGTCGAGAAGGTTTGAGTATCTTGCACGATCTTCCTGAAGGTATTTCATCTGTTCATCGGGCGTCTGACGCTGTCGGAGTTCCGACACGACTTCCCTGCCGTTCCTCTTAGCATGAAAGAACTGCGGGTCATTCCATCGGTTGATAAAATCAAGTGAAACGGCCATCCTCGCTTGCTGCCCTTGCGCGATCCTAGAATCGAGAGCATTGACTGCCGCAATAAGCGCGCCTGCTCCTCCGAATACGGCCGCAGTGAAAATAAGAGTAGGTCGCCATGATTCCTGACCCAAAATGAAGGCCAGAATGAGGCCGAGAGCGACCAGGCAAATTCCCACTAGCCAATTCACTGAGAATTGCAGGGTTATTTTCCGGCTGCCAATCACGTCGCTGCTACCTGCTAGTGTCTGGTGTGTGTGTATTCTCTGTACCTAGACTCAGTATCCTCGTAGAAAAGGGCCAGCCCCGTTTCTTGAAGGTTGGCCCTTCTCATAAGCAGCCTGAGCCTAGGTTTGCCACCTGTTAGCTAATAGTCTATTCGACCTCACGACGTCATGAACAATAAAGTCGAGCAGGCAGATGGTGCCGAAGCCGGGATTTGAACCCGGACACCCTTGCGGGCGCTAGACCCTGAATCTAGTGCGTCTGCCAGTTCCGCCACTTCGGCCCTTGTGGGATGCTGAAATAAGCCTACAACTGCGTTCTCGCTTCGCTCAAGCCCTCGACGTACCGAACTAAGCCTACTGGGGGCAAACTAACTCTCCGCTCACATTTGATCGTTCGACCCAGAGGCTCTCGACGGGTCGAAGCGAGCGGGTCAAGCGAAGCTTGGTATGTACCTCCTCAGGTCCCTCGCTCCCTGCGGCCTTGTTCTAGGCTTATTTGAGCATCCCTGAGAATTATTCCTTCAAAATCAGTGAGAAAGCTATTATCACTGATTTCTCAGGTGCCGTCAAGTCGGCACCAGTCGGTCATTTGCGGCCGATCGGCGAGGCCCAGGCCGGTCTCCAGGCCTTGGCCTCGGGGATGTCGCGCGGGTCCCCGAAGAGGACGATGCGTTCTCGAACCAGGCCGGCGGCGGACAGAAGGAAGGGCGCCGGGATGAATGGCGCCTCGTCCGCGATCAGCACGTCGAACCGTACCCGAGCAAACAGGGGATCGGACACCACGCGCGCGGCCGTCGTCGCGACGACCCGCTTGGTCTGAAGAAACGCCTGGCGGTTGGTGCCTTCCTCGGCGGCCAGTAGCTCTCTGATTTTTTTGGTCCCGCCCAGCTTCTTGATCTCGTCCTTCAGCTCGTGGTATTCGGGCCGTATGTCCTTGGGGATGGCAGCCTCCGGGCTGAGCGCCTCGATGCGGCGTTTCGCCACTTCCAGTTCCGCCAGAATCGTCTGGACCGACTGCTCGTAGATGCTCCGATACTCGTTCAGGGAGCCTACGTTTTTCCCCACCGCCTGCATCGACAACCGCTTCCAGATCGTGAGCGCTTCGTATTCGGCCAGCGTCGCGTTGATGTCTTTGATCTTGCCCTGCAGGTCGCTGACTTGGGTCAGCAGGCGCCATTCGAGCAACTTGACCTCATCGAGATCGCGTTGCTTCTCTGCTTTGAACGCCAGCAGAGGGCTCAGTTCCCGGAACCGGTCGTATTTGCGGCGGAGCGTGGCCTTGTCAGCTCTCGATTTGGCGTAGAAGCGGTTCATTTGCGTCTCGAAACCGAGGTCCTGTAACGCGAGGCCGGCCACGTCGCTCTGCGCCGGCAGTTCGTAGCGGCTCAGCAGGCTCTTGAATTGCAACCCGGCGCCGCGCATCGCGCGGGCGATGGCGCCCAGCACCTCATCCGTGGTGTGGTGATCCCGGCCGACAACCAGCAGCCGTTTATTGGCGCGGACCAGCTCGATGACCAACGCCGTCAGCTTGGCGCGGCGGGTGGCCGGGTGGTCACTCCACAAGGGGCTGAACACGGACGAAGGAACCGCGGCCCGTGCCTGCGACTCGGGGTCGGGCTGATCCGGGTCCAGCAACGGGACCAGCCGTTCCGCCGGTCCCAGCATGTAGGCTCCCGACTTTCTCGCCATCTCGGCCAGGCGGCGCGAGGCGGTGTCGAAAAAGCCAGCCGAGTCCGGGACGAGGGTGGCGGAGGCGACGGTCTGGCCGACTGCGTCGAATGTCTGGATCAACACCGTCTTGGCGCGGCGGCCGACCACAAATCCCTCGGTGGGTTCGATGTCGCCGGTCGGGATGATGGTGACCGGAAGATCTTCCGACAGGGCGACTTCCGCCGGCACCTCGAGCTCGTACAGATGAAGCGTGCCGGCGGTGAGGATCAGCCGGCCTGCCGACACCGTGACTGGGGCGTCCAGCCCACGCGCCGACGCGCTCTCGCGCTGTTCAGCCAGGAGGCGGGAAAAGTGTTCAAGCAGGTCGAGTAATTTCACGGCTGAATCTTACCTTGGGGCCTGGGGGCTGTCCAGCAGGACGCGGGAGCAGCCCTGACGGCCAGGCGACGGCTCATCATCGTTGTCAGTCAACGGGTTCCGGGGCCGGGCGCTCCGGGGGCCTGCGATTGAGGCCTCGGCCATCACTCCTCCCGAATCGTTCATTGACTTTTCTGTATCGGCTCAGTATGCTTTTTGATTCCCGATAGAAAGGGTGAGCGGCATGAAGGTGATTCTGCAAGAGAATGTGGAAGGCGTCGGACACCTGGGGGATGTCTTGGACGTCAAAGACGGCTTTGCGCGGAACTATTTACTCCCCCGCCGCAAGGCGCTCCAGGCCAGTCCCCGGAACGTGAAAGCGTTCGAGCACACCAAACGCGTGATGGGCGAGAGAGCGAAGAAGGAGAAACTGGAAATCGAGGGCCTGGCGAAGAGGCTCTCCGCGGTTTCGCTGACGATTACGGCCCAGGTGGGGAAGGATGACAAGCTGTTCGGTTCGGTGACCGTCAAAGATATCGCGGAGGGCTTGGCGGCGCAAGGTTTTGAGGTGGACCGCAGGAAGATCCAGCTTGCGCAGCCGATCAAGGAGCTCGGCACCTTTACCGTCCCGGTCAAACTCCATCGCGATGTGACCGCGAGCGTGGCGGTCCTGGTCGGGAAGAAGCAAGAGGCCGATTCGCCACCGGAAGCGACGTGAGGCGAGTGAGAGGGGGAAGCAGCAACAGATGAGTCTCGCGGTGGGTTCACTGAAGGCCTTGAAGGCAGCCGATCCGGCGGTGTACGAGGCGATCCGGGCTGAAGAAAAGCGTCAGCGCGACAAGCTGCTGCTGATCGCCTCGGAGAATTTTGCGAGCCCCGCGGTGCTCGCCGCCCAGGGATGCCTGATGACCAACAAATACGCCGAGGGCTATCCCGCGCGGCGGTATTACGGCGGCTGTCAGAACGTGGATACGGTCGAAGAATTAGCGATCCAGCGGGCCAAGCAAATCTTCGGGGCCGAGCACGTCAACGTGCAGCCGCACTCGGGCTCGCAGGCCAATATGGCCGCCTACCTGTCGGTGCTGAAGACCGGCGACGTGATTCTGGGCATGGATCTCTCGCAAGGGGGCCATCTGACCCACGGCAGTCGCGTGAACTTCTCGGGCACGCTGTTCCGGTCCTATTTTTACGGCGTCGACCGCACCACCGAGGTCATTGACTATGACGCCGTGCAGCGCATCGCGGAGGAATGCCGTCCGCGCATGATCGTGGTGGGCGCCAGCGCCTATTCGAGGATTCTGGACTTTCCCCGGTTCCGGACGATCGCCCAGTCGGTGGGCGCCTATCTGCTCGTGGACATGGCGCACATCGCGGGCCTGATCGCGGCCGGTCTTCATCCCAGCCCGGTGCCCTATGCGGACTTCGTGACCACCACGACGCACAAGACGCTCCGGGGTCCGCGGGGCGGGATCATCATGTGCAAAGCGGAGCATGCCAAGGCGGTGGACAAGACCATCTTCCCCGGAACCCAGGGGGGGCCGCTGATGCATGTGATCGCCGCCAAAGCCGTGGCGCTGAACGAGGCGCTGTCGCCGGCGTTTAAGCTCTACCAGCAGCAGGTGGTCGCCAACGCCCGCACGCTCGCCTCGGGACTCGCCCAGCGTGGATACCGGGTGGTCTCCGGAGGCACCGATACGCATCTGTTCCTGGTCAATCTGAGCGGTAACGGAGTGACCGGCAAGGAGGCCGAAACCGCGCTCGATGCGGCAGGCATTACCGTCAACAAGAATGCCGTGCCCTACGACGAGAAACCCCCTGCCGTCGCCAGCGGGATCCGGTTGGGGACTCCGATTGTGTCCACGCGGGGAATGCGGGAACCGGAGATGAATGAGATCGTCTCGCTGATCCACCGAGTGCTCGAGCGGCCGCAGGACGCGCGTGTGCAACGGGAAGTCCGCAAGCAGGCGAAAGCCCTCTGCGGTCGTTTTCCGATCTTCTACGCCTACGACGCGGCGTTAGTCTGAAAAGGATACCGTCCGGTGAAATGCCCGTTCTGCGACGAGATCGAGGATAAAGTCGTGGATTCTCGGATGGGCAAGGAGGGCGAGGTCATCCGCCGCCGCCGTGAATGCCTCGCGTGCAAGCGCCGGTACACCACGTATGAGCGGGTCGAAGAGAGTCTCCCCGTGGTGGTGAAGAAGGATGGGCGGCGCGAGTCGTTCGATCGGGCGAAGATTCTGGCCGGCCTCAAGAAGGCGTGCGAGAAGCGGCCGATTAGTATCGCGACCATCGAGGCGGTCGCGGATCGGATAGAAAAGCGCGTCCAGGAGATGGGCGAGACTGAAATTCAGAGCAGGACGGTCGGGGAAGAGGTCATGCGAGAGCTGCATCAGCTCGACCAGATCGCCTATGTCCGCTTCGCGTCGGTGTACCGGGAGTTCAAGGACATCGATCAGTTCATGGATGAACTGAAGGCGTTGGCCCGGGAGCGTCAGGAGAAGTAGCCCGGCCGCTTCGTCCCCCTTCGATCCTCCCTCCCTTCCGCAGAGGACCGATCATGCAGGCTGCACGATCCAAACGGGTACCGCGTAAACCAGCGACGAAGCGGAGGGCGGGCGTCGCCACGCGAGTCGCGATCATCGGTGCGGGCCGGGGCGGCACCGCCCTGATGGAGGTCTTTGCCAGGGACCCGTTGGTTCAGGTGGTGGGCATTGCGGAGCTCAATCCCAAGGCCGCCGGCGTCAAGCTGGCCCGCCGGCTGAAAATTCCGGTCACCCGCGATTACCGGGAGCTCCTGACCATGGAGCACGTTGATTTGATGATCGATGTGACCGGCAATGCCGAGGTGGGACGGGTGCTGCAGGACTTCCATCGCTTTGGCGTCGCGGTCATCGGAGGGGCCAGCGCGAAGTTCATGTGGCAGTTGGTTGAAGCGCGCATCCTGGCGGCCGCCGAGATCGAAAAGACCCTGAACCGGTATCAGTCACTGTACCGGCTCTATGTGAAGGAGGCGAGCGCGGCCGTGACCGCGGAACGCATCCGCATCGCGTGCGAGATCCACGACGGCCTGGTCCAGAACCTGGCCGGGGCGAATTTCAAACTCGATCTCTGCCAGGAGTTGATCGGGAAGGATCCACAAGCGTGCCAGGCCATGTTGCTTGAGACTAAGACCCAACTGCGGATGGCCATCGAGGAGGCCCGGCAGGTCATTTTCAACCTCCGCCCGGTCCAGTACGACAAGCTCGAATTGATCCCGGCTCTGACCAATTACCTGAAGTCCTACGAAACGCAATACCAGATCAAGACCGAGTTCTCGATGTCCGGCGACGAGACCACGTTATTTCCGAAGACGAAGATCTTCCTCTTTCGGATCGTGCAGGAAGCGCTCAGCAACGTGCAACAGCACGCGAAGGCGGACCGCGCGGCGGTCCGCCTGGTGATCACCCCCGCTGCGCTCACGGCCACGATCACCGACAACGGAGTCGGCTTTGACGTCCAGGCGGTGTCCCGGGATCCGGAGAAGTGGGATCATTTCGGGTTGCGGGGCATTCTGGAGCGCGCGCGCCTGGTGGGCGGCACGGCCGGGATCGAGTCCAAAAAGGGACGGGGCACACGAGTGGTAATCGAGGTGCCGCTGGTAAAGAAGGAGGCCACCCGTAATGGAACGAATTAAAGTGCTGATCGCCGATGATCACCGGGTCGTGCGGGAAGGGCTGATGGCCATCCTCAAGACCAAGGAGAACATCGAGGTCGTCGGAGAGGCGCAGGATGGGCAGGAAGCCATCGAGAAGGTCCGGACCCTCGAGCCGGATGTCATCCTGATGGATGTGAGCATGCCGCGAATGGGAGGCGTGGAGGCGACTCGACAGATCAAGCGGGAGTTTCCGCACATCGGCATCATCGCGCTGACGATGTACGATGAGCAACAGTATATCTTCGATCTTGTCCGTGCCGGAGCGACCGGATACTTGTTGAAAGATACGGAGTCGGCTCAAATTGTGGAAGCGATCCGGGCGATCTATCGTGGGGAATCGCTGATTCACCCGTCAGTGGCCAGCAAGATCCTCGCGGAATTTTCGCTGTTGGCTCAGAAAAAGGGGAAGAAGCCGTCATGGGAGGACCACGACTTGACCGAGCGCGAGATTACGGTGCTGCGGTTGGTGGCGGACGGAAAAACCAACAAAGAGATCGCGAACAACCTGGATCTGAGCGAGAAAACCGTCAAGAACCACGTCCGGAATATCTTCCACAAGCTCCAGGTCTACGACCGGACGCAAGCTGCCATCCTGGGGATTCGCAAGGGCATCATCGAACTGGAGCCCCGCCCTTAGCCCGGATCATTCATGAACGCTTCTGCTGCAATCGTGGATAAAATGGAGCTGAGGCGTCTTACTCTCGCGCCAAGATCAATCGAATGGCGCTCGACCTCGCAAGCGCGGGGGCGACGCGCCTGCCCGCAGGCTCTCCAGCGGGCGGGCTCGCCGCTCAGTCGGTCAACGGATTCCAGGGAATACGCCTCCCTCCCTCGCGCCTCCGCGCGCCCGTCTCGCCACGCGACTGCCGGGGACCCATTGCTCCTCAGACTGCAGTGGGTGCGCGCTACGAACCGTCATGAATAATCCGGGCTTGCTCCCCGTGACCGCTCTCTCTCGTTTCCCCATTAACTTCGTCGGGGGTCCGTTGATCGGCTCGCCATACCCCTCTATCTCGATACCCCAGCTTCTTTAAGCACCGGAGGCGAAATAGGGGTGAGACTCGATTAGTTGAAATGAGGGCGGGGCCAGAGTGGCCCCGCCCAAGCGTTGCCCGACCGACTGAGGGATCACTTGCGTATCTGGACGTTGCCACCGATTAGAGGGCCCGAGGCCGTGTAGCCTGCCGACGTGCTGATGCTAAACATGTCCGGACCTCCGGCCTTCGAAGACCCTGGTTCTCCGCAGTCGTCAACGTCGACGGTGAACGTGACTGACCCTATAGCGTTGCTCTGCGTGGCCATGCCCGTGAACTTCGCGTGGTTGCCAGTGGGGTTCGTGGGACAGGCCGAGCTAGGACTGCTGATCACCAACGTGCTGATGGACGTGGCCTTGATGCGGACGTTCGCAGCACTCTGGTCGTTGTACTCCAGACTCCCCTTCGGGTCACAGCACGTCACGGCGAAACTGAAGGTTGCCTGCCCGCCCACCACGCTGATCTTGCCGCCCCCGGTCACTTTGCCAGGCGTGTTTGGCGTTGGCGCCGCTGGACAGGAAGGCAGCGGCGGAGGACTCGTCAGGAACGGCGTGAAATCCACAACGCCATCCGAATCAACGACAGCGTCACCGGTTCCGCCTGGATTGTTCACATTTGTAGGACCGGTCGCGCTTCCCCACCAGTTGCTTTGCGCATTCAGCGTTCCGGTGTGACCACCAGTCTCAGCCTCGAGGCCGGCGACGGTATTGCCCTGAATGCAATTGGTGCTGGCCGTCACGCCGGTATTAGGGGCAATGCCAACATCGTCCACGCGGATACCGCGCATTCCGTTGCGCAAGACGTTGCTGTCGATAGCGATGTTGTTGTTGCCACCAAAGAGGCGGATCGTGCCGGAGCTCGTCGAACCGATGCTCGTGTTGCCGACGATCGCGCTATTGTCCACGCTACCAAAGATGATCCGCTCAAGTGTCCCGCCGACGAGCTCGTTGTTGGAGATTGTGATCTGCTGATCGTCGCCGCCACTGCTGACAAGCACTGAGCTATTAGTGTGGCCGCTGAACTTGTTGCTATCTATATCGGCGTTACAGAGGCCGAAGTTGGTCTGAATACCATTCCCGGCGCCGGGCCCCGGGTTATTGTTGTTCTGAATCAGGTTGAACTGCACCAACGTGGGGTTGGCGGCGCAGGTCGAGTCCAATTCGATGCCGGAGATGTTGTTCTGAACGATGTTGTTTTTGATCTGGTGTCCACCCTGCGTACCCGAGGAGCCGGGGTTGGTCCAGATCCCTGCCAAGAAGCAGGGATCCGAGAGTGTTGAGCCCTGGACCGTGAACCCGTCCAGAGTTACGTTGTCAGCCGTAATCTGCACTGGTCCGCAGGGGTGGTCGATGATCGACTCGTCGGCCGGGAGAGTCACACGCGTCCTGGCATCAACAGTGGCCTGCGCACCCTGGAGGGTCAGGGTTTTGTTGATGGAGACCTGCTCAGCGTACAGGCCGGGACAGACTTTGATCGTGTCGCTGGGGCTAGCCGCCGCAACGGCCAGGGTGATCGTGGGGAAGGCTAGGGTGGCGGCGTTGCAGTCGGTGGCACTGGCCAATCCATCATCATCCACCACCAGGATTGCCGCCACCGCTGGCGCAGCTGTCAGAGCCAGAAGCGCCGCAACTGTCACCAGGCACATTTGCCACTGTATCTTTCGGTGTTCCATATAGACCCTCCTTTTTCTGGTTGAAGACCACTCTATGTAGAGGAGTTGGGGTCAGGCTGAGTTAGCCTCACTTTCTTGGACAGCTGAAAAGGGGAACAATGGCCCAGGAGGTGTCCAATGCCAAAACACCTGCGCTTGAAGAAAGAGTTCAAGCTCAAAGCGATCCGGCTCTGGAAATCCTCCGACCGGCCGGCACTTGGCGGTTCAGGGTGGGACGCTATCGGAAACAGAAGGATCAGAACGGTGGAATCTGAAACAGGGGCGTCGCGTCAACGAAACGACACGTGGCAGGATGCAAGGCTGGGATGAAATCATTCTGACTACTACCCCATGACGACCTCGCTGGGCCGCGAATCGGCCTAACCCTTCGGTGGTGGTGTGAGGGCGCATGACGCTACTCCTACTTCACCAACGTCGTCAAGCGGTATTTTGGGGGAACTGAGGGGTTTTTCTTACAGGAGGTGTACCTATACGTTACAGAAATAGCAGTATTCCTGGAGAAGCACCAATCGGTCAGCAGGTTAGGTGTTAGCTCATCCAGTCCTACAAGGATCCAAGTTGTGTGCCTTGGCAGCACACAAGTTAATTCTTTGTGAAGGCTGCCTTTACCAGGATATTTCTATTCATCGTCACCTTACACGTCGGCAGCATCTTTGTAGCAGCAAATTGGCAACCACCGGTGGTCCAACCGGCAAACGTAGAGCCTGCCGCAGCCGTGACTGTCAGTGTCACTATCGTGTTCGTCTTATACCACTGTAGGCAGTCCGTTTGACCTGCACCGCAACTGATACCTTGAGAGGATGAGGTCATAGCGCCACTTCCTGTCCCTTCTGCTTTTGCCGCCAGGAAGTAAGCACCATGGGTGAAACTAGCTTGAACAGTTTTGTTCGTATCCATATAGACTGTGCAACTGGATAGAGAACCACGACAGCCACCTCCCGACCACCCAGCAAATTCCGATCCGGTCGATGGAATCGCTGTAAGACTAATCGCCGAACCCTCGCCCAACACCTCTGCGCAATCATTGCCACAATCTATTCCCGAAGGAGAGGACACCACGCTTCCGAAACCGGTGCCTGTCTTGTGTACCGTGAGGACGAACGGTTGTATTGTTGTTGTCCGGTTTAAGTATTTCTCAAGATTTGTATAGCCATCGCCGTCATAATCTTGATTTCTGTCGTCAGGCCATTGGGGGTTTAACCCAACACCAATCTCCCACTCGTCAGGCATTCCATCGTGATCAGAGTCAGCGCAAGGATTTGAGTAAATTGCAGTCGAATAGCCGCCGGCAGCATCTGCGGTAGCAAATAGCTGCGATCTTGTCGGGCCAGTCCCAAGTTCAACATCTCGGATAATTCTTGTATCAACACTATCACGTGAGGATATCAAGCCGCCCGCGCAGCTGAGCCGTTGGTTGGCTCCTACTTCATCGAGTACAGCGGCAAACTGCGTAGAGGAAGGAATTTCGTAACTAATTGGAAACACCGCTTCCGCAAGGGGGGTCGTTCTTCGCATTCTCAGGGGCAGAGTGGGTCTACCAACTAGGTAGTGTTCAACAATCATAGACCAGTTATCAGCAGAGGGGTTCCGAAACTGGGTAAGAGCCGGCGCAATATTGGTTTCGATGTAAATAGATGGGTCTTCATAAACGACCGTCCCTGTAGAATCGGTCGATTCATGAAAAAGCAGAGTCGCATCCGACATGGGACCATGTTTGAAATAATTTGCAATCCAATCTACCTGCGTTGACTTAGACGTTTCACCAACCCGCGTGTCCCAGTTGTACATGATGTTACCCACTACTTTCGCACCCTTTGCGATCACTCTAGGATTACGGTGAATATTATGGGCAAACACGCTTTTATGGATATCGACGTTTTGGACAAGCTTCCACAAATCGGTTTCCTGCACACCTGAAATAAGCCCACCGAGAGGGTGGCCCGCTGTTGTTCCTGTGACTTCATTGAGTGCTTCTGCTATAAGAGTCCTTTGAATGGTAATATTTCTTATAGGCACTGGATCGACAGTATAGATCTCAAAGTTTTCATCTGTGGCCTACGTGATTGTGCAATGATCGACAATAACATTTTCACTTGGATTCAAAATTGATAGGCCATCCCCATGATAGCCGGTCTCGCCACGCCGGAGCTTCAAGTAGCGTAAGATGACATCATGAGTTCTTACATAAATCAAAGCACCGCGACCGCCAGACTGAAAACGTAAAGTAATGCCATCTCCAGGGGCTGTTTGGCCTGCTACCGTAACGAAGGGGTTTTGAACAGAAATAGACGTGCTCAAGGTAATGACCCCACCTACTCGAAACACGACCGTGCGTGCCCCAAACGCTTCAAGTGCCTCTCGCAGAGTGCCTGATCCACTGTCTGCAAGGCTTGTGACCTCAATAACACGTCCGCCACGACCACCTATTCTTACTGCGCCATAACCTTCGGCTCCTGGGAATGCCGGAACTAGTGGGTTCGGATCGCTCGAACTGGCTACCGTAGTCGATAACAAGATCAAGAATCCCAATCCTAAGCATTTGGTGTTCATGTGGCTTCCTTATTTCCTAATTGTCCTATAGCTGAACATCGTGGACAGCCGTTAATGAGTCAAAAGTAGCAGGACATCGATTACACATGGCGTTGTTGCCGGACGATGGCGATCAGGAACAGCCTCAGCCCCATCTATGCTGAATGGGGGGCTTCCTCTGTACCAGGGCCCCCAACCGGCGTCAATCCTCCTAAAGAAGGGGGTGGGACCATCCGAAATGAGGGGGTTCCTGTTGGCTGGGCTGGAGAACTCGGATGAGCGGTGCGGAGAGAAAAGGCCTTGAAAGCCTTGAAACAATGCCGGTCGCCGTGGAGGCCCCCTTGTTTCCGTCAGGCGTGGAAGCCGGCTCCCGA
>MNDM01000003.1:5652-61456 GCA_001914955.1 Nitrospirae bacterium 13_2_20CM_2_62_8 | reverse complement strand
CGTGTTTGGCATGCTCCTTCCCCTTGCCATGCAGCGTGGAGACCAGGTCCGCGCCGTCGTCCATCGTGACCTGCGGCTGGTGCTCGATCGCCGATTGAATGTGCCGGTAATAGGTTTGATTGTCCTCGCCCTTGATGGCGAACACCGCGACCCCGTCGTGCTCGACCAGCGATGCCGCCACGTCGTCCTGGGTGCTGAGCGGGTTCGAGGCGCAGAGCCGGACTTCCGCGCCGCCGGCCTGGAGGGTCTTGGCGAGGTTCGCGGTCTCGGTGGTCACATGGAGGCAGGCGCTGATCCGCACGCCCTTGAGGGGCTGCTGCTTGGCGAACCGCTTCTTGATCAGCCGCAGGACCGGCATGCTGGCTTCGGCCCACTCGATCTTGAGCTTGCCCTGGGGAGCCAGCTTGATGTCTTTCACGTCGTAATCCAAGTTACCTCCTTAGCGAATAGCTGATAGCGAATAGCGAGTAGCAAATAGCCGAGAGCGGGTAGCGAATAGCCAATAGCGAGTAGCTCCGAGCTATTAGCTACAAGCTTCCCGCTACTAGCTAGCGAAGCTGCTCGCTGGCCATCAACATTCCAGAAAAAAAGGGGACGGTGTAAAGAAGGCCCAGGTTCAGGTTGAGGTTGAGCACGGACACAACCTCTTCCCCTAAGCCTGAGCCTCGCCCTTAACCTGAACCTTAGCCTTGCTCCGCTACTTGCCTGCTTCCTTTTTCAAGGTTCTCGCCTTGTCGGTCCGCTCCCAGGTGAACTCCGGCTCGTTGCGTCCGAAATGTCCGTAGGAGGCCGTCTTCTTATAGATGGGTCGCCGGAGCTTGAGGAAGTCGATGATCCCGCGCGGGGTCATGGGGAAGTGCTTGCGCACCAGCTTGTCGATGACCTCGGTCGGCACCTTTTCGGTGTCCTTGGTGTGAATCAAGATCGACACCGGGTCGGCGATGCCGATCGCGTAGGCGAGCTGGATCTCGCACTTGTCGGCCAGGCCCGCCGCGACGAGGTTCTTGGCGATATACCGGGCCATGTAGGAGGCCGACCGGTCCACCTTGCTGGGGTCCTTGCCGGAGAAGGCGCCGCCGCCGTGGCTGCCCACGCCGCCGTAGGTGTCCACGATGATCTTGCGGCCGGTCAGGCCGGTGTCCCCCATCGGTCCCCCGGTGACGAACCGGCCGGTGGGGTTGATGTAATACTTCACGCTGACGGGATCGAAGATGCTCTTGGGCATGACCGGCTTGATCACGTGCTCGAGGATGTCGCGTTCGATCTTCTTGGTGGTGACGTCGGGGCTGTGCTGAGCCGAGACCACGATCGTATCCACCCGGACCGGTTTGCCGTCCCGGTATTCCACGGTCACCTGGGATTTCCCGTCCGGGCGTATCCAGCCCAGGATTTTCTTTTTCCGCACCTCGGCCAGCCGCTTGGTCAGGCGATGGGCCAGGACGATGGGCATCGGCATCAGCTCGGCCGTCTCGTTCGTGGCGTAGCCGAACATGAGGCCCTGATCGCCGGCTCCGCCGGAGTCCACGCCCATGGCGATGTCGGGGGACTGGTTATGGATCGAGGTGAGGACTGAGCAGGTCCGGTAATCAAAGCCCCAGGTGGCGTCGGTATAGCCCACCTCCTTGATGACCTCTCGAATGATGTCGGGGATCTCCACGTAGGCCCTGGTTGAGATCTCGCCGGCGACGAAGGCGATCCCGGTGGTCAGGAGCGTCTCACAGGCGACCCGGCACTGTTTGTCCTGGGCGATGATGGCGTCCAGGATGCCGTCGGAGATCTGATCGGCGATCTTATCCGGATGCCCTTCGGTGACGGATTCGGAGGTGAACAGGAAGTTGTTTCGGCTCGTTTTCATGATCCCTCTTTCCCTCGTGTCTCGATGCTGGCGGGCCTGCCCTCTTGCGGTGGGAACTGCAACGCCATCCGCCTTCGCCGGATGGGTCAGGAGAGCGTGGCGACGGATGCAAGCCGCATGGGTTCGGCCCTTCTACATACAACCAGAAGTGCTGAATTGTCAATGACAAATCCGTATCATCGCGCCGCCCGGCTGAGGGTCTGTTTGCTTGACACTGCTCTGACGCGGCCTGTAAGATACTTTGCTCTTTTGCTGGTTCCGGCCTCACGTCGCGGCGCCGAACGCCGCGGTTCCGTTTGTCCGATTTAGGGTGAGATCCCGAGAGGTTGCAAGGCCCATGAGGTCAGCGCGCCGATGAGTGGCAAACCGGAGGTCCTGGTCGAGCGGGACACCACCGGAGGATCTACCCCGGGCCTCGGGTGGGAAGAGGTCAAGGCGGAACTGGTTCAGTTCTTCGCCTCGATCAAGCTGGCCATGTTTCTGTTCATCGTCCTGGCGATCACGGCCACGATCGGGACCGTGATCCAGCAGGGCGAGCGTCCCGAAGTGTACATCAAGGAGTATGGCGAGGAGACGTACCGCTGGTTTGTTCGCCTCGGCTTCATCGATGTCTATCACACCTGGTGGTTCACCAGTCTCTTAGCCCTGCTCTGCATCAACTCCCTCACCTGTTTCCACCAACGATTCCCGGCCATCTGGCGCTCGATGCAGCAGGACAAGGTGAACATCGGGCTGCCGTTCATCAAGGGCATGAAGTACACCGCGGCGATCCCAGTGGCCGGCTCCAAGGCGGGCGTGGCGGAAGGGATCGCCGAAATGCTGGTCGGGAAGGGCTATCGCGTGCTGGCCAAGAACGATGCCCAGGAGGCCACGCTGTACGCGACCAAGGGCGTGATGGGACGCGTGGGCGCGCACGTGGCCCATCTCAGCGCCACCGTGATCGTGTTGGGCGGGCTCATCGGCAGCTATTGGGGGTTCCAGGAATTCGGCGTCTGCCTGGAGGGCCAGACCTATCATATCCCGAAGGGTAATTTTGACCTCCACGTGAACAAATTCTGGATCGACTACAACGACAATGGATCCGTGAAGTCGTACAACAGCACGCTGACCGTCCTTGAACAGGGCCGGCCGGTCACCATGAAGACGATCACGGTGAATGATCCGCTGGTGCACAAGGGCATCTGGTTCTATCAATCCAGCTACGGCGATGCGTGGGACCGGGTGGAGGTGGCCCGCATTCATATCAAGGACAAGGCCACGGAGAAGATCCTGAAGACGGTGGACCTTGAATGGAAGAAAGAGAAGACCGTGGACGGCCTGGGCCTCAAGCTGGTCATGACCGACTTTGTGGCTGATTTCGGGTTCAATTCCGCCGAGAAAGTGGTGTATTCGAAAACGGTGGAGCACGAGAACCCGGCCATCCGGCTGGCGATCACGGAACAAAAGACCCCGCGGGCGCGGGCGGTCCAGGCCACTCCGTGGATCTTCTACCATTACCCGGACCTGTTCGAGATTCAGGGGTCTCGCTACCGGTTCGAGCTGGTCGGCTACCAACCTAAAAAATTCACCGGCCTCCAGATCACGAAGGACCCCGGCGTGAACATCGTGTGGGTGGGGTCGACCATGATCGTGGTGGGCATCACGCTGTCTTCCTTCATTTACCACCGGCGGCTGTGGGCCAAGGTGATCCCCGGTGCGGGAGGGGTGACGGTCCACATCGGCGGCAACACCCACAAGAGCCAGATTGATTTCCAGAAGGAGTTTCGCAAGGATATGACGTTTTGGCTCTACCTCGCGGCATTGACGCTCTACGTGGGGTACATCCTGGCGAAGCGGCCCGGCGTCCAACTGGCCGCGGCCGGCCATCCCGCGTCGGGGGTAGCAGACGACGACGGCGCCTGGGCGACGCAGATCGGCCAGGTGGCCACGATCGTCACGATCTTCGGGTGGGTGGTCAACACCCTCGCGCTGGTGACCCGGGCCTACGAGCGCCTGGAGCTTCGCGGTACGTTCGCCCCCTGGTCCAACCAGTTCGAGGCCATGGCGTACGTCTCCTGGGCGATCATTCTGGGCTACGTGCTGCTCGAGCTGCGGTACCGCATCAAGGTGATCGGAGCCTTCGTGGTGGGGATCGGCTTTATCGCCATGGGAGCCGCCTCGCTGCTCCCGTACCGGTACCAGACCGCGGAGCCGCTGGTGCCGGCGCTGAACAGCTATTGGATCTATATCCATGTGTCAGTCACGCTGACCAGCTATGCCGCCTTTGCGATGGCCGGGGGGCTGGGGGTCATGTACTTGCTGAAGGAACGGGCCGAACGGCGGGGCAGCCGGTCCAGCGTGTTTGCGGCGTTTCCGGACCTGGAGACGATCGACGAGCTGGGGTACAAGGCGATCATGGTGGGGTTCCCCCTGCTGGCGTTCGGCGTCATCCTGGGAGCCATGTGGGCCAACTACGCGTGGGGTGGATACTGGAGCTGGGATCCGAAGGAGACCTGGTCGTTGATCGTCTGGCTCATTTACGGCGCGTACATCCATGCGCGCATGACCAGGGGATGGGAAGGGCGGCGGGCGGCCATCTATTCGATTTTCGGGTTCCTGATGGTGGTTTTTTGTTTTTGGGGTGTGAACTTTCTCCTGTCCGGCCTGCACGCGTATGCATGACACGCGAGGGGTAAGGGATAACGGGATATGGGGGTAGTGTTGAGAGTTCCCATCACCGTCTTAGCACCTGTACCCCGTTACCCCCATACCCCGCTACCACTTTTTCACGACTGCCATGGCTGACCAAGCGATCACAGAGGAAAGGCAGGAAGCCCAACCGCGGGCGCAATCCAGAGGGCTGATCGCGCTCGCCTCTGTGGCCATCCTGGCCATGGCCTTCGGCCTGGTCTGGATACAGAGCTCCAAGTACGAGCCGCTCACGGTCGGGAAGATCGCGCCGGAATTCGAGCTGCCCGATCTGGTGGACAAGGGTGTCCGCCTGTCGGACTTCCGCGGGAAGGTGGTGTTTCTGAATTTTTGGGCGACCTGGTGCAAGCCGTGCCGCGAAGAAATGCCCTCCATGGAGATCCTGTACAAGAACTTCGAACGGGACGGGCTGGTCGTGCTGGCGATCAGCATCGACCGGGTGACGACGAAGAAGGATATCCCGCCCTTCGTGAAAAGCCTCAATCTCACCTTTCCCATCTTGATCGATTCGTGGGGACAAACCGACAAGCGCTACAAGCTCATGGGAGTCCCCGAGACCTACATCATCGATCAACAGGGCGTCCTACGGGAGAAAGTCATCGGCCCCAGGGACTGGACCATCCTGGATAATCTTCAAACCCTCACCGGACTGCTGAAAGCCGGTGTCAAGTCCGCACGGGCGGCTCCTCCGGCCAGGTGACGTCATGATCATGCGGGAGCGGATTCGGGCGGGTCTGCTGGTCCTGCTCGTGACGGCCGGCGTGGGATGCAATCCTGAATCGACCGAGCCCGATGTTATCGCATCGCCGTCGGCTGAGGCGCCCCCGGTCGTGCGCCGGGCGGTCCTCACGGTCGGTTCCGCCGCGCCGGACTTCGAGCTCTGGGACCTGGACGGCCTGGCGGTCTCGTTGTCGGATTACCATGGCGGTGTGGTGTTGATCAACTTCTGGGCGACCTGGTGCGGTCCGTGCCGGGTGGAAATGCCGGCCATGGAGTCGCTCTACCGTGAGTTCGACCGGAAGGATTTTGAAATTCTTGCGGTGTCCACCGATCCTCAGGGGGTGGCGGTCACCCGTCCGTTCAAGGAATCGCTGGGCATTACGTTTCGCATCCTCCACGATTCGGATTTTCGGGTCGGGATCACGTACGGAGCCAGAACCCTGCCGATGACGTTCCTCGTGGATCGCCGGGGGATCATCATGCATCGCATTTTCGGGGCCAGGGACTGGCACAGCCCGGAGGCGCGGCAGCTCATCCGAACGTTGCTCAAGGCGAAGTGAACGTGGTTGAGTCGCTGCACCCTATCTCCCTGTTTGCCGCCTTCATGGCCGGGTTGCTCTCCTTCGTGTCCCCCTGCGTCCTTCCCCTCGTCCCCTCTTACATCTCGTATATCACGGGCCTGTCGCTGGACCAGCTCGCGAATGCCGCCGAGCGGCACCGGTTCAGGAGAGCGATCGTGGTCAACTCGCTGCTCTTCATCGTCGGGTTTTCCTGTGTGTTCATCTCGTTCGGCGCGTCAGCCAGCCTGATCGGCCAGATGTTGATCACGTATCAAGATCACATTCGGAGATTCGGCGGCCTGCTGATCGTGATCTTCGGGTTGTACCTGCTCGGCATCCTGAACCTGAACTTTCTGCAGACCGAGAAGCGGCTGCACTTCAGGAACCGTCCCGCCGGCTATCTCGGGTCGTTCCTCATCGGCGTGGCCTTCGCGGCGGGGTGGACGCCGTGCGTAGGGCCGGTGTTGGGCACCATTTTGCTCTATGCCAGCACGACGGACTCCTTGATGAGCGGAGTGACGCTCCTGACCTCCTACTCGCTGGGTCTTGGACTCCCGCTGTTTGCCACGGCGCTTGGCGTGGACAGCTTTCTGGCCTACTTCAAGCAGTTCCGGCCCTATCTGTGGGGAGTGTCGGCCGTTAGCGGTGTCTTTCTCGTCGTGGTGGGCGTCATGATCTATGCCAACTCGCTGACGCTCATCACGAGTCTGCTGGAACGGTATGGCATTGGCTGGTATCTTGGACAGTAGCAGGATGCTGCGAAGGACGTGAAGCGCATGGAGCTGTTGGGTCCGTTGAGTCGGTTGAGTCCGTTAACGGACCTAACGGACCGAACAGACTAGACGGACCGAACCGACATAACAGACCAAACAGACCAAACAGACTGAACGGACCGAACAGAACAGATGCTGCCTGAGGCGAAAACCTACGATGTGCTGATCGTGGGCCTGGGGCCGGCCGGAGCGACCGCTGCCTACGAGCTCAGCCGGGCCGGCATGTCGGTCCTGGGTCTGGAGAAACAGATGCACCCGCGTTACAAGGTGTGCGGCGGCGGGTTGTCGGTCCGGATCGATCAGATACTAGACAGTGATTTCAAGGCGGTCGTTGAGCACACCGTCTATGGCATCCAGTTTACCTACGGAGGCCAGGAACCGTTCTTCATCGAGTCCCCCCGGCCGATCGCCTACATGGTGATGCGGGACCGGTTCGACCATCTGCTGGTCGAGAAAGCCCGCAGGGCGGGCACTGAGGTGCATGAGGACGAACGGGCCGTCGGGTTCCTCCAGTCGCCGGAGGGCGTCGAAGTGACCACGGACCGGGGACGATACCGGACGAAGGTCCTGATCGGCGCGGACGGGGCGAACAGCATCGTCGCCCAGCGTCTGTTCCCCATGCGACGCCTGCACAGGATGCCGACGCTGGAGAGTGAGATCGGCATCGGACAGGCGCCGGTGTATCCCGGCGAAGGGAAGGTGCTCATCGACCTGGGGGCGACGGCGAGCGGCTACGCCTGGATTTTTCCCAAGAAGGAGCGGCTGTCCATCGGCGTCGCGGAGTTCCGCGGCCGGGCCGCCAGCCCGAAGGGAGTCTTCGAGCGGTTCGTCCGCGATGAGAAGGGGCTGGCCAGCTTGGAGGTGCCGCAGCCGTACGGCCATCCGCTGCCGCTCTATAGCCGCCGCGGCGACATGGCGCCCGTCGGGCTGGTCATGCACCGGGCGCTGCTCGTCGGCGACGCGGGGCACCTGGTCGATCCTCTGTTCGGGGAAGGGATTTATTACGCGGTCCGATCCGCCCAGATCGCGGCCGCCAGCGTGCTCGGGATTTTTCACGATCAGCGGCGCAGCCTGCTCGACTACGAACGAGCCGTCACCCGTGAAATCTACTCCGAGTTTCGGATCGCCTCCCGGGTGGCCAGGATTGTCTACACGTTCCCACGACTCTGCCACCGTCTGATGCACCGCTACCAGGAGGTCATCAACCTGTATTACGATGTCCTGCAAGGGCGGGAGACGTATCAGACCTTCTTCCACAAGGCCAAAGGGGTGGTCAAGGCCTCGTTCCGGGAACTCCTCCGGGAAACGCTCCCGCTTAGATAAGAGCCGATGGCTGATGGCAAATGGCCGATGGCGGGAGGGAATCCGGCCAGGGGCGTACCTGGCTTTTGCGCGTTCCGGCTATTCGCCATCAGCTATACGCTATCAGCTCTTTTGGTTTTCAGCACCAGATGCCGAGACGGCAGAGGATCGTCCGCGGAGCCGGGGAAACGCCGTTCGCATCACGAAGCGCGGAGACCGGTGAGACCGTGGGTGGGCTGGGGGAGTGGGGGCGGGCGCCGTTGAGCGCGTGGGCACCGTTGGCCGAGGCGCCGTTCGACGAGGCGCCGTTCGACGAGACTCCGGTCATGGCGACCGCCATGGCAGGCTGTCTCGTCTCTAACCTGGCCAGCAGTTGCTTGCTTTCGGCGCGGAATTTATTGTTGGGATACCGTTCGGCCAGCACCGTCAGCTTCTCTCGTGCCCAGTCATCCGCGCCCAGGTCGCTGTACGTGAGTGCCAGATAGTAGAGCGCCTCACCCGCCACGTCCATCTCCGGCCACTGCTTCGTGACGGCTTCGAACCGGTGCGCGGCGGCCAGGTAGGCCTCTCTCCGATAGTAGAACTGACCGATCAGGTAGTACGCCTCGGCAATCATGTTGTGGCAGGCGTGGATCCTGTCCACCGCGTCCCCATCGTACTGGCTTCCGGGGAAGTCTTTCCGCAGCTTTTCGAACGTCTCGAGCGCCCTATACACGGGCTCGGGATCGCGGTCCGCCGTTTTCTTCATCTTGAAATGGCTCTCGCCGAGCTTGAACTGGGCGTACGACGCCAGGACGTGCACCCGGTGCAAGTCGAGGAAATGCTGGTACTCAATGACGGCTTCAGGATATTCCTCTTTCTCGAAGAAGGCCTCGGCCCGTTTCATGATGACGTTGGGGTCATAATTCTTCTCGATCGTGTCGCCCATGAAAATCTGTTCATCCGTTCCGCTGAGAGACTTGGAGCTGGCGGACGACGATTTGGGCGCACTGGAACAGCTGACGGCTACGCTGAGGATGGCCGCAGCGAACAGGAGGACCAACCTAGGCAAGACGCAGAGTCGAATCATCTGCTCATCATATCATAGGGTTAACGGCGTGGCACCTTAGCAAATCCGAAATTGAAATGCAACTGGATTTGACGCTGGACGGAGGGGGACCTATAATCGCCGCCGGTCCCTCCCCGGGGGACCGTATCGGCGGACGCGGCCGGGCCACGGAGGAGTCCCGTGAGGCAAAGCAGGATCGTCGGAACCGGGTCCTATCTTCCTGACAGAATGGTGGGCAATGCCGAGGTAAGCCCATGGCTTCGCTTGGATTCCGACGCGGTGTACCGGCGGACCGGGATCCGGTCGCGCCACTGGGCCGGCCAGGAGGAGGCCTGTTCCCACCTCGCCGAGCGCGCCGCCCGCCGGGCCTGCGAGGCTGCGGGTCTGAGTCCCTCGTCGGTGGAGGCCATCCTGGTGTCCACGACGTCTCCGGACATGGCGCTCCCTTCCACCGCGTGCCTGCTTCAACAGAGTCTGGGCGCACAGGGGGCCGCGGCGTTTGATCTGGCCGCCTCCTGCTCGGGATTCCTGTACGGCCTGTCCATGGCGGACCGCTTGATCAGGAGCGGGCAGTTCCGCCGTTGTCTGGTCGTGGCAGCGGAGATCAAGTCGCGCTCCCTCAACCTCGAGGACCCAACGACCGCGATTCTCTTCGGGGATGGGGCCGGCGCGGCGGTGGTGACCGAGGAGCAGGGGCCGCAGGGGATCCTGGGGGTCCGTCTCTACGCGGACGGGACCCGTCACGAGCTGATCGGCATGCCGGCCGGTGGGTCGCGGCAACCGGCCAGCCCGCAGACCGTCCGGGACCGTCTGCATACCCTGCGCATTCGGGGAGGCCCCCTCTTCCGCGTCGCGGTCAAGCGATTAGCCGAAGCGGTGGCAGGGATTTTGAAGGAATTCGGCGTCGGCGTTGACGATCTCGGGCAGGTGATTCTCCATCAGGCCAATGGCCGGATCCTGCGCGCGCTGGGCGAACGGCTCGGCATCCCCCCGGCGAAGCTGTACTCGGTCATTGAACGGTTCGGCAACACGTCCTCGGCCTCGCTCCCGATTGCCCTGGATCTGGCGGTCCGGGAAGGGCGGATCCACTCCGGGGATCTGATCCTGCTTGGTACCTTCGGAGGAGGACTCACGTGGGCGACTGCCTTGGTGCGCTGGTAGCACCGGCGCAGGTTTAGGCTAAGGTTAAGGTTGAGCAAAGCCTTAGAGTTCAGCCCTCAACCTTAGCCTCAACCTAAACCTTCCTAGGGGGATAGGCTCCGATGTTCAACTTGATCCCACGAGAAATCGCGTTCTTCGAGATGTTCCAGAAGGCGGCCCATAACATGATCGAAGGCAGCCGGTTGCTCAAGAACATGATGGAGGACTTTCGCAATCCGGTGGAGCAGGCGCGCCGCATCAAGGACATCGAGCATATCGGGGACGGCATCACCCATGATATCGCGCTCAAGCTGAACCAGACCTTCATTACCCCCCTCGACCGCGAGGACATCCACGGGCTGGCGAGCGTGCTCGACGACATTCTGGACCTCGTCGAGGCGGTCGCGGACCGGTTTGTGGTGTTCAAGGTGGCCAAGCCGACCGAGACGGCCATCAAGCTGGCGAATATCCTGTACCAATCAGCGGTGGCCGTGGGGGCCGGGATCGATCAGTTGGGGAAACCGCACGCCGATGTCAGTCAATACTTCGTGCTTGTGAACAGTTTGGAGAACGAGGCGGACCGGATCACGCGGGATGTCATTTCCAAGCTCTTCGAGGAGGAGAAAGATCCCATTGCGGTCATCAAGTGGAAGGAGATTTACGAAAACTTCGAGGAAGGCACGGATCGCTGCGAGGACGTGGCGAATATCCTCGAACGCATCGCGCTCAAGCATATCTGAACAAGACGTGAGGCGTGAGGCGTTAGGCGTGAAGAGGGTTGGAAGTATACGACGCTTTGCTGGGACGTTTTCCCATCCGACATGATTGCCTCGCCGTTACCCCTCACCCCTTACGCCTCACGGTTCACGAATGCTTTCTGACTTCAGCGGCATGCTCCTGCTGGTGGTCGGGCTGGCGTTGCTCTTCGATTTCTCGAACGGCTGGCACGATAGCGCCAACGCCATCGCGACCGTGGTCTCCACGCGAGTCCTGACTCCGGCGGTGGCGGTCCTGGTGGCTGGCCTGTTGAACGTGGCCGGAGCCTTCATGTCCACCGCGGTCGCCAAGATGGTCGGCGCCGGCATCGTGGACCCTGCCGCCGTGACCCAAGGGGCGGTCGCGTCCGCATTGGGGGGAGCGATTCTCTGGAACCTGTTCACGCTGATGCTGGGGCTGCCCACGAGCTCATCCCATGCGCTGATCGGCGGGCTCGTGGGGGCGGGGATGGCGCACGGCGGCTTGGCGTCGGTCAAGCTGGGGGGGTTGCGGTCCGTCCTGGAGGCGATGATCCTCTCGCCGCTGTTTGGATTCCTGATCGGCCTGGTGCTGATGGTGCTGATCGTCCGGGTATTTTTCCACGCGCCTCGGCCGATCGCCACCAGGCTGTTCAGCCGACTCCAGCTCGTGTCGGCCGCGTTTATGGCGTTCAGTCACGGGGCGAACGACGCCCAAAAGGCCATGGGCATCATTACGCTCGCGTTGCTGTCAGCCGGTCAGATCACCAGCGCGGAGGTGCCGATGTGGGTCATCGTGGCCTGCGCGCTTGCGATGGGACTCGGCACCGCCGTCGGCGGGTGGAAGATCGTCCGGACGCTCGGCATGCGAATCTTGAAATTGGAACCGGTGCACGGCTTCGCGGCGGAGACGGCTGCGGCGGCGGTGCTGCTGGCCACCGCGCACATTGGGCTTCCGGTCAGCACGACCCACACGATTACCTCGTCGATAATGGGCGTCGGGGTCGTGAAGCGGCTATCCGCGGTCCGGTGGGGGGTGACCGCCCGCATCCTGTACGCCTGGATCTTTACGCTCCCCGGCACGGCGCTCCTAGCGGCGTTGATCTATGTCACGCTCTCAAGGCTTGCCTGAGTAGGACAGGTTGAGGTTAAGGCTGAGGTTGAGGATCAGGCGGGCCCTGGTTTCTTCCCTCAACCTTAGCCTAAGCCTGAACCTTCTCGCGCCGGTGCTGCGGCCGGTAACCAGACCACGAAGCGGCTGCCGATGGGCTGGTTGCCCTCCACCCACACCCGTCCACCGTGTCCCTCCACGATGTGCTTGACGATCGCCAGGCCCAGGCCGGTCCCTCCCAATTCCCGTGACCGCGCCTTGTCCACGCGGTAAAACCGTTCGAACACGCGGGGACGATCGGCCTCGGGAATGCCCAGACCGGTGTCCGTGACGCGGAGCTCCACCATGCGCTGGGGAAGATCGCCCGCAAGGTGGCCGGTCACATGGATAGACCCGTTCGCGGGGGTGTATTTCACGGCATTGTCCAGGAGATTCGTGAGGACCTGCGCCAGCCGTTCCGGGTCGCCGAGGACCGGAGGCAGGTCGGCGGGCATGGCGACCGTGACGGAGTGGCCCTTCTTGTCCGCCAGCGGCTTGATGAGCGCCACCGTGCGATCCACCACCTCACTCAGACTGATGGGATCCCGTTTGAACAAGACCTGACCGGACTCGATCTGCGAGAGCTGGAGGAGGTCATCCAGGATCAGATTGAGCCGATCGGTCTGTTTCAGGATGATTTCCAGGAACCGCAGGGTTTGCTCAGGGTCATCCTTGGCTCCGTCCAGCAGCGCCTCGACATAGCCCTTGATCGAAGTCAGCGGCGTGCGGAGCTCGTGGGAGACGTTGGCGACGAAGTCCTTGCGCACCTTCTCCAGCCGGCGCACTGCGGTGATATCGTGGAACACGAGGACGGCGCAGGCCTCATTTTCTCGCTGGCCGCCGGCGACCGAGGCTTCGACCCTCAGGGTCCGCCCGCTCGCGGTGGCGGTCATTTCCCCGCCGCAGTTTTCTCTGGTTTGCAGAACCCGCGTGACCAGCTCGTTGAGCTCATGGTGCCGGATCACTTCCCAGTGAGCCCGACCCCGTGCCTCGGCTCCTTGCACCATGAGCATCTGCTCGAGGGCGGGATTAACTTGCAGCACCTTTCCGCGACAGTCGAGCACCATGACGCCTTCTATCATGGAGGCCAGCATAGCGAGCAATTGGGTGCGGTCCTCGGAGACCTCCCGGATTTTCGATTCGAGCTGGTCCGCCATCTGGTTGAGCGTCGAGCCCAGCACGCCCACCTCGTCGCGGGACGTCGTGCGAATGCGTTGTCCGAGCGAGCCGCCCGCCAGTTGACGGGCCACGGCAGCCATGGCCGACAAGGGCCGCGTCACGCCTCTCGCGAGCAGGACGCTCAACGCCACCGACACGGCGAAGGCCAACCCGAAGGCAATGCCCACGGCACGTTGCAGATCGCGGGTCCGGGCTTCCAGAATCGTCAACGGTATGGCCAGTCTGACGACGCCGCGGATCTGGTTGACGGCTGTCATCGGAAGGGCCAGGTAGTACATCCGTTGCCCGACGGTCGCGCTGAGCCGAATGTCGGTCCCGTATCCTGCGCTCAGAGCCTGGATCACTTCGGGCCGCGTTCCGTGGTTCTCGAGTCGAGAGACGGCGTCGTCCGGTGTGTCGCTGTCGGCCAGGACGGTCCCGTCCGGGCCGATCACCGTGACCCGTGCGAGCGCGTGGCGGCTGAGTTCGCGCACCATGGACTGGATCTGCTGCGGTGAGGTGGGTTGGCCGGCCCCGGCTTGAGCAAGAAGCGGTTGCAACGCCAAGACGGCGAGACTCGTTCGTGCTTTTAAGGCTTCGGCCACGCGGGAGAGCTCGACCTGTTCGATCGACCGGAGCGCGAGCCACCCGGCCACGGCCAGCGCCAACGTCACGGCGAAGAGGGTCCCGAGGGCGACTTTCCAGCGGATGGAGAGGGTCACAGCTCCTTCAGTTTGTAGCCGAGGGATTTGACCGAGACGATCGCGTCGTTGAGCAGCGGGATCTTTTGCTTCAGTCGGCGGATGTGGACGTCGACCGTGCGGGTCGTTCCGTAGTACTCATACCCCCAGACGACGTTCAGCAGGACATCGCGGGTCAGCACGCGGCCCGGATTCCGCAGCAGATGCTCCAGCAACCCGAATTCCTTCGCGGTGAGCGGCACTTCGCGTCCGCTCGCTGTGACCTCATGCCGCAAGAGATCCATCGCGAGCGCCCCATAGAGGAGGCGGGAGGGCCCTTCCTCCTTGCGCTCCACCCTCCGGAACATCGCCTTCACGCGGGCGACGAGCGCCTTCGGGCTGAACGGCTTCGTGACATAGTCGTCGGCCCCCAGCTCCAGACCCACGATCATGTCCGACTCCTCCGCTTTGGCGGTCAGCATGATGATCGGCGTCATCGCGGTGTGAGGATCGGTCCGGATCCTCTTGCAGACCTCCAGGCCGTCCATCTCGGCCAGCATCAGATCAAGAATGATCAGATCAGGATGTTCCGACTTCACCTGCCTGAGGCCGTCCACGCCGTTCAGGGCGGCGCAGGTCCGGTAGCCCTCTTTCTCCAGGTACATCTTGACGAGGTCGAGGATCTCCTTCTCATCCTCGACGATCAGGATTTTCTTGGCGGTTCCGGCTGCCATCGATGATGACAGCGTAATAGGGTAGGGGAAGATGTGTCAAGAGCGGGGAGCGGGAGAAGAACGGCTGACGAAGGGCAGGGCGGCGGGGCGGCCAGGCTAATCCCCCGTGCTCGCGCATCGCGCACCAAGATTAATTTGAGATGTCTATCAGAGCGGGCGGTGCTCGCTGGACGCGCGCAATAGGGGATCAGCCAGGCCACCCCGTTTAATGAATCACGCCATGGCGAGAACCTCCGTGCCCATCCCTTCCAGCCTAGATTCATGACACATGGGGGAAAGAAGGGGTAGAGGCTGACGAGGGGTGAAGGAGTGCGGCACGGGCTCGTCGCTCCCGCGCCTACCGCGGCACCCCTTCCACGGCGGTCCGAAGCGGAATCCTTCTGGTATTCCCGTCGCCGTGCTCGGGGACCCGTTGCTCCAAGATAGCAACGGGTGCCCTCCACGGTGCGGTGGTCAGTACCAGCTTTCCTCCTTCGGACGCCGGGCGGGGCCCCGCCGCTCCGGCGAAGTCCGCTCCGAACCCATGCCGTACTCCCTTCTAGAGTCTCCCTTCTATCCGAGGCGCAATTGAAAATTAGGGGGATGATAAGAGGAGGAGGAAGAATGGAATGGGGCGATGGGTTTAATTGATTCTTGGTAGAGAGTCTAAATCCCTTAGGGATACCTAATTCAGTTGACGTCGAGGGCTCATGTGACGTATGGTGACGCTGTTTCTGAAGAGCTGATAGCTAAGAGTCTAAGCGTTATGAAAATCATTCTGGCCAATCCGCGGGGCTTCTGTGCCGGGGTGGACCGGGCCATCGACATCGTCGAGCTGTCCCTCAAGACCTACGGCGCGCCGATCTATGTCCGTCACGAAATCGTCCATAGCCGGCACGTCGTGAATTCCTTGCGCCAGAAGGGCGCGGTGTTCGTGGAGGAGCTCAACGAGGTGCCGGACGGGGCGATCGTGATTTTCAGCGCCCACGGCGTCGCCAAGGAAGTCTGGGAGGAGGGGCACCGTCGGAGGCTCAAGATCATCGACGCCACCTGTCCCCTGGTCATTAAGGTGCACAACGAGGTCAATCGCGATCATGTCCAGGGATATGAGCTGATCCTGATCGGGCACGCCGGCCACCCTGAGGTGATCGGGACGCTGGGACAGATTCCGGATAAGTTCCACCTGGTCTCCTCGGTGCGCGATGTCGAGAATCTGCAAGTTGAGAACCCGCACCACCTCTCGTACGTGACACAGACCACCCTGAGCGTGGACGAGTGCCGGGACATCGTCGCGGCACTGAATCACCGATTCCCCGGCATCAAGGGGCCTCATCAGGAGGACATCTGCTACGCGACTCAGAACCGTCAGAACGCCGTGAAGGAGCTGGCCAAACTGGTGGACGTCATCCTGGTCATCGGCTCGCCGAACAGCTCGAACTCGAATCGCCTTCGGGAGCTGGCGGAGTTCTGCGGCATTGCTTCCTATCTGATCGACTCCGCGGCCGATATCAAGCCGGACTGGGTGAAGGATGTCCGGGCGGTCGGGATCACGGCCGGTGCCTCCGCCCCCGAGGTCCTGGTCACCGAGGTGGTGGAATATCTCAAGCGCTACGGCGGGCCGGAAGTGGAAGAGCTGACCGTGATTGAAGAAGACGTGGAATTTCTCCTGCCCAAAGAACTCGTCAGCGCGAAGTCGGCTTCCCAGGAAGAGGCCTTGTAGGTCTGTTCACTCTGCCGGGTCTGAGTGATCCTCCCATCACTGTCCCTCCAGCATACCCCGTATCTTGTAGGCGAATGAATCTAGAGCGCAGTCTCTAGTGGGTTTTTCTTTACATTTGACCGGGGGCTGTGGTACAAGGGCCGACATTCCCGGGCGTGCCGGGGGGTCGGCGGCAGAACAGATCCGGAGGGAGCAGGATGTATCTGAAGTCCCTGGAGCTGACGGGGTTCAAGTCGTTTGTCGAGGCGAAAATCGACTTTCCCAGGGGCCTCACCACGGTGGTGGGGCCGAACGGCACGGGGAAGAGCAATGTGGTGGACGCCTTTCTTTGGGTACTCGGGGAACAGAGTACCAAGACCCTGCGCAGCGAGCGGATGGAAGATGTCATCTTCAACGGCACCGAAACCCGCAAGCCGCTCGGCCTGGCGGAAGTCTCGCTGATCGTGAGCGGGTTCGCGGATCAGAAACTGGAGGGACTCCCGGGCTTGCCGGCTCAACTCGGTGAGTGCCACGAGGTGATGGTCACGCGCCGCTTGTTCCGGAACGGCGACAGCGAGTACCTGATCAATAAGGCGGCCTGCCGGCTCAAGGATGTCCGGAGCCTGTTCCTGGATACCAGGGCGGGAAGCAAGGGACACACAGTCATCGAGCAGGGGCGCCTTGACCTGATTTTGAATGCCTCTCCGCAAGACCGCCGGGAGCTCATCGAAGAGACCGCCGGCATCGTGCGGTACAAGAAGCAGAAAGCCGAGGCGCTCCGCAAGCTGGACTCCACCCACCAGAATCTCGTGCGTGTGCGCGACATCATCACTGAGGTGCAACGTCAGCTGAACTCGCTCGAGCGGCAGGCTCGGCAGGCGCGCGCCTATCACCGGCTCCAGCAGGAGGCCAGGGAGCTGGAGATCCGCCTGCTGGTCCTGAATTACCGCGCGTTGTTCGCCAGCCGGGGGGAGGTGGAGGCCGAGTTGGCGGCGCTGGGAACGAAGGAATCGGGCCAGGCGGCGGCACAAGGGCGTCTGAGCTGCGAGTTCGAGGAAGTCAGACTCAGGATGCTGGCGGCTGAGCAATCGATCACACAGATTCGCGAAGAGGTGGCGCGCGTCGAGCATCAGCAGGCGCAGGCGCTCTCCACGGTCGAAGTGGAGGCCGGCCGACTGGTGCTGTACGAGCAGCAGCGAACCCAGGCCGCGGAGGAGTTGACGCGTCTGGGCCGGGAGCAGGAGCAGGGGTCCGCGGACATTGCCGGCCTGCGCACGCGGCTGTCCGAGGCGGAAGGTGAGATCGTCGAGCAGGAGCGCGCGCTTGCCGAGCTGGAGGAAACCGCGCAGGGGCTGGCCGCCCGGCGCACGGCGGCTACGGAGGAGGTGGAGCGGGCCCGGCGAGGCATCCTGGACATCACCGTGCGGGCGACCAGCGGGGAAAACTCTCTGGCCGGTCTGGCCAGCCGTCGCGACGAGGTCCTGCGTCGAGCCGAGCGGCTGATGGGTGAAATGACCGAACTCGAGGGCCAACGGACCCGCGCGCGCGATCGGCTTCAGGAGATCGTGCGGACCCGGGAGGCCGGTGAACGGCAGCTTCACGACTTGCAACAGACACGCGACACGGCGGCCAAGGAGGCCCAACGGCTTGACGAGCGCCTCCGTGAGATCGAGCAGACGGTCGGCCGGCAGCAGGAAGAGCTGGCGGCCGTCGAATCACGGCTGCAGGCGTTGCAGGGGGTGATCCGCGAAGACATGGGGTATGGTCGGGACGGCGAGGAAGAGGCCACCTCGCTCCGGGCCGCCTGCAAGGGCGTGCGTGAAGCGATGGCCGAATGGCTGGTGGTGCCGCCGCGGTTTGAGCGGGCGGTTGAAGCCGTGCTTGGCGAGCGGATGCGCGGGTGGTTGGTGGAAAGTCCGTCCCAGGCGCGTCAGGCCGTTGAATTTCTGAAAAAGAACAAGCTCGGCCGGGGAACGTTCCTACCGTCGCGGCCGCGACGGTCGGCCGACGCCGCCGGACGACAGGACGAGCCCTGGTGGCAGGCGTTGGCGGATGAACGGGGAGTCCTGGGACGCGCCGTTGATCTCGTGCGTGCGCCGGGTGAGTCCACGCATGCCTTGGCGTGCTTATTCGACGGCGTGGTGATGGTCGAGACGCTCGCCGTTGCCGTTCGGCTGTGGGAACGGGGCCGGTGGTCGGCTCCAGGGGGGCCGACGCTGGTGACGCTCGAGGGCGAGGTGCTTGATGCGGCGGGGGTGGTCACCGGCGGCGCCGATGGGGCATCCGGCGGGCTGCTGCGGCGTCGGCGGGAGATCCAGCAACTGGAAGAGCAGCGGGCGGAGCTGGCCCGCACCGTCGAGGAGAACCGGCAGACCCGCGGGAAGTTGTCGGTCGGGCAAGAGGCTGGCATCGCCGCCTCGCGGCGGCGTGACGAGGCGATTCGTGACGCGGAGATGCAGGTGCTTGCGGGCACCAAGGACGAGGCTGGCCTGGGACAGGAAGTGGAGGGGCTGGATCGGCGTCTCGACACCGTTCGGGCGGAGCAATCGAGCGGGGAGGAAGAACGGCTCCGGCTCGAGGAGTACATCGAGGCCGGGCGGGAAAGTCTTGAGCAGATGCTGCGGGAGAAAGCGGACCGTGAGGCCGTCCTCGCGGGGCTCAGCCGGGCGCTTCTCGGAATGGAAGAGGAGAGCCTCGCCTTGCAGCATCGGGTGACGGACTCCCGGCTGTCGCTCTCCGCGCTCCGTGCGAGCCGGGAGCATGGTGAAGCGGACCTTGCCCGTCTCGTCCACGCGCAGGAGGAGCGGACAGCCCGGGTCAGTGCCCTCGGTCAGCAGATCGACGCGATCCGAGGAGCGGCCCGTCGCAGCCAGGCCGAACGGGAGCGAAGCGAGGGTCTCTGTCAAGAACTGGCAGGCCGTGCCACCCACATCAGGGCGGACCTGGTCTCGGCTCAGGAGGCGCACGGGCACGATGCTGACACGGCGCGGCGGGTGGAGAGGGACCTGGCGTCGGTTCGGGACGCGTTGACGTTGAATCGGGAGGCACGCACCGCCGTGGAGGTCCGTCGGGCTGAAATCAAGACCCAACTGGCGGCCTTGGAGAGCACTCTGACAGGGACCTACCAGCTTTCCGTGGCGGCGGCTCTCTCGACGGAACCGACGGATGAGGACACACAAGCAATCGGGGAGTCCGGACAGGCGGACGACCTCTCGCTCGGACTCCGGGACCGGGTGCAGAAAATCCGCGAGCGGCTCGATCGCATGGGCGCGATCAATCTGGCTGCCATCGAGGAACACCAGGCGCTGGACGAGCGGCACCGTTTTCTGACCACGCAAGAGGAGGACTTGTCCAACTCCGTCAAGGCGCTCAAGGAGATCATCAGCCGGATCAACCGGACCACCGAGCAACTGTTCATGGACACGTTCAACGAGCTGCAGCAAAAATTCGGCGAGGTGTTTGCACGATTTTTCCAGGGTGGGCGCGCCGAGTTGGTGCTGATTGAGCCGGAGGTGGGGGAAGACGCGGTAGCCGGTTCGAGCGACGAGCCGGGCGTGGACATTGTGGCCCAGCCTCCGGGAAAGCGACTCAAAAATATCGCCATGCTCTCCGGTGGAGAAAAAACTTTGACGGCGATGGCGCTCATCTTCGCCAGCTTTCTGATCAGGCCGACGCCCTTCTGCGTGCTGGACGAGATCGATGCCCCGTTGGATGAGGAGAATATCGGACGGTTTACGGCGGTCCTCCGGGAACTGGCCGAAGAGGCCCAGTTCATCGTCGTGACACATAACAAGCACACGATGGCGGTGGCGGATTCGCTCTTCGGGGTGACGATGGAAGAACCGGGTGTCTCGAAACTGGTGTCGGTCCGCCTGGCGGATCTCCAACCGGCCTGAATATCAAACAGCGAATAGCGAGTAGGTCGTAGCGAGCAGCTAGTGGGAAATAGCGAACAACTCAGAGCTATTCGCTCTGTGCTACCAGCTACCAGCTCAGAGAGGCTGCTGGCTCCCATGCTTGACAGTCAAAGGATCGGTTTGCTATAAGTCCACCCCATGACTATGACCCTGGCGGCCGGCTGAGTCCTGCCATCGGTAGTCGGGTGCCCCCTTCCTCGCCCCCTTCTTTCGTCGCCAGGTGATACAGAGGACAGTATGAAGCGTCTCATGAATCTGATTACCCGTCTGTCCGGCAGCCTGTTTTCGTCGGTCCCGGACCGGCTCAAAGGTGATGCCCGCAAACGCTCCACGCCTGCGCTGCGGTTGGTGTCGCACAATGTCCATCCCACCGCGCTGCCTGACCAGGCCACGCGCCGGGCGGCCGGTCCTTTGGGCGGCCAGTCGGAATCCATCGATGAGGCCATCCGCCGCAGCCAGGCCTGGCTCTTGGGGCGACAGAATCTCAAAGACGGTTTCTGGGTCGCTGAACTGGAGACCGATACCACGCTCACCTCGGAGTATCTGATGCTGCGACGCTTCCTGGGTCTGGTAGACCAGGAGCGGGAACGCAAAGCGGTCCGATATCTCCGATCCACGCAGCTACCCGACGGTGGCTGGCCTATCTACCATGGCGGGCCGTCCGAGATCAGTACCTCCGTGAAGGCCTATTTTGCGCTCAAGCTGTCGGGTGTCCCGGCCGACGAGCCGTTCATGGTGAAAGCCCGGGAGGCAATTCTCGCGAAAGGCGGGGTGGTGAGGGCCAGTGTCTTCACCAAGATCGCGCTGGCGCTCTTCGATCAGTACGATTGGCGCGGCATTCCCTGCATGCCCCCCGAGATCATGCTCCTGCCGAAACGCTTTTATTTCAGCATCTACGCCATATCATATTGGTCGCGAACGGTGCTGGTTCCACTACTGATCATGTTCGAACACCGGCCGGTCTGCCGCATATCGCACGAGCAGGGGATCGAGGAACTCTTCACGCAACCTCGTGAACGGATCCGCTACCACGAGGTGCCGCCGCTGAAGAAGGATCGTGCGTGGTTCACGTGGCACAATCTGTTCATCACGCTGGACGCGCTGCTCAGGCTGTACGACCGGATGCCGGTACGGAGGCTGCGGGAGAGGGCGGTCAGGAAGGCGGCGGACTGGACGCTGCAGCATGTCAAAGGCAGCGGAGGGATCGGCGCCATTTATCCGGCGATGGCGAACTCCGTCATAGCGCTGCGGTGCCTCGGCTACGAACTCGACCATCCGGTGGTCGTCAAGGCGCTGAGCGAGATCGAGGAGCTCGAGGTGTACGATGTCGTGAACGACGGCCAGGGCCTGGGGGAAACCCTGCATCTTCAGCCCTGCTTCTCTCCCATCTGGGATACCTCGCTGCTGATCAATGCGCTCGTCGAAGCGGGACTGCCGCAGGACCATCCGGCTTTGCTCAAGGCCGGCGACTGGCTGCTGTCGCGCCAGACCACGACGGTGGGCGACTGGAAAATCGCGGCCCCGGACGCGGAGCCCGGCGGATGGTATTTCCAGTTTGAAAACGAGCTGTATCCGGACGTGGATGACACCGCGGTGGTCCTGATGGCGTTGGGCAAGCTGCGGATGCCGGACGGTGCCGCGCAGCGGCAATCGATCGCCCGCGGGTATCGGTGGGTGATGGCCATGCAGGGCTCTGATGGCGGCTGGGGCGCCTACGACAAGGACAACAACCGGACGGTGTTCAACCTCATCCCGTTCGCGGATCATGGGGCGCTGCTGGATCCGAGCACGGCCGACCTCGCGGGCCGGTGCCTGGAGATGCTCGGGGTGCTCGGATACGATCGGACCCATCCGGCAGCGGAGCGGGCCCTGGAGTTTTTGCGACGGGAGCAGGAGGCGGATGGGAGTTGGTATGGACGCTGGGGCGTCAATTACGTGTACGGGACCTGGTCGGTCCTGGTCGGTTTGCGAATGATCGGCGAGGACATGTCCGCACCCTACGTTCGCCAGGCGGTGGCCTGGCTGGAGTCCAGACAGAATTCGGACGGCGGATGGGGGGAATCGTGCTTGTCCTATACCGATCCCGCCGCGGCCGGGAGGGGAGACAGTACGCCCTCCCAGACCGCCTGGGCACTGCTCGCCTTCCTCTCGGCCGGGGTATGGGATTCCATCAGCGTGGTGCGTGGGGTGAATTATTTGATCCGGCACCAGCAGCAGGACGGATCATGGGAGGAAATCCGGCAGACCGGGACCGGCTTCCCCCGCGTGCTCTACCTCCGTTATCATTTGTACTGTCAGTACTTCCCACTCTGGGCGCTCGCCATGTATCGGAACGTGAAGACCCGCGGGCAGATGAGGGCTGACGAGTTGTGTCGGATCGCTCGTGAGACAGGATGGTTCCGGTCCGAGGTCTGACGCGCGTCGCCTCTGCGAACTCGCTAGCAGCGAACGGCGAGCAGCCGATAGCTCAGAGCTTCGAGCGATTCGCTCTTGGCTGTTCGCCGAGCACCATGAAACAAATCGGGATCTTCACGGCGACCCGATGGGAGCTCAACGCCGTCCGCCGGGCGATCCTGGTTGAAGAGCAGACGCGCATCGGGGGGGCTCGCGGCGTGGTCGGGCGCCGGGGGAACGGACGGCTGTTCGTGTTCCAGACGGGTGTGGGGACCGCGAAGGCCGACGCGGTCTGCCGGAAGGTCTTTGCCAGCCATCCGTTGGACCTCGCCGTTTCATGCGGGTTCGCGTGTGCGCTCACGGCCGCCGATATCGGCGAGTTGCTGATCGGCACGGATGTCATCATGTATCAGGCGACAGCCAATCCGCCGGCCGCCGGCCGCGTCATTCCCTGTGCCGAGCACCTGACCGCTGCGGCGGTCCGTGCTGCGCCTGCAGCAGGCCTCCCCGCGCGAGCCGGCCGGTTCGTGACCGTTCCGCGCGTCGTCTGGCGTGCACAAGACAAGCGTGAAATCGCGGCGGGCACTGGCGCAGTCGGCCTTGATATGGAGAGCGCCGCCGTGGGGGCCGCGGCGCTCGAGCGGAACATCCCCTTCGCGATCGTTCGCGCGGTCTCCGACCTGCTCGATGAAGATCTCCCGTTTGACTTCAACCTGTGGCTGAGCCCGACCGGGTGGGCGCGCGGGACTCTCACGTGCCTCGCTCGGCCCTCCTCCCTGATCGCACTGAACCGACTCCGCGCGCAGACCGCGCTGGCGTCCGAGAGGATGACCAGGTTTTGGGGGAGGTTTCTGGATGATCTTGAATAGCGCGAATCCTCCGGCTTGCGCGTGTTGACCCGGAGCGTTGCACGGATCGGTCGCACAACCCTGTTTCTGATCGCAGAGATGGGGCGGATGCTCCTCTTTATGCTGGCCACCTTCGCCTGGCTGGCGCGGCCTCCCCTTCGCCCCTTCCAGATCCTCAAACAGCTTCATTTCATCGGCTTCAAGTCCACGTTCGTTGTGGTCCTGACCGCCGCGTTCACCGGGATGGTGCTGGGCCTGCAGATCTACTACACGCTCCGGAAGTTCGGGTCGGAAGGGGTCTTGGGCTCCGTCGTGGCGTTGAGTATGATCCGGGAACTGGGCCCGGTCCTGGCCGCACTGATGGTGACGGCGCGTGCCGGCTCGGCCATGACGGCTGAGATCGGCATCATGCGGATTACCGAACAAATCGATGCCCTCGACACGATGGCCATCAATCCTCTGCAGTACCTGATCGCCCCGAAATTCGTGGCCGGGCTGATCGCAGTGCCTCTGCTGGTCGCGGTCTTCGACGTGGTGGGGATCTACGGGGGCTACGTGGTGGGTGTGAGTCTGCTGGGCGCCAACGCGGGGTCGTACTGGAGTTCGATCGAATCCGCCGTGGAGTGGAAGGACGTGTACGGGGGAATCGTGAAGTCGATCAGTTTCGGACTGATCGTCAGTTGGGTGTGCTGCTATAAAGGTTATTTCACCCGGATGAGCGCAGAGGGACTAGGAACAGCGACGACCGAGGCCGTCGTGCTGTCGTCGGTGGTGATCCTGGTCTGGGATTATTTTCTGACCTCGGTGCTGCTGTAAAAATGCTAGTAGCCAGCAGCGGGTAGCGAGCAGCTTCGAGCTATTCGCTATTGTCTATTAGCTATTTGCTCATCATGATCAAACTCGTCGGGGTTGAGAAGACGCTCGGGGGGCAGCCCGTGTTGTGCGGGGTGGACCTGACCATCCCGGCCGGGAAGCTCACGACCATTATCGGGCGAAGCGGCGGGGGCAAGAGCGTGCTGCTGAAGCACATGATCGGGCTGCTGCAGCCGGACCGCGGCCAGGTCTGGGTGGATGGGATCGAGATCTCGCGCTTGCGGGGCAAAGCGCTCAACGAGGTGCGCAAGCGGTTCGCCATGCTGTTCCAGGGCGCCGCCTTGTTTGATTCGTTGACGGTCTTTGAGAACGTGGCCTTCCCGCTGAGGGAAAAACTCCGGTTGGCGGACGCCGAGGTGGTCAGACGGGTCGAGGGAATGCTCGAACAAGTGGGTCTCTCCGGCATGGGCCATAAATTTCCGGCCGAATTGAGCGGCGGCATGAAGAAACGGGCCGGGTTGGCGCGGGCGCTCGTGATGGAGCCGGAGATCATTCTGTTCGACGAACCGACCACGGGATTGGACCCCCTGATGGCCAAAACCATCCACGATCTGATCGTGGCCACGCATCGGACGTTTCACTTCACGGCGATCATGGTGAGCCACGAGATACCGGAAATCTTTTCCATTTCGGACTGGGTGGCGATGCTCAAAGACGGAAAGATCGCGGCGATGGCGCCGTCGGCTGAATTCCAGCGCACCACCGATCCGGCGATCCGAGAATTCATCGCCATAGGGGCATAACAACGCTGAATCACGAACCGCTTGGGAGCTGACATGGAGAAAGCCAAACTGGAGCTGGTGGTCGGGGTGTTCGTGCTGGTGGGGATTGTCTGTCTGGGCTACCTGTCGATCAAGCTCGGGAAGCTGGAGATCATCGGCGGCAACCGTTACGATGTCAAAGCCGAATTCGATTCTGTCTCTGGATTGAAGGCCGGCGCGACGGTGGAGATTGCGGGCGTGGAGGTGGGGCGGGTGAAGGGGATTGCGCTGAATGGAGACCGGGGCGTGGTCACCCTGGCGATCCGCAATGACGTCAAGCTGTATGACGACACCATTGCGTCGATCAAGACGCGCGGGATCATTGGGGAAAAATATGTCTCGCTGTCGATCGGGGGGAGCGGCGAAATCCTCCGGGCGGGAGGCAGGATCCGGGATACGGAATCGGGGCTCGATCTGGAAGAGCTGGTCAGCCAGTACATTCACGGGAAGGTGAAGTGACGCCATGCTGGACGTAAGGAGCGCAGGGCGAACCCTGCTTGCCTGCATCAGAGGCCTCGCGGCCGTGATCCTGCTGGTCGGGGGCGCATCAGCGGACCCCGGCGGCGCTGCCACTGAGGCGGTCAGGAGCACGATCAATGAGGTGATCCGCGTCCTGAAAGATGCGGAGCTGAAGAAGCCGGGACGGGCGGAGGAGCGTCGCCGCCTGCTGGAAAAGGTCATCGGGGACCGCTTCAACTACGAGGAGATGGCCAGGCGCGCCTTGGGAGCGCAGTGGAACAAGCTCAGCGACAAGGAGAGGCAGGAGTTCGTGGACCTGTTCAAGGGGCTGCTCTCGGGCACCTATACCGACAAAATCGAGGGATATTCCGGCGAGCAGGTGCACTACCTCAACGAACGGCTGGAGGCAGACTATGCCGAGGTCCGGACCAAGGTGGCCTCCGACAAGACCGAGATCCCGCTGGACTACCGTCTGCTGAACAAGTCGGGGGACTGGCGCGTGTACGACGTCGTGGTGGACGGGGTCAGCCTAGTCAACAACTACCGCAGCCAGTTCACCAAGATCATCCGGGAATCCTCCTACGCGGACCTGCTGGAGAAGTTGCGGGAGAAGTCCAAGAAAAAGTCCGAGCAGCCTCAGGCTCCCTAGCCCGGGTCTGGAGCGTCGTGAAGCCTGCGATCTGTCGCTCCACTGGTGTCCTGCTCGCGGTCGGGGTGACCTTCCTGCTGGCCGCGGGGAGCGAGGTCCAAGCGGAAGTCTCCAGGTTTGTAATCCCTTCCGTCTCCACCACTCGTAACGACGGCACCTCCTACGGCTTGATCGTCCCGAACCTGGTCACCGACCAGGACAAAGAATTGAGATATCTCGTGACGCCCGTGTTCGTGTTGAACACGATCGTGGGCGCCCAGGGGTCCCTGAATATGTTCCGGTACGATACGGGGGGACGGGAGATGCGGGTGATTGCCTCATACAGCGAGAAGATCGAACGGAAGTTGATGTTCAGTTACATCGATCCGGCATTCAGTAACGGCCGGTACGCCTTGAGCATCGGGGCCTCATTCTACAAGAACGCCACGATGCGGTTTTTTGGCATTAGCCAGGACACACCCGAAAGTAACGAGACCAACTACACGGCCCGGGAGGGTCGTGCGCACTGGAAATTCGGCGTCCACCTGAACGAGGTAACGCAGATCGCGGTCGGCGAACGGTTCCGGCAGGTCCGCGTCCAGCGAGGGGCCACCGATCTGCCGTTCACCGCGGCGGTGTTTTCGACCGTGGATGGCATCCAGGGCGCAACCATTCTGGGGCACCGCGCGACCTTCCACTACGACACCCGGGATAGCTTGGTGGCGCCCACCGACGGGACCCAGGTGTCGGCCTATGCGGAGCTGAACCAGAATCTGCAGAACGGAGACAACCCTGTGTACTACCGGTACGCGCTCGACGTGACGAAGTTGCTTCCCAGCGAGTCGAAGCGGTTGATCTTGGTCGTCCGGGGCAACCTCCAAACCACGTTCGGACACCAGGTGCCGTTCTACGAGCGGAGCTCACTAGGGGGGCAGAACAATCTGCGTGGCTACGGCGTGGATCGCTTTATCGACGACAATCTGGTCGTCCTGAACATCGAGGAACGTATTCATGTGATGCGCACTCGTATTTTTAACGTGGCGGCCGAGTTCGAGATTGCGCCATTTGTGGACATGGGCAAGGTGTTCAACACATTTAAGAAGCGGCAACTCCAGGATTACGTAATGACCCCGGGGATCGGGTTCCGCGCCATGGTACGGCCGAGCGTGGTGGGGCGGGTGGATTACGGGTACAGCAGCGAGGGGGGAGCGGTGTTTGCCGGGCTCGATTTTCCCTTCTAACGAATCCTAATGGTGACACGCAGGCGTCTAACACAGGCCGCCCGATGGGTGGCGGCACTCGTCATCCTCACGGTTGCCGGCGCGGCCGAAGCCGGCGCGGACGGATTCGGTCCCTTCCCAGCGCGGAACTTTCAGCCGTTCCAGCTGCTGTTTCTAGGTATGTTCGGCGACCGAGCCGAGGTGGTCGGGAAAGGGGCCTTTGATGTTCGCGTGGAGCTGGCGGAAACCAGCACGGTCTTCAATGAGCAAAGCGCCGAGGTGACCGCGAGGGTCAAGGTTGAGCAGCTCCGCACGGGTCTGTATCTCCGGTACGGGTGGCTGGACCGTCTGGAGGTTGGCATCGAGGTCCCCGTCCTCTACCGCTACCGCGGTTTTCTTAGCGGCGCCATCACCGCGACGGAACGGGCGACGACCGGCTTGGCGCCGGCTCGCAAGGCGCTCCAAGGCACCGGGTTTGCCTTTAACCTGAGCCGGAATGGGCAGACGGTGTTCGGCGGCGGGGAGGGTGAACTGGGACTGGGCGACATCACACTGATCAGCAAGTATCAATTCCTGGATCAGTCCGCCCAAGTCCCGGCCGTGGCCCTGCGATTCGCGGTGAAGGTGCCTTCCGGCGACAGCGGTAAGGTCTTCGGGAGCGGCCATGCCGATGTCGGCCTCGGGCTCGCGGTGGAAAAATCGCTCGCCACCCGATGGATCTTGTACGGAAACGTGAACGGGATTTTTCCTACCGGACCGGTCGACGGCCTGACTGTCCAACCGGCTGTGAGCGCGCTGACGGCCGCCGAGTATCTCTGGTCGCCCACAGTGTCCTTCGTGGCGCAGTTTGATTATTATTCCAGCCCGTTTCATGGAACCGGAACCGGGATCCTCGATGACGGCGTCACCGAGGCGACGGTCGGGTTCAATTATCGCTTGCGGAAGAATCTTCTCTGGCAGGTCTATGGCGTCGAGAACCTGGACTTCATCAGAGGCAGCGCGGCCGATTTTACCCTTTCCACGCTCGTCACCTATCGGTTCGGCAGCCACTGAGAGGACATGGTGTGGGAGCGGAGTCTGGGCGTAAACGCTTGACATGACGAAGTGGCGTGTGGGAGACTGAGTCGCAATTTCGGACAGAAGCCGAAGCTGCCTGCTAGAAGTTTGCCAGCCAGACTCGACGCGGTCCTGACACCAGCAGCTGACGCGCCAAGCAAAAAGGAGAGAGACTACTATGTCGTTGCTGAAGAGCATTCACGGTCCGTCGGATCTGAAACGGATGTCCACGGAGCAGTTTCCGGAGTTGTGCCAGGAAATCCGTGAGCAGATCATTTCGGTCGTCTCGAACGTCGGAGGGCATCTTGCCTCGAACCTGGGCGTCGTCGAGCTGACGGTGGCCTTGCACGCGCTGCTGGACACGCCGAAGGATAAGATTGTCTGGGATACGAGCAACCAGGCCTACGCCCACAAGCTGTTGACGGGAAGGCGGGAGCGGTTCCACACCCTGCGGCAGTTCGGCGGACTCAGCGGGTTCTGCAAGCGGGAGGAGAGCGTGTACGACACGTTTAATGCGGGCCATGCCGGCACCGGTGTGTCTGCGGCGCTGGGGATGGTGGAGGCCCGCGAGCAGCTCGGCCAGAACCATAAAGTGGTGTGCGTCGTGGGGGACGGAGCGATGACCGCCGGCCTGACCCTCGAAGGTCTCCACCACGCGGGAGGCCTGGACAGAGATGTGCTGGTGGTTCTGAACGACAACCAAATGTCGATCTCAAAGAACGTGGGCGCCATCTCGGCCTACCTGAACCGGACCTTCACCGGGGAGTTTTACACCCGCGTCAAGGAGGAGACCCGGCAGTTCCTGGGCGCCATCCCCCGCATCGGTCAACCGATCACGAAGATCGCCCACCGGGCGGAGGAATTGGCCAAGGGCATCATCCTCCAGGGACTGCTGTTCGAGGAGCTGGGCTTCCGCTATGTGGGGCCGATCGACGGCCACAATTTTGAGCATCTCCTCCCCACCCTTGAAAACGTGCTCAAGTTGAGGGGCCCCACGCTGCTGCACGTGATCACGAAGAAAGGGCTCGGCTACCAGCCCGCCATGGAGAACCCCGTGTGGTTCCACGCCTGTCCCGCTTTTGTGCGGGAGACCGGTGAGCCGGCCAAGAAGGCGCCGCGCCCCAGCTACACCGCGATCGCGGTGAACACGCTGGTCAAGTTGGCGAGGCAGGACCGGCGGATCGTCGCGATTACCGCCGCGATGTGCGAAGGGACCGGCCTCACGGCGTTTGAGAAGGAGTTTCCGGACCGGTTGTACGACGTGGGCATCGCGGAGCAGCATGCGGTCACCTTCGCCGGCGGGTTGGCGGCGCAGGGCATGCGCCCCGTGGTGGCCATCTATTCGACCTTCCTGCAGCGCGCCTTCGACCAGATCGTCCACGACGTGGCGACGCAGAACCTGCCGGTCACCTTCTGCATCGATCGGGGTGGGCTGGTGGCAGAGGACGGGACGACGCACCACGGCGCGTTCGATTACGCCTATCTGCGGCACGTGCCGAACATGGTGGTGATGGCGCCGAAGGATGAAAACGAGTTGCAGCACATGATCAAGACCTGTCTCACGTATCATGGGCCGGCCACGGTGCGGTACTCCCGCGGCACCAGCCTGGGCGTCGAGATGGCTCCGGAGCCGGTCACGCTGCCGATCGGGAAGGGGGAACTCTTGCGGGACGGGACCGATGTGGCGATCGTAGCCGTCGGCGTGACGGTCTGGCAGGCCATGAAGGCGGCCGAACGGCTCGAGCAGGACGGGATCTCCGCCGCCGTCGTGAACGCCCGGTTCGTGAAACCGCTGGACGCGGGGTTGCTCGGCGAGGTGGCGAGGCGCGTAAGGTGCCTCGTGACCGTGGAGGAAGCGGCCCGGATGGGCGGGTTCGGCTCAGCGGTGCTCGAATCGTTGTCTGACCAAGGCGTCACCGGCCTCCCCACCAAAGTCCTGGGATTGCCGGACTGGTTCATCGAGCAGGGCCCGCAGGACCTGCTGCGGGAGAAATACGGGCTGACCGCCGAGGGCATCTACCAGGGCGTCAAGGCGTTGCTCGAAAAGGTCTCCTCGCCCGCCGTCGCACGCGAGGGATCTGCCGATCAACGCCCCCTTCGAACGGGCCAGGGCAAGCGGTTCAGCCTGGCTTCACTCGCGAGGGAAGAGCATAAGGGAGATGAGCAAGGCAGCTAGGGCGAGTTGAGGATGTACATTACCCGCAAAAAGACCCGGCAGATCAAGGTGGGCAAGGTCGGGATCGGCGGCGACGCTCCGATCTCCGTCCAGTCCATGACCACGACCGACACCCGCGACGTGAAGGCGACGGTCGAGCAGATTCAGCAACTGGAGCAGGCCGGCTGTGAGGTCATCCGGGTGGCGGTCCCCGACATGGAGGCGGCGGCGGCGCTGCCGAAGATCAAGGCTCAGATGACCGTGCCGCTCATCGCGGATATTCACTTCGACCATCGCCTGGCCTTGAAGGCGGCCGAGGTGGTGGACTGCGTGCGGATCAATCCCGGCAACATCGGCGCGTGGTGGAAGACGGCCGAGGTGATCAAGGCGGTGAACGAGCGTGGCATTCCCCTGCGGGTCGGCGTGAACGGCGGGTCCCTGGAACGGCCCCTCCTGGAGAAATACGGATATCCCACGGCCGAAGCCTTGGCCGAGTCGGCGCTCAACGCCGTGCACGCGCTCGAGGACGTCGGGTTCACCAACATGAAGGTGTCGTTGAAAGCCTCGGACGTCCACTTGGCGGTGGACGCCTACTGGCTGTTCTCTCTGCAGTCGGACTACCCGCTTCACCTCGGCATTACCGAGGCGGGCACCGCGCAGACCGGCGCCGTAAAGTCCGCGATCGGGATCGGCTGGCTCCTCTCGCACGGGATCGGCGATACTCTGCGGGTGTCCCTGGCCGCGGACCCGGTTGAGGAGGTGAAAGTCGGCTTTGAAATCCTGAAGTCGCTGGAGCTGCGCCATCGCGGGATCAACGTGATCGCGTGTCCGACCTGCGGGCGGGTGGAAATCGACGTGGTACGCATGGCCAACGAGCTGGAGAAACGGCTGGGCCACATCAAGACCCCGCTCAACGTGTCGGTGCTGGGCTGCGTCGTGAACGGGATCGGCGAAGGCAAGGAGGCGGATATCGGCATCGCGGGCGGCGAGGGAGTCGGCATTCTATTCAAGAAGGGGAAGCTATTGCGCAAGGTGCCGGCGGAAGAGCTGATGGAGACGCTGATCCGGGAAGTCGAGCTGCTCGCCAAGGAGAAGGCGGCCGAGGAAGCGGGCGAGGAAAAGCTGGCGTCGGCGGCCACGCCAGGCAACGGCGGAACTGTTCAAAGCCTGCTCGGGAAACCTTCCGATTCACAAACCAGCATCACTCGCGACCTGCCGATCCTCCCCAACAAAAAGTAAGGTCTGTCGGACGGTGGATTCCGCTCCGTGCGTCCCCGCTTCTCTGCTGTGGAAGACGGATGTGCCAGGGCTTAGCCGCTCCAGCGCCTCCCAGAGCGACCCTTCCGGGCTTTGTCCGGTGGAACCCTTCTGGAATTCCCGCGGCCGCGATCTGATGATCGCGGTGCCTTAGTCAGTTCCAGCTTTCCTTCCCGACAAAGTCTCGGTGGGTTCCCCGCTCTTCCGGCGAATTCCGCTCTAAGCCCTAGCACATCCGCTATCCATACCCCGCCTCTTCACAAGTTTTCCCTCTCTCTTGAGGGGAAGAGGAGAGGGTGAGGGGTTTCGCGTCGGTTGAGTTCGTGGACATGCCCCGATATAATGGCCAGCGGGGCGCCGTACCCAAGTGGCTAAGGGAGCAGTCTGCAAAACTGCGATGCGGCGGTTCGAACCCGCCCGGCGCCTCCACACCCTCCTTCTAAAGTTTCGTCGTGACCTATTTCTTCTCTTCGGTTAACCCGAGGTTGCTTCCGCATCAGACTCTGAGAGTCGATGACTAATCAAGTCTAAGACATCTGCGACGGTTTGAAGCTTCTTGATGTCAGCATCTAAAATTGTAAGGCCGAACTCATCCTCTATGCCCATTGCTAATTCGACGGCATCAAGCGAATCCAGAGCCAAGTCGTCGACGAGACGATCTGTAGGCTTGATCACTTCCTTATTCACCCCAGTCTTATCGATCAAGATTTTCTTTAAACGTTCTTGTAGGTGTTCCAGATCCATCCAAGCCAACTCCTTGATGAGGCGTTAATCTTCGAGCATTCTAACTTTTGGAAGTGCACTCTTGCAAGAAAGTCGAAAAGGGTCAAGAGGATACCCCTCTCAGCGCAAGAACTGCGTTCGAACCGCCAAACGCAAAGGCGTTGACCAGTGCTGTCCGCGCATCGGTACGTCGAGTGGTGTTGGGAATATAATCAAGATCGCATTCCGGGTCATGGTTTTCATAATTGATGGTGGGGGGCAAGCTTTGGTCGCGAAGCGCCATGATCGAAGCGATGATCGCCAACGCTCCTGAAGCTCCGAGCGTATGCCCGATCATGGATTTGATTGAACTCACCGCCAGTTTCGAAATATGGGGACCGAAAACCTGCTTGATGGCTTTTGTCTCTCTTGCATCATTGAGCACGGTGGAGGTACCGTGGGCGCTGATGTAATCGATGTCGCAGGGATGGAAACCAGCATCGGACAGCGTCAGGGCCATGCATCGAGCAGCCCCATCGGCATCGGGCGCGGGGGTTGTGGGGTGGTAAGCATCAGCCGTCATCGCGTATCCGCAGAGTTCGGCATAGATGCGAGCCCCACGGGCAAGGGCGTATTCTCGTTCCTCTAACACGACAACACCTGCCCCTTCGCCCAGCACGAAGCCGTCCCGCTGCGCATCAAAGGGACGGCTGGCATACTGAGGGGCCTCGTTCCGGGATGAAAGTGCCCGCATCGAGTCAAAACCCCACAGAACAAGTGGCGTAATGATTGCCTCGCTCCCTCCAGCCAGCATGATGTCGGCATCGCCGCGCTGAATTAGCCGAAAGGCATCGCCAATGGCATGGCTCCCAGCAGCGCAGGCGGTACTTGGAGAGACATTCGGTCCTTTAGCGCCATAACGCATAGATATCCATCCCGCGGCCATATTGGGGATGATCGCCGGGATCATATAAGGTACCGCTCTGTTGGCTCCATATTGCGATAAGATACTCAGGGCATCCGTAAGCTTCGGCACTCCCCCCATTGCCGTACCAATACTGGTCCCTGTCCGGTCAGCGATCCTTCCAGGCAAGACGAGCGAAGCATCCTGCAGAGCTTCTGCGGTTGCTGCTAGGGCGTACTGAATAAAGAGATCCGTCCGGAGGATGTCCTTCTTTTCCATAAAAGCTAGCGGGTTGAAATCTGAGACCTGCGCAGCGATTTGCGTTCTATGTTGGTGGGGGTCGAACCGCGTAATCCGACCGACACCAGAACGTCCTGCTATGAGACCCTGCCAAAAACTCTGGACCCCTACTCCAAGGGGTGTGACCGCACCCATCCCAGTTACAACAACGCGTTGCATAGCCACAACTTTCCCTCAATTTATTGCTGGATCACTGGTCAGTCGCCGGTGCGTCTAGTCTTCACATACCAGATGCGGGCAGCCTCTGCCGATGATTGGACGAGTCATGGAAGCAGGGAGTCGGCGAGGTGGTGATTGCGTTGCGCAGGTTTCTCCTTGGGCAACTGGGCGCCGAAAAACTCGGCCAACGCTGCCACCACTGAGTGCCTCTGCTTATCGACCGTGATCACGTGGTAGCAGTCCTCCAACAGGACCACCCGCTTCTCCCTGGAGGAGATTTCGTCATGGACGATCTGGGCATTGCGTGGGCTGGAAAGATCATCTTCCAGGGCTTGGAGAATGACGGTGGGCGCGGTGACAGCTCTCAACCGACTGCGAACGCGTGTGTTTAGCCGATCAAGATCGGTGAACGTCTTCAATGGAAATACCGGATATCCTGTCGTTGCTGCCGAAGAAGCCGGAGTCCTGTTATCCGCGGCATGGTTCTTCCGGCGTGCCCAACAGGCGCGCAGCCACTCTCGCAGCAACGAGATCGGACTATAGGACTCCCGCATGTGGGCCTGGAGTCGCTCGTCCTTGATCCCGAAGGGAGGCCCATCGACGTGAAAGAAAACAGATTGCAAGGGGCGGGGGATCCATTTCATGGCCAATGGCAGGATTGCGTGTGTCCAGGGAGTATTCCACCCATCGTAGATGAATGTCGGGGAGAGGACCCCGACGCCATCAACTCCCACGAAGGCCGAGGCTTCCAGGGCCAGGAGGCCGCCTGCGCTGAGGCCGGCCACAAAGACATAGTCGTAGCGATCTCGCGCAAAGGCAAGTTGTGCCTTGATATGTTCCAACCAGTCATGGTCATTGGTCCGCAGCAGGTCTCTGAGCCGCGTGCCGTGGCCTGGCAGCGTCGTCGCGTAGACATCCCACTTGTGGCGTGCCAACCCCCGGCCCAGGTAGCGCATCTCGGTCGGTGTGCCGGTCACACCGTGGATCAGGTACACCAGCACCTTCGAGTCACTGTAAAAGGCTAGATCGGTGCTCCGGCGGCCGACCATGCCATCGAGCGGGCTTGGCGGTTTGGCAGGGTTCTGTCTTATGTTTGGTGTTTCGTGCATTGGGCGAACAAATAATCCAGCAACTCGATTCCCAGATCAATCTCCTCTCGGGTGATGTCCAGAGACGGCGCGAGGGTGAAGACATTCTTGTAATGTCCGCCGATATCCAGTACCAACCCCATTGGGCCCCGTGCCGTTGGAATATCCCCAGCGAGCCCGGCTTCAAAAATCCTATCCGTCAGAGCTTTGTCCGGGGTGAAGCGGTCAGGTTTCGTCACTTCGATGCGAAGGGCCAGGCCTAAACCGGATACGTCGCCGATGGTCGCGTGGCGGTTTTTGAGGTCTCTCAGCTGCTGAAGGAAATACACCCCCGACTCGGCCACCTTCTTTTCATAATCCTGCTGCTCGATCCATTCCAGCGTAGCCAATGCGGCCGCCGTCCCCAACGGATTCGAGGAGAACGTGGAATGGGTCGAGCCCGGCGGAAATTTTTCTGGTGAGATGAGTGTTTCCTGCGCCCACACCCCCGAGATGGGATTGAGCCCATTCGTCATGGCCTTGCCGAAGACCACGATATTCGGCTTCACCCCAAAGTGCTCGATGGCCCAGAATTTCCCGGTCCGGAAGAATCCCATCTGGATCTCATCGTCCACGAGCAGGATCTTCCGCTCATCGAGGATTTTCTTGAGCCGCGAGAAATACTCCGGCGGCGGGATGATGTACCCGCCCGTGGCCTGCACCGGCTCCACATAGAAGGCGACGAACTCTGGCTCATTCGCTCTCGAATCCCAGAAGGAGTTGTATTCGGTCTCAAACAAGCGCTCGACCTGGTTGACACAGTAGTACTCACAGGTATCGACCTTCTTGTCGTAGGGACAACGGTAGCAGTACGGGAACGGCACGAAGTGAGCGCGGTTCGAGAAATGACCAAAGCGGCGGCGGTAGCGATAGCTCGAGGTGATCTCGGACGCGCCCAGCGTTCGGCCATGGTAGCCCCCCATGAAGGCCATGAAGAGGCTTTTCCCCGTGTGGTTGCGGACGAGCTTCATGGAGTCCTCGATCGCCTGCGCGCCACCGACGTTGAATTGCACACGGCCTTCCATTTCGAACGCTCTGAGACATTCTGCGGCCAGCTTCTCGGCCACAAGGACTTTTTCCGTATGCAGATACTGGCACGCAAGCTGAGGCAATTGATCCAGTTGAGCCTTGACGGCGTCGGTGATGGCCTTATTGCGATAGCCGAAGCTGACCGCCGAGTACCACATCTGCAGGTCGAGATAGGGGCGATCCTCACGATCGTAGAGAAAGCTACCCTCGCAACCTTGAAAAAACTTGGGCACAGGCGAGTAATGGACCGTATCGCCGTATGAGCAGTATTTGGCTTCCTTCGCGCGAAGTTCTTCTTCGGTGGCACGGATCATTGGTAAGGGTTTCATGCGATACGATCCTCCCTTGGGAAAAGACGATCCGCAACTTCGTTGAGCGTCTCGAATGGTTCATAGGCGATGGCCCTGAGTTCGCACCATTCTCGGAGCGTCCCTTTGGCAAATACCGTCTGGATCTTGGATGACACGCATTGATCGGATTGGCCATCCCCGATGTAGACCAGACGGGCCGATGCGGGATCCGATGGGCATGTCAACAAACACTTGCAGGTCCCGGCTCCGCTCTCACACCCCTGCGCCGCGAATGGGAAGCTGAGCACCGGGAGCCCTTGCTCGTCCCAACGGAGGTGATTCGAGAAGACTGGGAGGTGCAAGAGGCCGTGCTGGCGCAAGACCGCCTCGACGATCAGGTCAAAGCCGTCGCTCACTATCGTGAGCGGGACGCCTTGTTCCGCGCACCGCCGGTCGAGCGCAAGAATTCCCTCGTCAATTGGAATATCCGTCACGAATTGAACGAGAGTCTCCCGATCGGCTTGAATCAACTCGACCTGACGGGAGAGGCATTGCTGGCTCGTGATCTCGCCTCTCACCCATCGCTGTTCCCATTCTCGCCAGGCCGGCAGGGCGAAGGCTTCCAGCACGGCGTCGGTGCCATCTATGCAGGTGATCGTTCCGTCGAAATCACAATACACCTCCGTCACAGTGACACGCTTGCTCGTGCACCTGCCGTGTTGTATTCCGGCCTGATTGTTCAACATGGAACTCGCGTCCGTCTTCTGCGAACAGTCATCGAGGCACTACCTCAGTAACGCCTTCAGTAGTGCCTTTTGAGAGATTTATTGAAAGACTTAGCAGGAGACGGACGGAGGAGGAGCGCGCGGGGAGACAGAAGATGCCAGCAGCACAAAAGGTGGTGACGGCGGTTCGGGGATTACATATCGACTTGTGCCGAGCGGGCAATGTCTCAGTGAGAAGAAATGGGCAGAGAGAATAGGTTGAATCCTGTCCTTCCGCTTAGAATCATCTTCGCTAAAAAGACCGATAGCAAACTCAGAGTACTGCGGGAAATGGCTCGACAACGCCTGTTGATTTTCTGCCATCCCACCCTGATGAGCGACGGTTCGAGGAGCGTATTCACCTGGGAGATCAGGGGAAAAGACTGTGTGTAGTAGGACTGCCTGGGAACGGAAGCTGTTCTCCTGTGCATCGAGGGCATGAATGTGGAAAAGCGGGATAGTGAGGACCCACGTGACGAGCCATGGTAGAACCAATAAGCGTGAGAGCAGGGGATTTCGGACTCGTAGGAACATGGAATCCCTCAAAACAACTGTGAATTGGGCCCTGATCGCATACTGTAGACCAAATTCCTTCACTTGTCGAGGACTCGGACAGTTTATAATAGAGGAGGTTTGAGGGCCGGGTCTTGCAATCACACATTTGATTTGGGCTGGCGATGGCAATGGCCGACCACCACGATCCAACCTCACACGCCCCTGCGCTCGCGCGGCCGCTTGACTCCTTTCCACGGTCGGCCTAGCCTTGTCATGCGGAGAGGGATTCTCTGAGGACACCTGGTCGTACGAACGTCAAAACCATTCGGGGTCACATTCGGGGTCAGCAACTGTCTTGATTGTCAAGCGTGCTGAGGCTGCTCCGTCCGCCAGTGCGTCCGATGCTTGAGCATCGCGTTGAGCATTGTCAGCAGTTTCCGCATACAGGCGACCAAGGCCACCTTCTTCGCTTTACCGGCGGCGCGCAGGCGCTGATAGAAGGCCCGGATGACGGGATTGAAGCGGGCGGCGACGAGGGTCCCCACTTCGGTTGAGCCGCTCGCCTCTGCAGGTCCGCCATGCGCACGTCTTTGAGTTGCGACGTCCCGCTGACGCACGGATTGCCATGCGGGCCTACGAGCTGTACGAGCAACGCGGTCGCCAAGACGGCTATGCCCTCGAGGACTGGCTTCAGGCGGAGCGGGAGATCCGGAGAGGCGCATAACAGCGCACCCAGCACATCGCCGGGTAGATGGCTTTCTCGAGGGAAGTCAGGGTCGGGATTTGACGGTGCCCCCCGCGGGATGCTAGAATTCCGCGGACTTTGAACTTTCTGCGCAGTGCCGGAATGCAGCGGCCGTGCGGCCGCCGCTCTTTATTCAACCAGACGAAGGAAGGCAAGGGATGGCTGTTCCGGTTTCCCAGATGTATACGGTCGCGACGTATGTGCTCACCCAGAAGCTGAAGGGAGTGAAACGCTATCCGCTCGTGCTCATGCTCGAGCCGCTGTTCCGCTGCAACCTGGCCTGCGCCGGGTGCGGCAAGATCCAATATCCCGATCACGTGCTCGACAAGCGGCTGACGCCGGAGCAGTGCTGGTCCGCGGCCGAGGAATGCGGCGCACCGATGGTGAGCATTCCTGGAGGCGAGCCGCTCATTCACCCGGAGATGCCCGAGATCGTCCGGGGACTGGTCGCGCGCAAGAAGTACGTCTATCTCTGCACCAATGCCATCCTCCTTGAGCGGAAACTGGACGAGTATGCGCCGTCCAAGTACCTGACCTTCAGCATCCATATGGACGGGCTGCGGCAAGAGCACGACCTCGCGGTCTGCCGGGACGGGGTCTACGATGTGGCGGTCAGAGCCATTCGGGCGGCCCTGAAGCGGGGGTTCCGGGTGACGACGAACACGACGCTGTTCGATGACGCGAACCCGGAGCGCGTGCGCGCATTTTTCGACGAGATGATGACGGTCGGGGTCGAGGGGATGATGATCTCTCCCGGATACAGCTACCAGAAAGCTCCGGATCAGCAGAACTTCCTCAAACGGAAGAAGACCCGTGAGCTCTTCGCCAGGATTCTGGGCAATCGCAAGCGCACCTGGCGCTTCAACCAATCCCCCCTGTTTCTGGAATTCCTGATGGGCAAACGCGAGTATCAGTGCACGCCCTGGGGAAACCCGACCTACAATATCTTCGGGTGGCAGAAGCCCTGTTACTTGCTGCAGGACGGATACACCAGGACGTTCCAGGAGCTGCTGAATGACACGGAGTGGGACCGGTATGGCACCGGACGGAATGAAAAGTGCGCCGACTGCATGGTGCACTGTGGGTACGAGGCCTCGGCCGTCGAAGATACGTTCGGCTCCTGGTCCGGCTTCGGCCGCACGATCAAGACGACGGTGATGCCGAACGTGCAGTAACTCCCGCCTTCACGATCACGCCTGCCGTGCTCAACGCGCGAACCGATGACTGATTCCAAGTACCACACGCCGGAAGCCAGCTCGCTCGCGGGGCGCGTGTTTCGCCCGGCGACGGCGAACGAGCTGGCCGAGGCGGTGGAGCTGGCGTTCGATTACCGTGGCGACGTGACGCTGCAACTGCAGTCGGGGGAGACGATCGAGGGCTATCTCTTCAACCGGGATTCGACCGGCGTACGGCCCTCCGTCCAGATCTACCCGAAAGGAGGGCAGGGGATCCGCCAGGTCCTCTACGCCGAGGTTGCCACCATTGCCTTCACCGGGAAGGACACCGCCTTTGGACAGTCCTGGGAGGCCTGGGTGGCGAAAAAATCCTCGCAGCGTCGAGCCGAGGCTCAGGAGACCACCGCAGCGGCGAAGGCGCGCGGGCATCTGTAGGGCTGTCTGCTCATCTCCTCCGCTCCCTCAGATTCCTTTTGATTCGCTCTCCTGGCTCACTGATCCTGCCCGGCGTCCCGCCCGGAGCCCTCTCGAGAGAGGGCCTGCCAGGCCGCCGAAACCCCTCTGAATAGCGGGACATTTCACCGTCAAACGCGGCCACGGGCATTATTGACAAAGGCCATCACCTATGCTAGAACGGTCGCGCCCAAGGCCTGGCGTGCCGTGTTTTTGTGAGTGTTTCGAGGAGTTGAGCCGCCGCTCAGCAGTGCGGAACCCAGCCGCGGCAACCGGCACGACGAGGCCTATGCGGCAGGGACCGGGGGGCGGAACGAGGGCGATTTATTTTGTGGCGTTATTGAGCCTCGTTGTTACGTGGCTCGTCTTAGGTGCCTCCTCTCCCCCCACCGCGGTAGCCATGCATGAGGTGGACCACCGGTTCACCGTCGCGGGGCATGTCTGCGGGCCAGATGGCCAGCCGGTTCCTGACATCAAGGTCATCGCAAAGGATGTGCGGGTATCCGTCCATGCGATCGGGTACACGGACAACCGCGGCTACTACAAGGCCACCCTCCATCTGCACAACGAGAATGGAGGCGACCCGATCCTGGTGATCGCCCTCGATCAAGAAAAGCGGGTGACCGCTCAGTTCGATTCCAAGGATGCTCGCACGGAGCGCCACATCACGGTCAATTTTGGCTCAGGCTGCGAATCAGCCGCCGAAGGAGCCGACTGGATCTACTATGGTGCGGGGATCGGTCTTGCGGCGGTGGCTGCGCTGGCAGGCGTGAGATTGATCCGGAACCGGCATCGGTCTCAAAAGAGAGGCAAGGAACGGCGCAAATAGAGCTTCAGTCAGATAAGGGTCGGCGGGTCGTCCGATCGCGTCGCCGAATCGGAACAGGGGGACGCGGTGCGTGGCTGACCGCCGGGGAGAATCCGGGCGTTCTGGGCAGGTGGCGCTTTTGCTTCAGGCCGGGGGCCTGGGCGAAAGCGTCTTTTTGTCAGCGGCCCTTCTCGAGTCAGGCACGGACCATCAAGAAGACCGGCGGCTGCAAGCGGTACAAGGCCAAGGCGGGTCAGGAGAAAGGAACGGGTGAGATCATGATGAAGCGCACGGCGTGGGGGACGATGATGCTCCTCATAGGTCTGGCGGGAGCGAGTGTGACGGTCGCAGGGTGCGAGGCGGGCGAGGGGCCGATCGTGGCACCGCCGGACCCTCCGGCTGAATACGCGGACAAACACATGCCGGCAGGCTGGTGGGCGGATGAGAAGATCATCGAGGAAGGGCGCCAGATCTTCATCGGCGCCACGAATATTGATGTGAATTGCGCGAGCTGCCACGGGAAAGACGGAAAGCCCGTGAAAGCCGGGGCGCGGGACTTCCGGAATACCGAACGGATGAAGCTCTACTCGGACGCGGTCTGGTTCTGGCGCATCTCCGAGGGGGTCAAGGACACCAAGATGAAGGCCTGGAAGAGCAAGCTTCCCGAGGAGGACCGATGGAAGGTCATGGCCTACGAGCGCACGTTCGGACTGAAGGGCCTGGAATTTGATGTGGTGAAGAAGGAATGGGTGCCGGTCGGCTCGGCCAAGCCGCCTGCTGCCGCGCCGGCGGGCAAGGCCCCGGCCTCCGCGCCTCCCAAACCCAAGAAGGCTGCGGCGGGGAAGACCTAAGATGACGGCCACGCGACGCAGTCTGCTGCTCACGTTCGTCCTCCTGGCAACGGTCGCCACCGCGGCCTATGCTCAAGTTCCCAGTCCGCCGGCCGCGGAGTTTCCCTACACCGGGAACCGCACGGCCGTCTGGATCGTCGCCCAGCTCCACATCCTCTTTGCCGCCTTCATCCTGGGCGCTCCGATCTTCGTGGTCATTTCGGAATGGCTGGGGTATCGAAAGCAGGACCCGCGTTACGACCGGCTGGCCAAGGAAGTCACCAAGGTCACGGTGATCCTCTACAGCATGACCGCGCTCACCGGCGGATTGTTCATCTTCGTCCTGCTGGCCACCTATCCCCAGTTCACCACCTGGTTGATCAACCACTTCTTCCTGATCTTTGCGGTGATCTATCCGCTCCTGTTCATCGCCGAGACCATCGTGCTGTACCTGTACTTCTACACCTGGGATGCGTGGAAGGGCGAGATGAAGGGTCGGCATATCGCCCTCGGCGTGCTGCTCAACATCATCGGGACGGTCACGCTCTTCGTGATCGACGGTCCCACCTCGTTCATGAATACGCCGGCGAAGGCTGCGGAAGGCCTGTCCCTGGTCGAATACATCCAAACCGCGTCCCTCTGGGACAAGGTCTACAACTATAGCTGGATGCCGTTGAACCTCCACCGACTGGTGGGGAACGTGACCTTCGGCGGGTTCATCGCCGGCTTGATCGCCGCCTACATGTACATGGGCGCCAAGAACGAGGAGGAGCGTGCCTATTATGACTGGATGGGGTTCGTCGGAAACCTGATCGGGGTGGGGGCGCTCCTCTTCCTGCCCTTCATGGGGTACTTGCTGTCGTTCGAGCTGTGCGATTACGATGCCTCGATCTGCCCGTACATGATGGCCGATCAGCTCTCGATGTTTTTCGAGATGCAAGGCGCCATGGTCGGGCTGATCTTCCTGGCCAGCAATTATTACATCTGGCTCAGCATGAAACGGATCGAGGGGGTCGAGCGAGTCCGGATGACGGCCGTGACCCTCGTGGTGATGGTCGCGTTGCCGTTCATCATGACGTACGTCTGGACGATCTTCCCTGTCCCCGATCCCAGGTCTCTGGCCGTCTTGGTGCCGCTGACGCTGGCTCCGTGGATTATCGGCCAAGGAATGCCGCCGATTGGTCGAATCACCGTGTCTTCGCGAACCGTGATCAAGGTGGGGTTCCTCATGGTGGTGGTTGGCAATGCGATCTGGATGACCCCACACGGGTTTGTCGCTACCCAGGCGTTGGCGACGGAGCATCTGGAGTTGCCCTCGGACTGGAGCTTCCTCGCGTTGATGCCGGCCAAAAACTCGGCGGCCTTTACCCTGATCTTCGTCACAGTCGTGAACTATATCCTCTATAACCGCGCGATCCGCCAGGGGACGATCGTGTGGGGAAAGATCGACTTCGCCGCCCAGTTCGTGCTGATCTTTCTGGCTTTCAGCGCGATCTGGACGATGGGCCTCATGGGCGCGGTCCGGTCGCTCGTTCGCAAGTATTTCCACACGTATAACCTGATGCCCGATTTCACCGCCGAGTCGTTCACCCCCACGCTCTCCTATGCCGGATGGTGGATCACCGGCATCACGCTGATCTTCTATATGGTGGTGAGTTTTGCGATCGTGGTAACCCTACGGGCGTCTGAAGCCAAGGCGCCTGAGCGGGCGGGCGACCCGGTTCCGGCCGGAGCCAAATAAGCGCGACGGGCCTTCCTCGCCGTCAAGACAGGGTAGCAGCATGGGTGACGAGCGAAGTTTCGTGAAGCACGTGATCAAGAAGGGGATCATCGGGATCGTCGTCGGGATCTTCCTCGTCGGCCTGGCCAGAGCGCTGGACTTTCCGCCGGTCTTTCAAGTGATGTTCTTCACCTACGCGATGCTGGGGACCGCGGTCTTCATTCTCTTGGACGCTCCCTCGCTCCAGCCCATGGGTGGGATGAAGGCGCTGGTGGCGCTCCTGGCGTTCTACGTCGTGCTGTCGGGTGTGTACATCGGTGGAGCGTCGTTCTGGCCTCAGTACGATCCCGAGGACGAAAAGGGCAAGATCGAAAAGTTGCTGAAGGCCAAGCGCGCCGCCACCGAACAGGGAAAGGCGGAGGAGTTGCTCACCCGCACGAAAGCGTTGGCCGAGAAGGCCGACGCGATCATGCAGCGGCTGCAGTCGGTCGGAGGCGTTGCCATGGCGAGCGTTCCGGTCGGAGCCGACAGCAAAAGGCCGTCGGGCACACTGCCGGCAGCGACTGGTGACCTGGTTGCTCTGGGGAAGGAGCAGTGGGAGCTTCAGGAATGCTACAACTGCCATAAACTCTCCGGGCAGGGTGGCAAGAAACGTGGCCCCGAGATGGACAACATCGGCAGTTTGATGCAGCCGGAGGAGCTCCGACAAAAGATCCTGGACCCGCGGAGCTGGATGGCGGAAGGATTCGAGAAGGAATACGACAAGAAGAAGATGCCCGACAAGTATAAGGAGCTGATGGAGGACAAAGATATCGACGCGCTGGTGGCCTATCTGTCCACGCTCAAGAACCCCTCGGTGAATACGCCGAAGCCGATCAAGAAGAAGTAACGTGCAACCGAAGCTCAAATCGAAAGTGCGGTGCGCCGACCGGGCAGTCGGCGAGGTGACCCGGATCATCGTCGACCCCTTGTCACGGGAGGTCAGCCACATCGTCGTGGGCGACGGAGCCGGCGCGTTGGAGCGCCAGATCCCGGCGGCCCAGGTCGAGACGGTGACGGAGGACGCCGTCCAGTTGCGCGGCACCTCGAGCGAGATGGCGCAGTTCCCGGCTTTTCAGCGCGAGGGGTATGTGACCATCCGGGAGGTCGAGATCGCGCACCTCGAGGATCACCTGCACGTGGAGCCGGGCGAAGTGTTGGTGCCGGTGCCCGAGTTGGAGCGCAACGTCAAGCGCCGGACCTTCTTCACGAACTTCACGCACGCGATCGGCTTCTTGCTGGCCCTCCCGTTGGCGTTTCCCGTCCTCAAGTACGTGATGAAGCCGATGTATGCGCCCTTCGACAACCGCTGGATCAAGATCGGCAATGCGGGCAAGGTCAAGACGGAGGATGTCGGGGTGCAGTTCAAGTTCAAGAAGAGTGTCAAGGAAGCGTTCATGCCGGAGGCCGAGGTTGACAAGAACGTCTGGGTCCTGAAGGCCTCACCGGCGGTCCTCGAGGGCGTCTACAAGGGGAAAGATTTGGAGTTCAAGGACCACTCCGGTCAGGTGATCTGGACAAACAAGCGCGATGTGCCCTATGTGGCCTATTCGGGCAAATGCCCGCACCTCGGCTGCGGGTACAAGTGGCGGAACGTCCCGAAACTCGGCCGGCAGATCTTCCTGTGTCCCTGCCACCTCAGCATTTACGATCCCAGCGGGAAGGTGCTGGACGGGCCGGCTCCCCGACCCCTGGACCCGGTCCCGATCCGGGTCGCCGCCAACGGCGATATCGAGATTATCGACGTGGAATTCAAGGCCGGCACGAGAGCCCAGGTTCGGATCGTCTGATGAGCGGCCAACCGTCAGTGCTGGAAAAAGTGTTCGCGTTCGTGGACGAGCGGATCGGCCTGAAGACCCTGCAGGCCAAGATGCTCAACGAACCCGTACCTGGCGGGTCGCGCTGGGCCTATGTGTTCGGCTCCTGCCTGCTGTTCATTTTCATCATGCAGGCGGTGACCGGCATTTTGCTCATGTTCTATTACGTCCCCAGTGCCGATCACGCCTATGCGAGCACCCAGTACATTCTGCACGAAGTGGATTATGGATGGTTCATCTTGAGTTACCACTTCTGGGGGTCTTCGGCGATGGTGGTGATGGTGTTCGCCCACATGTCGCAGGTCTTTCTGTGGGGCGCCTACAAGAAGCCACGGGAGCTGGTCTGGCTGATCGGGCTTGCGCTCTTTGGCCTGGTGATGGCGTTCGGCTTCACCGGATACTTGTTGCCATGGGATCAGCGCGCCTATTGGGCGACCACCGTCGGCGTGGAGATCATGGACAAGACTCCTGTTGTCGGCGACTTCATCGCCAGGTTTCTCAAGGGTGGGCCCACGCCCGGTCAGATGACGCTGAGCCGGTTTTTCGTCATTCATGTCATGATCCTCCCGGCCGCGCTGATGGGGCTGGCGGGGCTGCACCTGTTCCTGTTCCGGAAAGCCGGCCCGGCCGGGCCGTTCCGGGGAAGCGCGGACGAACTGAGAGCCAGGACCGATTACTTCTTCCCCCGGCAAGTCTGGAAAGACGTCGTGGCGATGGGAGCGGTGTTCGTGACAATCTGTAGCCTGGCGTTCATCGAGCCGGTGGTGTTGTTGGAGGAGGCGACCCCGGACCCGGGGGACTATCATCCTGAGCCGGAATGGTACTTCCTGTTTTTGTTTCAGATGCTGCGGCTGAAGATATTTTCCGGAGAGCTCGGACAGTTCGTGGCGGGGGTCGCCATTCCGAATGCATTCCTGTTGCTGTTGGCCGCTTTGCCATTTATCGACCGCAGCCCGGAGCGTAATATTTTCAAGCGGCCGATCGCGCTCATCGGCTGGCTGCTGGTGATGACCGGCATTCTCGTGTTTACCGTTTCGGCGATCATCAATCGCGAATTTCTGGACTAGCCATTTGTCGTTTTGATCCATGTCTGCTCACGCCTCTTCCATGTCGTCGGTGAAGTTGGGCCTCGCGGTCGCGTGGCCCGCCTTTTGGACCGGCGTCCCGATCAAGATCGTCCTGATCTTGCTGCTGCTCGCCATGGGTGTCCATCCCTGGGAGATGCCCGGCCTCGCCCTCCTCCTGCTGTTGTCGATTCCTGTCGACATCTGGGCTCTGGGCCTCAGTGCGCGCACCGTCTTCCTCGACCGGTTGCATCTGGAGCCGCCCGAATCCGCCGGGGTCACCTTGTGGTGGCAAGCGGCGTTGTTGAGCGCCGTCTACCTGCCGATCGCCTACGGCATCGAAAGCGGGGTGGTCGGGGTCGCGAAGGCGGTCGTGGGGCGCATGTTTGAGATCGAAGTGCTGAAGAACGTCCCCGTGCCGGAACGAATCAGTATCGAGTTGGTCCTGTGGGGCAGTGTGGCCACCGTGGTCTTGCTGGGGCTGGCGCTCGGATGGTTGTTTCTTTTCGGGCAGATTGTGCGGAAGCAGGTGGCAGCCGCTCGTCCGACGGCGGAGCCGTACGAGGCGTTGGTCCGCCGGTGGGATCTCTTGAGAGTCCCAGCAGATCAGCCGCTGCTTCTGACGGCGTTCACGGCGACCGGCGTGGTGCTCGTGTTCCTGTTCTGGGCCGTCATGCCGGTCACAACACCCCATCCCCACGAACTGTATCAGAAGGAGCCGCCCAAGATTGAATTCTTCAAGCCGGCTGAGGCCTTGCAGAGGACGGAGAAATTGATTGCCCAAGCGGAATCCGCCGTCAAGGCGCTCGAGGCAAAAGCGAAACAGGGAGCCAAGGGGAAGGCCCCACAAGCCAAGGGTGCCAAGCAGCCCTCTGCGAAAGTCGGCGCGCAGGAGGGCGGTGGGCGCACACGCTAGCCGCTGCGTGAGGGCCAGGAGATCTCCATGACGTACCATGGTAAACATCGAGAGCGACGCGCCGGTTTGTGGCGCCGCCGAGCGTGGTCGGTTGCCGCGTTGATCTTCCTCACAGGCCTGTTGGGAATCCCCCTGTTGGGGCTCGCGCAGGATGCCGCCGGTACGGCAGCCACGGTCGCCTATCGGGATATCCCTCAATTGGGAGGGAGCCGGAACATTATCTGGGTCATCGCGCAGCAACATTTATTGTTGGCAGGGTTTGTGCTGGGCGTCCCGATCTTTGCCTGGGTCTGTGAAATTGTCGGGGTCCGGACCGGCGATAAGCGCTACGACAAGCTGGCCAAGGAGTTCACGAAGCTCCTCACCTCCGCCTATGCCACGACCGCCCTGTTCGGGGGCATTCTGCTGTTCATGCTGTTGGGCTTTTACCCCAAGCTGATGGCGTATCTGACGGATATCTTTTTCCCGTCCTTCGTCGTGTACTGCGCCCTGTTCCTGCTGGAGACCGTCACGCTGTATCTGTACTGGTATGGCTGGGACGTCATGCAAGGGGGTGGCAAGAAGGGACTTCACCTGTTCCTGGGGCTCCTGCTGAACGTGTTCGCGTTCTTCATCATGATCGTCCCGAACTCTTGGGCCACGTTCCAAGCCAGCCCCGTGGTGGTCGCGGAAGGCTCGGCCCTGGCCCGAGCCTGGGCCGCCACCTGGAATCCCACGTGGTGGCCGGTCAATGTGCACCGGCTGATCGCGAACGTGGTGCTGGGCGGTTTCATCTGCGGCGCCTACGCCGGCATGCGGTATCTTTCGGCCAACACGCACGAGGAGCGCGTGCACTATGACTGGATGGGCTACGTGGGGAACTTCATCGGGGTGTTCGGCATGCTGCCGTTACCCTTTGCCGGCTACTGGCTCATGCGTGAGGTGTACCAATACAACCAGCAGATGGGCATTACCCTGATGGGTGGCTTCCTCTCGTGGCTGTTCATCTTGCAGGCGTTCCTGATCGGTGTGCTGTTCCTGGGAGCGAACTATTATTTCTGGCTGGGGATTACGCACCGCATCGAGGGATCCGAGGTCAAGTACCGCCGGCCGATCATGGCGATGCTGGTGATCCTGCTGCTCTGCCTCGGCGTCTGGATGACGCCGCACTCGCTCGTCGCCAGCCTGGAAGAGGCGAGGAAGATGGGCGGCACGCACCATCCGCTGTTGGGCGTGTTCGGCGTGATGTCGGCCAAGATGACCGTCGTCAATATCATGATCCTGGTGACGTTCATGAGCTTTATCATCTATTGGCGCGCGGGCAAGCAAGTGACCGCCACCTGGGCCAAGGTGGCCCAAAAAGTGATGGGCGGCGTGCTGGGCCTCGCCGCGATCGTGGTCATCGTGCTCGGTGTCTGGGGGTATTTCGTGCCGGCCATCGTCCGCATTAACTATTTCTCGGTGGCCCAGGTCCTGATTGTCCTGTTCGTCTTGGTCACGATCACGCCGCTGACCGGTCTCCTCATGAAGAGCGCGCGCACTACCACCGAAATGATCTGGGGCCGCATGCCACCGCGGGCCGGATACGCCCTCGTGTTGAATGCGGTCATGGTGATCCTGCTCATGACCTTGATGGGCTACGCGCGGTCTTCGTCGCGGGTACACTGGCACATTTACGGCGTGATGCGCGACTCCTCCCAGTACGCTTACTCGCCGGCCCTGGGTTACGCGGCGGCATTCATGTCATTGAACACGTTCGTGTTCTGTCTGCTGGTGGCCTTCATTTTCTGGGTGGCCACCATGGGGGATAAGGCCAAGGCAGGGGAGCCGGGAACCAAGAAAAAGCTCCCGGCAGGCGCGTATCCGGCGATGGCCGGCGGATCGCCGACACTGGATCAACGGGAAGGCTAATGTTGAGGCTGAGGTCGAGGCGAAACAAGAACAAGGACCAAGCCTTTCCTCAACCTCAACCTCGACCTTAACCTAAGCCTTCATCGGCATCGGTGAGGAAATGAGCGAAGTTGCATTGCTCCAGTTGATCGGGCTCCTCGTGGTGGCCCTCGGTGTGGCGATCCTGCTATTTATCCAGGCCCGCTTTCTCCGGGTTGTGGGGTTTGTGATGATCGTGCTCGGGACGTTCGCCTTGATTGCGCTGAGTATCCCCCAGATGGCGTCGCTGCCGCCGGCGGAGGAGAAATTCGACGTGGCCACGATTAAGACTTCGGCCGACATGGCGGCCATCGGGCAGAAGATTTTCTTCAGCAAGGGCCAGTGCGCGCTGTGCCACTCGATCGGTCCCAGCGAGTCGGCGCGCTGTCCGGACTTGAAAGGCATCGGCGCCAAGCTCACCCGCGAGTTCATCTACGAGAGCCTGACCCAGCCCCAGGCGTACATCTACTTGGACTACCGGCATGAGGGGCCGCCGAAGCAATACCCGGCCAGGATGCCGCACATCAACAAGAATCCGATCGGACTGTCCAACAACGAAATTCTCTCTGTGATCGCGTTTCTGCAGCAGATGAGCGGAGAGCCGATCACGGTGAGTCCGTCCGAGATCCTGCAGCCGACGGCCGCCGCGGTGGCGCTGGCCCAGGCACGATAACGTTCCGCTGAAGGAAGGGTGGAGGACATGAAAGGCGGCCTATTGCTCAAAGGCGAGGTGCTCCTGAAAAAAGTCGGGGTCCTCCTCGATAAAGGCGGGGTGCTGGCCAAAGGAGTCGTCCTCGTCGTCGGTCTGTATCTGTTCTTGAAATTCATCCTGCCGCTGTTCACGGCTCCGCTGCCGGCCAACCTCATCTTCCTGTACCTGACCTTGGCCGTCGCCGGTATCGTCATCTTCGCCACCATCAGCGGTGAGTCGACCGAGGAGTTCTTTGGCCCCATCGTCCGCTTCTTGAGCGGAGAAGGACAGACCGGGCCCATGAAAATCACCCGCCTGCTGGTGCTGGTGCTCTTTCCTCTCCTGGTTGGCTGGCAGACTTACGCCAGCGCGGTTCCCAGCGACATGCCGCCGGCTGAGAGCCGGACCATCCATCCGGCTCCCCCCGGCGAGTTTGTCGGACTCTCGAACCCGATCCCGAACACCCCGGAGAACGTGATGATGGGCAAGGGGCTCTTCGCCGCCTTCTGCTCCCCCTGCCACGGCGCGAATTTCGACGGCAAGGGACCGGCCGCTCGTGGCTTCGATCCGCCACCGGCGAATTTCGTGGATCCGGGGACGATCGCCCAGCTCCAGGAGTCCTACCTGTACTGGCGGATCAAGAAGGGTGGGGTGGGGCTGCCGGTCGAGGGCATGCCCTGGAAATCGGCGATGCCACGCTGGGAGCTGGAGCTTCCGGATGAGTGGGTCTGGAAAATCATCATGGGCGAATACGACGGGGCCCATCAGAAGCCCAGGACCTGGGAGTAGGGGGCGAGAAGCCAGGCAGCCTGACTCCTGCGCTCGCGCATCGCGCACTGAAGAGCAGGCATGTTGGCCAGGCAGCCTCACGTGCTCGCGCGTCGCGCACTCAAGATTCATTGGTTCCGGGCACAGGTGGATGGAGTGCTCGCCGGACGCGCGCAGTCTGAGGCTGCCAGGCCACCAGCCCGAGGCACAGCGGAAAGACCACGCGGTGCCGTGGTGCCCATTGCTCTGTCAATGCAACTAGTGATGACGCGCGCAGTAGGAGCCAGGCCGCCTGACCTCTCTTGGAGTAGTGAGCATGATGAGTAATCGAAGGCACATCCGGTACCTGGCATTGCTGGCAGGAGTCGTTCTGGCTGCGGGCCTCCTGGAGGCCGAAGTTGGCTTGGCACAGGAAAGCGTTGCAGTCCGAGCCGATCTCGTGAAGGGAGCCCTGCCGGCGGAGGATCCGACCGCCGCCGCGTGGAACACCGCGCCCCGCTCGGAGTTCCCGTTATCCCCTCAAGTGCACTGGCCGACGCGGATTGGGGAAGTCACCGTGAAGTCGGTCACCGTGCGCGCCCTGCATGACGGCCGGCACCTGGCCATTCTCCTTGAGTACGCGGATCCCAGCAAAGATCCCCATGATGCGGCGGCGCTGGAGTTCATGGTCGGGGACAAGAAAGCGCATTTCGCGCATGGCCAGCCCATGGCCCAGGTGGAGGGCGGCCCCGTCAATATCTGGTATTGGAAGAACGTGAGCGCCAAGGTTCTGGACATGAATGCCCAGGGGTTCGGCACCCTGAAAGTCCAGGCCCAGCAGGATGTCAAAGGCAAAGGCGTCTATCAGGACGGCACGTGGAAGGTCGTGTTCGCTCGCGCCCTCTCGACCGGCGATGTGGAGCATGACGTCCAGATCAAACCCGGCGAGTTCATCAACGTCGCGTTTGCGATCTGGGATGGAAAGAAGCTGGACAGCGGCGATCTGAAGGAGAAGGGATCGGAAAAGGCGGTGTCCTCGTGGTGGTATTTCCGCGCCGAGCCGCCGCCGGACTATTCGGGGTATCTCTATGCCGCGCTGGCCATCGGCCTTGCGGTGGGCTTTCAGTTCGTGGTCGTCCGGAAGCTGAAGAAAGGGCGGTCTGCATGAGGACGACAGGAGATGTTCGAAGGGTCTGGCTGGCCGGCGCGCTCGTCGGCCTCTCGGCGCTCGTCGTCGGGGCTGGCTGCGCACTGTTTCAAAGTGAGCGGGTCTCCAAGGGCCAGAAACTGTACGCCCATTATTGTATGCACTGTCACGGTGAGCACGGCCGCCAAAACGAGGGCTATAACTGGAGCTCGATGCCGGATCCCCGTCCGAAGGATCTCTCGGCCAAGGAGGAGATGTCCACGTTCAAGGACGAGGAGCTCTTTGCGACTGTCTCGCGCGAGATGAAAGATACCACCCCCGAGGTGGGCGACAAGATCGGCGACGATGAGTTTGCCGTGCCGACCATGCCGACCTTCAAGTACACGCTGTCCGAGGAGGAGCTCTGGGCGATCGTCGCCTACGTCAGGACTCTGCACGGAACGAAGTTGCAGTACGACGTGGACGGGCGGAAGAAAGGGTTGCAGGACCAGCTTCAGGCTGCTCAGCAGCAATACGATCGGGCCAAGCAGGTCCTGGAAACGGCCGAGAAGAAGGCTGAGGAGGAAGCCAAGAAGAAGCGAGCTGAAGTTGATGACTCTGCCACCAGCAAGGAGCAGGAAGCCCTGGCCGTCGCAGCAAAGGAATTGGAGAAGGCCAAAGCGGCGGAGGCGAACTTTTCCGCCCGGCCGAAGTTCGCGGCCGTGGCTAGACCGGATCTGACGATGAAGCCTGGGCAGGCCGTGAAGCTGTCCGACGATGGAAGGCGCCTGTACATGAATAAGTACGGCTGCCATGCCTGTCACCGGGTCGGAGAAACAGGGGGGGTGGTGGGTCCGGCGCTGGATCGTGCGGGCTTCCGGCTCAATTCCACATGGGTCTATCGCTGGATCAAGTACCCCCAAAGCATGAAGCCGGACACGCGCATGCCGAATCTCGGCCTCACTGATTCGGACGCCAAAGCGATCGTCATGTATGTCGGGACGCTGCGGGCGCCGGGGCCAGACAAATCCGAAGCCAAGGCTCAGGCTAAGGTTGAGTAGCCTCAGCCTCAACCTTCACAAGAATCCCACCCAGATCCCGGCTAAGATCGCCCATCCAACCCAGACATGTTGTCTGAACATGCTGAAGGCCCGTGCGGGGGAGACCGAGCCCCGCAGCGTCCAGACCTGTCTGGTAAAAAACCCGCCGACGACGGCCAACATGGCATAGAACCCGGGTCCGAGGCTTACGATCCATCCGGTGAGGCCAAGCATGATCAGCATTCCGCCCATCGAAACGCCCACCGCGATCCAGGTCCGAGCGCCGAACAGCAGCGCCGAGGACTTGACTCCAATTCGTGCATCGTCCTCGCGATCCTGCAGCGCATAGATGGTGTCGTAAGCGACGGCCCAGAAGATCGAGCCCGCATAGAGCAACCAGACGGGGATCTCCAGCCTGTTCCGAGCTGCCGCCCACGCCATGACGACCCCCCAGCCGAATGCGAAGCCGAGCACGGCCTGGGGGAGATGCACGAACCGTTTCGAAAACGGATAGATGGTGGCCAGGAGGAGCGCCACGGGGCTGAGCAGGATCGTCAGCTCATTGGTGAAGCTCAATAAGCCTGCTGCGGCCACCATCAGCACGGTCGCAGTGCCCAGCGCTGCGGGGACTCCCAGGACACCACTGGCCAGGGGGCGTGTGCGCGTGCGCTCCACGAGACGGTCGAAGGACCGATCCGCGAGATCGTTCAGAACCACGCCCGCGCTCCGCATGAGGAACGAGCCGGCCGCGAAGACGGCCAGTAAGCTCCAGTCCGGCGTGCCTCGCGAGGCGAGCAGCAGCGCCCACAGCGTGGGCAGCATCAGCAGGAGGGTGCCGGACTGGTTTGAGAGCCGAATGAGGCGAGCCAGCGTCGACCAATGCAGGCTCCCGTGAGGAGTGCTGGCACGCGAGAGCCCTGCCCCTGCAGCCGAATCCGGCATGGTTGGGACCTTAGCGCACTGGGGAAAACCGTGTCAATCCGGGCTTCGGATCGCAAGGAACCTTGTCCTCGTAGTTGCCTTCTCTCGTCATTTTCGGTATATAGGGTTGGCCGTGTTGGCGAGACCTCCCCACGCTGCGCCTCCACCCTTCCTTCTCAGCCGGATGACCGGGCTGACCGTGGCACTGGTCCTGCTGGTCATATTCCCGGGCTGCAATGAGATATCGTCCAGGTGGTTTACCGGGGCAGGTGCCTCGCAGGGCTACTGGCTTCCGTTGACGGTCGGTCTTCGGCTAGACCCAAGCGTGACGGAAGCCGCGCTTGCCTACACGGACTCCTGCCGTCAACCCCGGACACTTCCGTTCGGCGATCGTCTCACAGAGGCCTTGAAGCGCGACATTGGTATGGTGTTCGAGCATGTGCTCGCCGACGCACAACCGTTGGGAAGCCGCGTGGCGGCGGCGTCCGATGGTGTCGTGGAGGTCGTTCTGGGGTTGAAGGAGGTCGAGCTCTTCATCCATCGCCAGTCGACCAGGAGCTATCCCGCCACCGTCACGCTCGGCGCCACTGTTTCCTATTTCGACGCCGGTGGCACCCTGCTCTCGACCCGGAACCTGCGTACGGAAGCTCGCGGCAACATAGACACGGAGGGTCAAAGCTGCGAGGTGCGTGGCCTCGCCGAATTGGCAAACGACGCGATCACGCGTTTAGCGCAAGGGCTCAACCAACACCTGGGCACCTCGATCAAGATCCTGCAGGCCGCGGAGGCGAAGCAGCGTGAGGGGAAGCCGCTCGTATCGGGGTTGCAGACGGGGGCGGGGAGAGGGGGGAGCGCCGCCTCTCGTCCCGCCCAAGCGGAAGCCTCGCAGGCGCGCAGCATCGACGTCGATCAGGTTCCGGAGCGGGTCCGTGGGTACGAGCGGCGGAACTCTGTCGGAATCGCGATCGGGATCGGTGCCTTCCGCGATCCCGAGGTGCCGGTCGTCAAATTTGCCTCCCACGATGCCGAAGTCATGGCGAGGTATCTCCGGGCGGTAGGAGGAATTCCGGCCTGGCAGGTCAAGCTGGTGACGGACGACCACGCCCTGAAGGACGACCTTGTTGACGTGCTCGAGAACTGGTTGCCGCAGCATGTCGAGTCGGGAGGAGATGTGCTGGTCTTCTTCTCCGGTCGGGCGATGGTGGATCCCGTGACCGGTGCCGTCTCGCTGTTTCCCTATGAGGGGACTCCCACCTCCCACGTTCGGTTGTTGTCCTTGCGTCGGCTCCAGGCAGCCCTGACGCGGTTGCCGCTTCAGCACGCGGTGCTGCTGCTCGATGTGACGATGACGGTACAGCACGACTCGATCCGCCAGAAGGGGCAGAGTCCGGTCTGGGACGCTGCGGTGCCCACGATGGGAACCGCCAAGCTCGTGCAGATACTCGGAATCAGCGAGGCCCAGAATGCCCATCAGTATGAGCGGGGCCGGCATGGCCTGTTCACCTTCCATCTCCTCAAGGGGCTCGGCGGCGAAGCTGAGGCGGATGGTGACGGGCTGGTATCGTTGGGAGAGCTGTTCGACTACGTGCGGACGCAGGTACCCAAAGCCGCCAGGGCGGAATACGGGCATGAACAAGAGCCGATGAGCGTCCCTCCGCTCGATGCGAACGCCCAGGTTCGGACCCTTCCGCTTGCCCGGGTCAAATGACACCTCCTAATGCTGTCACTCGATTGACACGTAATGGAAGTGCTGAGTATGATGCCATCAATTCCACGTCCTATCCATCCTGTTTCCTCGCAAGACATTGACGGCCGGCGTAGCTCAGTTGGTAGAGCAGCGGTTTCGTAAACCGCAGGTCGGTGGTTCGATCCCACTCGCCGGCTCCATACCGCACTTCGTGTGACCCAGAATCGAACCACCGACCTGGGGGTTCCGAAGGGGGTGTGCCCCCTTCGTGGGGATCGTACAAGGGGGCTGGCCCCCTTTGTAGGAGGCGGAGAGGCAGGCTTCAGGGCCGACCCGGCGACGGTCGGTGGTTCGATCCCACTCGCCGGCTCCATCCCAAGCTCCCCTTTGGCGCGAGAGAAACATTCCGACAGCATGCTCTTGGGCAGTGGCGCGCCAGCCCTACCAACCGGCAACGAAGTTCTGCGCCGAAACAGGGTGTCGCCTGCGCGACAGAATCATAATCTTCGCCACAACTCTGGCAGATCGGGCGAAGCTCATCCCTGCCGCCGGCGGAGAA